>JBKPDL010000099.1:0-26516 GCA_046727855.1 Acidobacteriota bacterium
GACCAGGGCGCATAGGGCGCCGCGCCGATCGCGGTGAGGCCACCGGAAAAAAACCCAAGCGCAGGCGCGACGAGCGTAAACGGCCGGCCGAGCTCGAGGAAATCGCCGACCCTGCTCATCACGATGCCCACCACACCGCCACAGCCGCCGCGCACCCCGTGTTGATGAGATTCAACGTGTGATTGTCGAGCCCGTCTGCGCGTTCGAATCGGGTTGCCAGCGCGCTTTCGACGAACGCGCCGGCCGTGCACGCGGCGACAACGAGCGCAAGGCGATCGTTTGGCAGGAGCCACATGCCAACCGCCGGCAACGCAATCAAAGCTGCTGCGGCAACGCCGGCAAGCGTTCCGACGACGCTGACGGCGCCCGGCGTCCCTGGCGGCACGGCACGAAGCGACGGAAACGCTCGCGGCTGGCCGCCAAACGCCGTCCCGATTTCGCTTGCCACGGTATCGCTCGCACCGGCTGCGATCGCCGTTACCACCATCACCGCTCCTGCTTCACCGCCCCAGTCACTGGAGAAGGCAGCAAGCGCACCGCCGAGCGCGCCAACCGCGCAGTTGGCGGCGATGTTGGCGGCGCCCCGTCGCCCTTCGCGATCTTCTTCGACGCCAAGTCGCAGCTTGCGCGCGCGTCCCAGGCGCGACGTGATGGTCGTCAAAAACAGCGCGATACCGAGCACTACGATCCCGGCAAGGTAGGTGCCGATGTAAATCAGAACGGCGCAGATAACGCCGGCAGCAGCGCCGCCAAGTGTCACCGTGCGAGTGCGCCATACCAGCAAAGCCACCGGCACGCTCGCCATGAGCGCACCTGCAAGGTCGATCCAGTCAGGTAACGGCCGATCGATCTGCGATGCAAACCACAGGGTGATGCCCGCGGCGGCGGGAACCAAAAGGTTGTCGTCGAGACCGATCGGCAACGTCTCGACGAGCGCCGCGACAATAGTGGCCGCCAGCGGCGCGAAGAGCAGGAACTCGTGCGATGGCGGTGCGGTCATTGCGGGCGCAACCCACATCATCAACGCAATCGCGCCGATCGACCCCGCAATGAGGAACGCGGCGAGGCCATCCCACGACTTTTGTGGATTCCACGGCAAGGGGCGGCCCTTGGTCGAGCTCCCCACGAGCGTCGCAAAGCCGTCGCCAAATGCCATCACACCCCACGCCCCGGCGACGAGATCGAGGCGATCGCGAAAGGCACACACGAGCGCCAGGACCGACAGCGGATAGAACAGGATGCCGGCGCCAACCTTGCGGACCCCCGCGCTGCGTACGATCCCCGGCGCCAACGAAGCGAGTGCGAACGCGTTGAAGGCCAGCGCGCCGGCTGCCAGCGCCGCGGCCTGTGGCCACGTGAGATAGCGAAGCAACAAGGCAAACGCTGCCATGCTCACGTGCACGAACTGACGATGTGTCTCGGAGAACGCCGTCACAGGATGCTGAGCAGCCTTTCCATGCCGTCAGAGAGCGCGCGGATCCGCAGTTCGAGATGGGTGACGGCGGCGCGGCTATCAAGCGACCAGTCGTGGCGGAAGATCTCGACGGTGCCGCGTGTCAACAACGGCGGCTGGCCAAGCATCGCGGCGCGCGCGTCTTCGGCCGCGCCAATCAGCGTGGCGAGCGCAAACGGAATGCGCCGTGGCAGTCGTCGCCCCTTTCGTTCGCGCACGATTTCGAACACCCGCATCTGCGGTGCGTTGTCGCCGCCGAGGACATAGGTTGCGCCGGGCTGTGCGCGTTCCGCCGCATGCACATACGCCTGCGCGACATCGTCGATCCACGCGTATGACCACCGGCGATCCGCGCCGATGATGCCTGGTAGACGCGCGGCGAGATGATCGCGCACCATGCGGCCGATCAGGTTTCCTTCCGACTCCACGCCGGGACCGTACACCACGCCGGGATAGAGCCGTACGATCGGCATTCCGGATTGCGCCGCAGCCGCCGCAACCTGTTCGGCAGCCACCTTCGTGCGCTGGTAATCGTTGGCCGTGATCGGGCGCGTTCCGTCGCTGGGTGGCAGCGCGAGAAACGAGGAAGTGACGAGAACGCGCGGCGTCCGAAGCGTTTCTGCCGCACTGAGGACGTTGCGTAGACCGCCGACGTTGACTTCGTCGAAGTCGGCACGTCGTGGCCGCCATAACGAGACGAGCGCGGCCAGGTGGCAAATGACGTCGCAATTCGCGCCTGCCCGTAACACCGCTTCGGCGTCGCGGATGTCGCCATCGATTGATTCGCCGGGCAGCCTCCATCGCGAGGCGGCACGCGCGAATATGCTGACGTTGTGTCCGGCTGAATAGAACGCGCGGACGACCGCTTGCCCGAGATAGCCTGTGCCGCCGGTCACCAGGACGTGCATCTGGCCCGACAGGTTGCCGAAATACTCCACGCAACCTGCATGCGATCTGCAAAACGCGAGATGCGAGGCAACAAGCTACACTTCCACGCGGACTCGTGCTCGCCAGTAGTCGAGAAGGTCGCCGACAGTTTGCTCGAATGGAATTTGCGGCATCCAGCCGGTTTCGCGAGTGATCCGGCTTCGGTCGCCGACGAGCAGAGGCGGATCGTTGGGACGGAACCTTGCCCGGTCTTCCACAACGCGAACCTCGCGGGCCGCAAGAGCAACAAAGGTCCGAACGAGTTCTCCGACGGCAATGGCGCGCCCGGAGCAGACGTTGTACGGCACGGCCGGACGAGCGTGCTGCATCAAAGCCGCATAGGCGCGCACGGTGTCGCGCACGTCTGTGAGATCGCGTTTCGGCTCGAGGCTGCCGACTTTGAGTTCTGGTTCGGCTCCACCCTGCTCGATGATGGCGATCTGACGAGCGATCGTCGGCGCGACGTAGGAGGGATCCTGGCGCGGACCGACGTGGTTGAAGGCGCGCGCGACGATCGCCGGACTGCCATCGTGCTCCCACGCGCGCGTCGCCAACATCTCCACCGCCAGTTTGCTCGTGGCGTACGGACTTGACGGTTTCAGCTCGTCGTCTTCGCGAATCGGCCGCGGTTGCGGAGCATAGACATGGCCGCTGCAGGCAACCAGCATGCGGGGTTTGACGTCGAGCGCGCGCAGCGATTCGAGCAGATGATGCGTGGCGAGGACGTTGCCCTCGAACGTTTCACGGATGTGTTGCCACGATTGCGCGACGTGAGCGGATCCGGCGAGGTGGTAGATCGCTGACGGCTCTACTTCCTGCACTGCACGCGTGACGGCCGCCCGATCGAGCAGGTCCACGTGCATCCAGGTCACGCCGGGCCGATCGGGTTGCTGATGGCGCCGATGCCATCCGACTATCTCGCTGCCCTGTTGCCGAAGGAAATCGAGCAGGTGACTGCCCACGAACCCGGCGGCGCCGGTGACCAGGACAGGTTGTGTCATGGCGGACTACGAGCGCCCGCCGTATTGTGCGTCGTAATACGCTTTGAAGGCCGGGTCGCGTTCCTTGATCGGACGCCACCACCACTCGTTTTCGCGGTACCACGCTACGGTTTCCGCCAGGCCGGCGTCGAACGATACCTGCGGCGTCCAGCCCAGCGCCCGCAGCTTGCTGGTGTCGAGCGCATAACGGCGATCGTGTCCCTGCCGATCCTGCACCGGCTTGATCAGCGACGTGGGCTTGCCCGCGAGTTGCAGGATGCGATGCGTGAGATCGAGATTGTTGACCTCGTTGCCGCCGCCGATGTTGTACGCCTCGCCGTCGACGCCGTGCTCGATGACGAAGTCGACGGCTCGGCAATGATCGATCACGTGCAGCCAATCCCGTACGTTGCCCCCATCGCCGTAAAGCGGCACGGGGATGTCGTCCACCAGGTTGGTCACGAACAACGGAATGATTTTTTCCGGGAACTGGTACGGGCCATAGTTGTTCGAGGCTCGCGTCACCACCACCGGCACGTTGTAGGTGGCGAAGTAGCTGTAGGCGAGCCGATCGGCGCCGCACTTGCTCGCGGAGTACGGATTGCGCGGCCGCAATTCGTCGCTTTCCCTGCTGTGGCCGGTCGTGACGCTGCCGTAAACCTCGTCGGTCGAAATCTGCACGAACCGACCGAGGCCCTTTGTGCGGCGGGCGGCTTCGAGCAATACGAACGTGCCTTCAACGTCGGTTCGGATGAAGTCCCCGGCCGACAGAATGGAACGATCGACGTGCGTTTCGGCGGCAAAGTGGACGACGACGTTCGACCGTTCCACCAGCGGCCCGGCGATAGCGACGTCGCAGATGTCGCCGTGCACAAACGTGTGACGAGGATCGCTCATCACGTCGTGCAGGTTTTCCCGACGCCCCGCGTAGGTCAGCTTGTCAAGCGTCGTCACGCGCCAGTCGGCGTGCTGGTGCAGCGCGTAGCGAACGAAGTTGCTGCCGATGAACCCGGCGCCGCCGGTGACGAGGACCTCCAACATACAGCCAACCTACCAGCGAATGGACACTTCGGAATTGTCGCCGAGCATGAAGCGATACGCCGACGGCTTGAGCGGCGCGCGCGTGATCTTCACGTTCTTCCCGATCAGACTGTCGGCCACCCGCGTGCCGAGGTCCTGGATCACGGACCCTTCGAGGACGATGCTGTGCTCGATTTCAGACTCGCGAATGGTCACGTCGTTCATGATCGAGGTGAACGGGCCGATGTAGGCGCGGGAGATGTGCGCCCGCGCGCCGATGATCGCCGGTCCACGCACGACGGAATGTTCGATCACCGCGCCCGTTTCCACCACGACCTTGCCTTCGATGCGCGATTCGGCATCACACATTCCCTCGATGCGGCGCTCGAGCGTTTCGAGCACGAGGCGGTTGGCTTCGAGCATGTCTTCCAGCTTGCCCGTGTCTTTCCACCAGCCGTCAACGAGATGCGGGATGACAGTCAGCCCGCGGTCGATCAAGTCCTGAATGGCGTCGGTGATTTCCAGCTCGTTCCGAAAACTCGGTTTGATGCGCTTGACCGACGTGAAGATGTCGGGGCCGAACATGTAGACGCCGACCAGGGCCAGATCGCTTTGCGGTTGCTTCGGCTTTTCAACGAGACGGCGCACCTTGCCGTTGGTGAGCTCCGCGACCCCGAACATCTGCGGATCCGGCACCGGCGTGAGGAGAATCTGCGCTGCCGGCCGCTCGCGCACGAACTGATCGACAAAGGGGACAATGCCTTTGTTGAGCAGGTTGTCGCCGAGGTACATCACGAACGGCTGGCCGTCGATGAATTGCTCGCTGATGAGCACGGCATGCGCGAGGCCGCGCGGCGCGTCCTGCTCCAGATAGGTGATGCGCGCGCCAAAGCGTGAGCCATCGCCGAGCGCGGCGCGGATTTCGGCATGCGTATCGCCGACGACAACACCGATGTCGCGAATGCCTGCCTCGACGAGCGCTTCGACGCCGTAGAAGAGGACAGGTTTGTTGGCGACCGGCACGAGCTGCTTGGCGCTCGTGTAGGTAAGCGGTCTCAGGCGCGTGCCTTTGCCGCCGCTCAGAATGAGACCTTTCATTTAATAGCGCCCGCCCAGGCCGCCGCCAAAGGCGCCCAACAAGTTCGAGAAGCTGCCGATGCCCGCCAGACTGAACGACAAATTGAAGCGCCGATCTTTCGGAACTGGATAATTGGGATCGCCAGTGGGATAGCTGTATACCTGGTATTCGACAATCAGGCCACAACACTGCGCGTTGTAATACCCGATCCAGCGGTGCTGCATCAGAGTTGATCGCCTGACGTCGTAATAAAACGTGAAGGTCCCGCCAACGGTATTGCTCGCGGTTTTCAATGTCGTCGATGACTGCAGGATGTTGTCCAGGGGGGCTTTCGGGTCGAAACCACCCAGGCGGCGCAGACTCCAGCCGCCACTCGCCTGCACGTGCGTGGAGCTCACCGCGCCATTGAGCGCCATCCCTTGAAGACGATTGACCCTTGTCTGCGTGTCGTACTCGAGCCGGTAATCGGTAGTGACGCTCTGGATTGGTGAGCTACGGACCGTGAGCGTCCATGGCGAGAACTGTTTCGGCACGCTGTTCAGATAACTGAACGAGTATGACGGATCGTAAAAACTCGCCCCCGGGTCGGTGTAATAACTCTGTTGCAGACTGACCACCACGAGCTCGCGTGGGGCAGATTGGACGGCAGTCTGGTCCCTCGGCGGCGAACGCATGATGATGCGGTTGTTGAATCCATAGTTGATGGTCCCGGCGCCGCCATAAACGTTGTCCGTTCCGCCCACGACCGGCAGCGATGCGCGATTGGGGATCGCGGTAATGCGATGAAAGCCAAAGATTGGTTCAATCACGTGCTTCAACCGGCGCGCGGATGACGGATTGGGCGCGAAGACACGCGTCAGCACCGGCCCAATCGTGTCGACGCCCATATCAAAATAGTCACGGTGGATTCCGATCGGAACCTGTTCGCGATTCTCTATGCGTTCACTGAAATGTGTATAGCGCCACGCGAGCGTCCCGTTTACCGTGAGATACGGCAGCTTCGAGATCGGCGCCCGCAGCGACGGAAGGAAGTCGGTACGCCACAGTCCGCGATCATCAATCACGCCGGAGTTTTTGTAGATCTGCAGGACGTTCGACGTTTCGCTCTGGATCGAGGCATATAGTGGCAAAGTGCCGATTTGCCGGCTCGACAGGGTGGCGGTGAGCGACGGCAGGTTGCCGGTGACGTACGAGTTCTCGGCATTGGAAAACGTTTCCGATCGAATCAAGTTGCCGCCGATCGATACGCTTTTCCAGGCGCCGGTCACACCCCCGGAGAGGACGCGCGTGCTGTTCGAGGCGTCGTAGAAGTTGTTTTGATATAACTGCTGGACCGTTACGTTGCTGAAGTAATCCAGCCGCGCGTGGCCGCGGAACCCGCCCGGCAGTTGCTGCACGATGCTGCCGTTCAAATTCATGCTGCGGCGCGCATTGCTTTCGGCCGAACCGTCTGACGTGTCGATGGTCGATGCCTTCTCATTAAGGCGATACAGGCGAAGCTGTCCTTCCGAACCCGGCGCAACCGCGTATCGGTATTCACTTCCGTAACCTTGCCCGCGGCTGAACAGCCAATCGTGGAACAGTGTGAGATCCTGACTGCGATTGATCGCCCAGAAAAACGCGTTGCTGATCGAGCGGCCCCGATATGTCGACTGCCCGTAGGTCGGCATCAGAAATCCGGTGGCACGATCATCGCTTTGAATCGGGTAATAGAGAACCGGCAGATAAAACACTGGCACGTCCTTCACTCTCAGCACCGCGTTCCGCAGGATCGCGTAATCCTCGAGATCGATCGTCGCCTTGTCGCTGACGATGTCCCAGCGCGGCGTCGGCTGCACGCACGTGGTGAAGCCGCCGCGCGTGATGCGGTAGCGGTCGTCGCCGATCTTTTCAATCATCTCGCCGTAGAAATACACGTCGGGCTCGAGTGTACCGAACATGCTGCGATCTTTTTCGCCGCGATCGCCCAGCGACGCGATTCCGGACGCTGTGTAAAACGTCCCGTGACCGGTTTTCGTGTTGAAGACAACGCGTTCGGCGGCAATGCGGCCGGTCGGCGACACGACCAGCACGTTGCCTTCGGCGCTCAGCTCGCCGGTGCGCGTGTTCCACAGCAAATCGTCCGCGAAGATCTGCTGGCCCTTGTTTGGACCGACACCGATCACTTCGACCTCTCGCATGAGACGCACGCGCTCGGCATCGAGCCGCTCCATGGAGAACTGTTTGGTTTCCCAGCCCGGAATGGATTGCGCGGCGGTCACGTGTGCCGAGACGACCAGCAGAACACCTACGAGCGGGAACTGACGGGTTCGAACGTGCATCAGGAGAGAGCGGTGGCGCTCGCGCAAGAATATCATTTCGGAACGCGCTGGCGGCCAGCCGACTCCGCACGCGGCGCACGCGCGATCAGACGTGCGCGCAACGGACCGACCAGGAAGATCGAACCCGCGACAGCAATACGTTCGGCCTCTGTGAGCGCGGCATTCACGGCTCTGTCCGCGTCCGGTTCGGCGCAAACCCTCACCCTGGGCGCCACACCTGCGATCGTCTGCGCGAGCGCTTCAGCCGTGAGCGCGCGTTTCGACGCGACGGTCGTCGCCACAAACATCGACGCGCACGGCGCGAGCGCCGACACCATCTGGCGCACATCCTTGTCCGCCATCACAGCAAGCACCAGCGGCAGCGGCGCCACGCCGGCCGCGTCGAGGTACGCGCGCAGCGCATTGGCGCCGGCTGGATTGTGTGCGGCATCGAGCAGGACGTGGCCGCCGTCGACACTCAACCACTCGAGCCGCGCCGGCCATTCGACGTCGCGAAGTCCAGTGACGATGTGATCGGCCGCGACCGACACACCTGCAGTATCAACGAGCTCGAGCACGCGAATCGCGACGGCAGCGTTCGCGACCTGGTGAGCGCCATTGAGGCCGAGCTCTATCGAGCCGTAGTGCCGCACCGGAGTTGTCGCCGAAATCGTCGCCCTGCCTTTGACGAGCCTCGCCTCGTCGATGATGCGCAAATCTCCTGGCACCAGCGCGACGCCCTCGTCATGGGCCACGTTCTCGATGGTCTCGCGGGCCTCTTGCGGGATGTCGCCGACCACTGCTGGCACATTGCGCTTGAGGATTCCCGCTTTCTCGAAGGCGATGCTCGCCAGAGTATTTCCGAGGTGGCGTTCATGGTCCAACGCGATCGAGGTGATGGCCGCAACCGTCGGCGTCAGCACGTTGGTGGCGTCGAACCGGCCGCCGAGGCCGACTTCGACGACGGCGACCTTAACGGCTGCCTGCCGAAAGATCTCAAACGCCATCGCCGTCGTCACTTCGAAAAATGTCGGCGTTGTGTCCAGTTGGCCGTTGCCGCGAAGCCGATCGACGGCGGAAAACACGACCTTGGCCGTGGAGCGAAAAACTGTGGGAGCAACCGGTTGTCCATCGATCGCGATTCGCTCCTCGATTTGGCTCAAGTGCGGCGACGTGTATCGTCCAGTGCGGTGGCCGGCCGCGCGCAGCGCCCGCTCCACCATTGCGCTCACCGACCCTTTGCCGTTGGTTCCGGCGATGTGGATTGACGTGAACGAGTTCTGCGGATCGCCGAGCACCGTAAGAAGCGTTCGGATCTTGGAGAGTCCAAGTTTGATTCCGAAGTGCTCCAGCGCCAGGAGGCGCTCAACGATCGGATCAGAGCTCACCGGGCCGCTCCGAGCCCTGCACCGCGGCCACCAATGGAGCGGGCGGTGTCGCCTTGGCGCCCATGAACTCGAGTGCCCTCGCAATGGTGGCCTTCAGCTCGCGGCGGTCGACCACGAGATCGAGCATGCCATGTTCGATCAGGAACTCGCTGCGCTGAAAGCCATCGGGCAGCTTCTGCCGGATGGTCTGCTCGATCACACGCGGGCCGGCGAAGCCGATCAGGGCGCGCGGTTCGGCGATGTTCAGGTCGCCGAGCATCGCAAAGCTGGCGGTGACGCCACCCGTAGTGGGATCGGTGAGCACCGAGATGTAAGGCAGGCCGGCACGATCCAGCCGCGCCAGCGACGCGGAGATCTTGGCCATCTGCATGAGCGACAGCGCGCCTTCCATCATGCGCGCGCCGCCTGAACACGACACGATGACGACGGGCATGCGGCGGGCGAGCGCCGTTTCGATGCCGCGCACGATTTTCTCGCCCATCACGATACCCATGCTGCCGCCGATGAAGGCGTACTCCATCGCGCCAACCACGGCCTCGATGCCGTTGATGCGGCCGGTTGCAACGATGATCGCGTCAGGCTGTCCGGTTGTCGCCTGGCTGGCTGCAAGCCGCTTGCGGTACGGCTTGGTGTCGGTGAAGTGCAGGGGATCGTTGGAGCGTAGACCACGATCCATCTCGGCGAACTCCTCGTCATCGAACAACGATCGCAGGCGTTCGACGGAGGTCAGCCGGAAATGATGCGAACACTTGGCGCAGACGCTGAGATTCTTGGCGAGGTCCTTCGTGTAGATAATCGCATCGCAGTCGGGACACTTGACCCAGAGTCCCTCCGGCACGCGGCTGGTTTTATCCGGCGCGGCAATTGGCTTGCGCGCTTTTTTGAACCAGGCCATCGCGTGAGCTTAGCAGAAGTGACCAAGAACTTAGCCAAGAGCCGCGGAGTTAGCCGGATATCAGGGGCCCGTGGCTAGTTCTTCGTTCGGGGTACGTAATACCTCGTCCCCTTGGTCATCGCGGCGATCTGACGCGAAAGATCGTCGAGCGCTTGATCGCTGTCAACATCGAATTGCGAGGTTTCGACCACGAGCAGCGGCGTCGCCGTGTAGTGGAAAAAGAAATGTTGATATGCCTCGTTGAGCTCGCGCAGGTACTCCGGATCCGGTTGCGGCATCTCACGTTCCGGATCGATGGCACGTGCTTTCAATCGGCGGCGCAACACGTCAACTGGCGCCTGGAGATAAATGACCAGATCTGGTGACGCGATGTCGCGCACGAGGAGTTCATAGAGGCGCTGGTAAATGAACAGTTCGTTGTCATCGAGGTTCAGATACGCGAAGATCTTGTCTCTGTCGAAGAGGTAATCGCACACCACCGTGTGCTGAAACAGATCTGCCTGACGCATCCCGGCGAGCTGGCGATGACGGTTCAAGAGATAGAAGAGCTGCGCCTGCAGCGCAGCGCCGGGCCGATCGTTGTAGAAGTCCGCGAGGAAGGGATTGTCTCCATCTTCGAGCACGGTGGCGCCGTCCAAGCGGGCGGCGAGGCGCTCCGCCAGTCGCGTTTTGCCGACTCCGATCGGCCCTTCGATGGCGAGATAGCGAAACGGCGGGTGTGGTGGTGGCGGCGGGCCTTGAGGCACGTGTAGTGGCGCGGCCTTGGGCGCGAGTCGTGGCGCGCCTTCAGGCCCGCCGAGTATAGAACACGCATGTTATCGTTTGAAGACTTCAGTGCGTATCGATCGACTCGAGCTGCGATTGTGCCGGCTGCCGCTGGTCAGCTTCTTCGAAACGAGTTTCGGCCGCTGCGACGATCGCACGTTTTTATTGGTTCGGCTCGAGGGCGACGGACAGGAAGGGTGGGGCGAAGCAGTCGCCGAGGCGAATCCGTATTACAGCTCCGAGACGACCGAAACGGCCTGGCACATCATCACGCAATTCATTGCGCCGCTCGTCCTCGGCGCGCCGTTCTCGCACCCGCGCGACGTCTATCCCGCGCTGCGGCGCATTCGCGGTCACAACATGGCGAAGGCCGCTGTCGAAATGGCCGCCTGGGACCTCTATGCGAGAACGATTGCCCAGCCGCTGTCGCGCGTGCTCGGTGGCACACGCGAGCGCATCGCATCAGGTGTCTCGATCGGCATTCAGGATTCGCTCGATCAGCTGTCGGCGAAAATCGAACATGAGTTATCGGCCGGCTATCAGCGCATCAAGATCAAAGTGAAGCCGGGATGGGACATTGCCGCGGTTGAAATGGTGCGCGCGCGGTTTGGCGGCGTGCCGCTGATGGTCGACGCCAACGCCGCGTATACGCTCAACGATACCGCCCATCTCGCGCGCCTCGACGACTACGGCCTGATGATGATCGAGCAGCCGCTCGACTACGACGACGTCAGCGATCACGCGGAGTTGCAGAAGGCGATGAAGACGCCGATCTGCCTCGACGAGTCGATCCACACGGTTCGCGTCGCACGCGACGCGATTCGTGCCGGCGCGTGCAGGATCATCAACGTCAAGCCCGGACGTGTGGGCGGACATCTCGAATCAATCCGGTTGCACGATCTCTGCGCCGGACACGGAATTCCAGTATGGCACGGCGGTATGCTCGAGACCGGCATCGGCCGCGCGCACAACATTCACCTTGCAAGCTTGCCCAACTTCTCGTTGCCAGGCGACATTGCCGCATCGACACGGTATTACCAGCCGGATGTGATCGAGCCGCCGATCGAGGTTGCACCAGATGGCACCATCGCTGTGCCCGGCTCGCCCGGCATCGGCGTCACCATTGTTGCCGAACGCGTCGAACGAGCCACGACGCGCGTGGTCTCACTCGACGCCTCGCGTCTAACAGCCGCATGAAACTCCCACACTTCGTTCTCTGCTTCGTCGGGTTGCTGGCTCTCTTTGTTTGCGCTTGCGCGTCAGCGCCACCCGCCGCGCCGCAGCAACCGCGCGCGGTCCAAACCTACGAAGAGAAGATGGCGTGGATCCTCCGGCTCGAAGAGGATCGCGTGCTGCGGTTGCCCCCTGTGGAGGCGCCGCCTCCGCCGCTTCCGCCGCCAACTCGCGGACGCCTGGCTCCTGTCGTGACTCCGGCCCCGCCGCCCTCGCCCGACCTCGTTGCACTGCTGCGCGACGACATGCCACGCATCCGGCGTCGAGCTGCGCTGGCGGTCGGCCGTGTGCGCCTGGGCGAGGGTGTCGCACCCCTCGCCGCTGTCCTCGCCGGCGACATCGATGCCGAGGTGCGCCAGATGGCGGCATTTGCCATGGGGCTGATCGGCGATGCCAGCGGCGCCGACGCGCTCCTCACGGCGCTCGGCGATCGCGATCCGCTGGTTCAAGGCCGGGCCGCAGAAGCCCTCGGACTCCTTGCGCACGAGGCAGCGGCAACGCCGATCGCCACGATGATGACCGCCCACATCGCTGCGGGCGCGCTCACCGACACTACGCCGGATGATCTCGGCTATCCGAAAGCGGCCACGACCGAAGCGGTGCGGCTTGGCATGTACGCCCTGGTTCGACTGGCGGCGTACGACGCGCTCGCGTCCGCACTGCTCGATCGATCCGGAGAACCCGTGAGCAACTGGTGGCCGGTCGCATACGCCTTTCAACGCATCGCCGATGTGAAGGCGGCCCCGGTGCTGCTGAATCTGCTGCAGGGACAGGGCGCGATGACGCGCGCGTTTGCCGCCCGCGGGCTCGGGCTTGTCAAGGAACAGCGTGCGATCGCGCCGCTCATCGCGCTCGTGGCGAAAGCCGACGAGCCGCCAAACGTGCGTCTTCAAGCCGTTCGCGCGCTCGCTGCACTGCATGCCCGGCAGGCTGTCGATCCGTTGACCAAGCTGCTCACGATGCCCAACGTCGATGCGAATCTCCGCCTCGAGGCGGTCATCGCGCTGGGACAGATGGGCGATCAGCGCCTGGCCGATCTTTTCGTCGATCTCGTTACGGAAACTTGGCCAACGATGCGCGCGGCGGCGCTGACGGCGCTCGCACGCACCGACGCCGACACCTTTCTGACGGCGATTTCCGGACTGGATCCCGATCGGCACTGGAGCGTGCGCGCCGCCCTTGCCACGGCCCTTGGCTCGCTCGGCCCCGATCGTGCCGAACCGCGTCTGCTCCTGATGCTCGACGATACTGACCAGCGCGTCGTGCCGGCGGTCCTCAGCGCGCTCGTCGAAGCGAAGGCGCCAGGCGCGGAGAAAGCGTTGATTGCGCGCTTGAACGCCGAGGACGTCGTGGTGCGGCAAGCCGCCGCCAGTGGCCTGGGGCGTTTGAAGTCGCGCGCCGCAGTCACCGCGCTCCTCGAGGCCTACGAGCGCGCCGAGAAGGATCCGACCTATGTCGCTCGCGCGGCGACGTTGGCCGCGCTCGCCGATCTCGATCCGAAAGCCGCGGCCACGGTCATCGATCGTGCTCTAGCCGACCACGACTGGGCGATGCGCGTCCGCGCTGCAGCCCTGCTCAAGCAGATCGATCCCGCTGCGGACGTCGCGCGCATTCGGCCGGCACCCGGCGCAGCGCTACCCGAGCTCAACGATTTGAAAGCGCTGATCGCGCCGCCGGTGTCGCCGATGGCCTATATCGATACTGAAAAAGGGATGATTCAGATCGAGCTGGCGGTGCTCGATGCGCCCCGTACCGTCACAAACTTCGTTAGTCTCGCGCGCCGCAATTTCCTCGGCGCCACGCCGTTTCATCGCGTCGTGCCCGATTTCGTCGTGCAGGACGGCGATCCGCGCGGCGACGGCGAAGGCGGCCCGGGCTATACCATTCGCGATGAAATCAATCAACTGCCGTATCTGCGCGGAACCGTGGGGATGGCGCTCGATTGGGAAGACTCGGGCGGCAGCCAGTTCTTTATCACGCACTCACCGCAGCCGCACCTCGATGGACGCTATACCGTGTTCGGTCGCGTGGTGCAAGGCCTCGACGTGGTCGACCGACTGCAGCAGTGGGATCAGATTCGCAGCGTGCGCGTGTGGGATGGCACCAATTGGATAGGCCCGCAGTGATGATCAAGTGAGCATCATCTCGTCGCGCGGACCGTGCGTGGCCTGAGCGACTCGCGATGCAGTGGAGTCGAAGACAGCGCTCCGACCACTCATCTACAGATTTTCAATTTCCGATCCGAAACGAATCACTGAACCAGTGATGGTGGGTGAGACAACGGCGTCGATCACGCGTTCCAGTTGACTCGGAGCGTTGGTTTGTGCTTGACAACCCATTTTTCTCATCCATAATCTACATCTGGTATGAGGGTGGACGGCTCAGGCCACGGATTGTGAGACTCGGGAAGACCTGGGGCACATCCGCGGTCGCCACACTGGCAGGAGCGCGGCCCCCTTCAGGAGGAACAATGGCGAAGAAGGCGAAGAAGGCGGCCAAGAAGGCCAAGAAAGCAAAGAAGAAGTAAGGCCGTCTCGAAACGGGGCGGTTGATTTTTATTTGAACTGCCCCACCTTTTCTCCAGCTCTCGCGAAGAGCATAAGATTGCGCCCCGCCTTCCTCACATCGCGGCGCGCAGCAAGGCGCGAGGGGGCCGGCACACGCGAGCGGAGTGCCAGGCGGCAGATGCATCGCGGTGGCGCGGCAACTCCTTCCGCAACAACCCAACCTGAAGGGAGGGATTAAACCAATGGCGAAGAAGGCAAAGAAAGCGGCAAAGAAGGCCAAGAAGGCGAAGAAGCGCTAGGGCCTCACCAATCCGCTGACAGATCCAAGGGGGCACGGAACACCGTGCCCCTTTTTTATTGTGGGTGGATGGCCGACCTGAAGGTCGGCCTTGCTGTCACATGATGCTCGTACGCAGCCGCTGTTTGTCGGCGTGACGTTCGAGCGCGAGGTGAATGAGACGATCGACGAGCGCGGGATAGCTCACGCCGCTCGCCTCCCACATCTTTGCAAACATGCTGATCGTGGTGAAGCCCGGAATGGTGTTGATCTCGTTGACGTAGATCGACCCGTTCGTGCGCGAGAGCAGGAAATCGACGCGCGACATGCCCGCGGCGTCGACCGCACGAAACGCCTCCACTGCCAGCCGTTGGACATCGGCAAGCTGCTGCGCGTTCAACTCCGCCGGTATCACTGTGCGCGAGCTGTCGTCGAGGTACTTTGCCTGGTAATCGTAGAACTCACGCGAGGGGATGATCTCGCCGGGTAGCGAAGCTTCGGGCGCATCGTTGCCCATGACCGCACATTCGATCTCGCGCGCGTCGGGGACGGCCGCCTCGACGACGATTTTGCGATCGAAGTCGAGCGCAGTCTCGATTGCCGCCGGCAGATCGCCGTCGGCTTTGACTTTGGTGATGCCCACGCTCGAGCCGAGATTCGCCGGTTTCACGAAGAGCGGCAGGCCCAGATCGCGCAGATCATCGAGCACGGCGCCGCGCCGCGCGTCCCAGTCGGCACGCGTGAACACCTGCCAGCGGCATACCGGCAGCCCGCGCGCGGCGAACATCACTTTCATCGCCGCCTTGTCCATGCCGACTGCAGAGGCGAGCACACCCGCCCCGACGTAGGGCACATTCGCGAGCTCGAGCAGCCCTTGCACTGTCCCGTCCTCCCCATACGGACCGTGGAGCACGGGAAAGACCACGTCGAGCCCGAGACCCGCGACTACCGCCTGATCGTTGTCGTGTTCGCCTTTCGCGGGCGGCCGGCGTTCGATCGTGATGAGCGTTTCTTCGCTGGGACGCGCGATCAGCACCGTCTCGCGGCCAGGGCGGATGTGCCGCGCGGGCTGCAGCCGGGCCTGTTCGATGACTTCAGCAGCCGAGACGGCGGTAGGTGCGCGATCGGCAATGGTCCAGCGCCCGTCTTTCTCGATGCGGATCGGGACGGGTTCGTAGCGCGTGCGATCGAGCGCTTTGATCACCGATGCGGCCGAAGCGACGGACACTTCGTGTTCGCCAGACCGGCCGCCGTAGATCACTCCGACGCGCAGTTTCCTCACTTTGAAATAATAGCAAGCGTTGAATTTCGCGATTATGCATCGTGACGGCGCGGCGCGCCGCGGCCAGCTGGTCACGACGCACGGCCCGATCGACACGCCGGTGTTCATGCCGGTCGGCACGCAGGGAGCGGTCAAAGCCGTGACCGCGCCCGATCTCGAGGAGATCGGCGCGTCGATCATCCTTGGCAACACCTATCACCTGTACTTGCGTCCCGGCGACGCCCTGATCGCGCGACGCGGCGGACTGCACCGCTTCATCGGATGGCCCCATCCGATGCTGACGGACAGCGGCGGCTACCAGGTCTTCAGCCTGGCCGCGCGCCGCAAGGTCGATGAGGAGGGTGTTCACTTCCGCTCGCATCTCGACGGCTCGGCGCACCTCTTGACACCAGAGAAAGCCGTCGACATCCAGGCGCAGCTTGGATCGGACATCGCCATGGTGCTCGATGAATGTCCGGCGTTGCCGTCGGCCACTGACACGCTGCGCGCGAGCGTTGAACTCACGGCGCGATGGGCGGGGCGCTGCCGCGAGCGGTTTCGTACGCTGCGGGAATCGCCGCCCAACGCCGTGCGAGTGACCAATCCCGATCAGGCGCAGTTCGGCATCGTGCAGGGTGGCACGTCGCGCGAGCTTCGCGCGTGGAGTGCCGATCTCATTCGCACGATTGGATTCGAAGGCTACGCGATCGGTGGCGTGAGCGTGGGCGAGGCGAACGAGGAGATGTACGACATCGTCGAGTACACCGTGCCGCTTCTGCCGGAGGAGCAGCCGCGTTACCTGATGGGTGTGGGGACGCCACTGGACATCGTCGAGTCGGTGGCTCGTGGCGTGGACATGTTCGATTGCGTGCTACCCACGCGGAATGCGCGTAACGGCCAGCTCTTCACCAGCGAAGGGCCGCTCAACATCAAGAACGCACAGTACGCGGAGGACGATCGACCACCGGATCCCGACTGCGCGTGCCCGACCTGCGAGCGCTGCTCACGTGCCTATCTGCGTCATTTGTTCCTCGCCGGCGAGATCACGGCGAGCACCCTTAACACGTTGCATAATCTATACTTTTACCTTGACACGATGCGACGGATTAGGGACGCTATATCGTTTGGGACGTTCGAAAAGTTCCGACAGGAGCTCCATCGGACCTTTTCCCGCCGCTCGTTGACTCCATGATGTCGAGGCACCTGAGCGAAGGATTCTTGCTGGCCCTGGCTGCGCCGAACCAGACGGCGAACCCGCTCGTCCAGCTGATTCCGTTTGTGCTCGTGCTCGCGATCTTCTACTTCATCATTCTGTTGCCGATGAAACGGCGGCAGAAGAAGGTGAAGGAGTTTCTGAGCGCGTTGAAGGTTGGCGACAAGGTCGTCACCTCTGGCGGCATTTTTGGCGCGATCACGAAATTGAACGAACAGAGCGTGCAGCTGCAGATCGCGCAGAACGTCAGGGTCGACGTGGCCCGCAACGCCATCGTCGGTTATCAAGGCCAGGCGCCAGTCGTCGAAGCCTCGAACTAGTCACGCACCATCATGCCGAAAAATCTGCGCTGGAAGCTTTTCATCATCGTCGGCGTCGTGGCGCTGGCGGGGTACGCGTTTTATCCGCCGGACAAAAAGATCCGGTTGGGGCTCGACCTCAAGGGCGGCGTGCACTTGGTCCTGCGCGTGCAAACGGAAGATGCGGTCCGGCTCGAAACCCAGATCACGGCCGACCGTCTGCGCGAGCAGTTGCGTAGCGAAATCGCTGGGTCGACGGTGACGGTGGTCAGCTCCACGGAGTTTCGTGTCGAAAACGTTCCTTCTGACAAGGATCAGACGGTCCGCCAGTTAGTTGCCGACACCGAGACGGTCTTCAATCGCTCCTCCGGCGCTGGTGGCAGCTACACGTTTACGATGCGGCCGAACATCGCGATGCAGTTGCGCGATGGCGCTGTGACCCAGGCGCTGCAGACCATCGAGCGCCGCGTCAACGAGCTTGGCGTGGCCGAGCCGATCGTTGCGCGCCACAGCGGCGCCGATCAGATACTCGTTCAGCTGCCGGGCGTGGCGGACGTCGCGCGCGCGAAGGACGTCATTGGCAAGACGGCGCTGCTCGAGCTGAAGCTGGTCGAGCAAGGCCCGTTTTCCGACGAGGCGGCGGCGCGGGCCGCGTACAACAACAACCTCCCACCGGACCTTCAGATTCTTCCCGGCACGAGTGAAGGAGCACCCGGGGAGCGGCCGACGACCGCGTACTACGTTGTACGGCGTGTTCCGGCGGTAACCGGCCGCGATCTGCGCAACGCGCGGCCGACGCTGGATGAGAACAGCCGGCCGGCGGTCAGCTTTTCGCTGAACAACGAGGGTGCCGTCAAATTCGGCACCTTTACGCAGAACAACGTCGGCAAGAGCCTCGCGATCGTGCTCGACAACCGCGTGGTCACCGCGCCCCGGATCGAAGAGCGCATCAACGACGAGGGCCGTATTCACGGCAACTTCACGCAACAGGAAGCGGGTGACCTGTCGCTCGTGCTGCGATCGGGCGCGCTGCCGGCAAACCTGACTTATCTCGAGGAACGCACGGTCGGCCCCTCACTCGGACAGGAGTCGATTCGCGCGGGCGTGCTCGCATCGATCGGCGGATTGCTATTCGTGATGCTCTTCATGCTGGCGTACTACAAGCTGGCCGGCATCAACGCGATGGTCTCGATCGTGGTGAACCTGGTCATCCTGCTTGGTTTGATGGCCTACATCGGCGCCACGATGACGCTGCCCGGTATCGCCGGCTTCATTCTCACCATCGGCATGGGCGTGGACTCCAACGTATTGATCTTCGAACGCATCAAAGAAGAACTCCAGACTGCGAAAGGCGCGAGGCAGGCGGTTGCCGCCGGCTTCGATCGCGTTTTCCTGACGATCCTCGATACCCACGTGGCGTCGCTCATTGCGGCGGCCTTTCTCTTCCAGTTCGGCACCGGCCCGATTCGCGGTTTCGCGATGACGCTCACCATCGGGCTGCTCTCGAACGTCTTCACCGCCGTCTTCGTGTCGCGCACGCTGTTTGAGATGATGCTGTCGCGGCGTCAGGTGGCGAAGTTGAGCATCTAAATGCAGATTCTTCACAACACGAATTTCAACTTCATACGCTGGCGCTGGCACGCCATTGCCCTATCTGCGGTTGTGATCATCGCGGGCGCCGGGAAAATGGCTACCACGGGTCTGCCGCTCGGCATCGACTTTTCGGGCGGCACGCTGATGGTGATCAAATTCGAGCAGGAGGTCCGCGAGGACACCGTGCGCTCGGCGCTCAGCGGCATTCCCGGCGACAAAGTGATTCAGCCGTACGGCGATTCGAGCGAGCGCCAGTGGCTGATTCGGCTGCCGCAGTCGGGCGCGGCCGAACAGGGCGCAAGCCTCGAACAGGGCGCGCAAACCGTTGTCCGGGCGCTGCAGCAGGCCAACGTCGGAAAGTTCGAAGTGATCAACCAGGAACTTGTCGGGCCGGTGATCGGGCGTGACCTGCAGCTCAAAGGCATCTACGCCACGTTGGCGTCGATCATCGGCATTACCGCTTACATCGCGTTCCGCTTCAGATTTGCCTTTGCGGTTGGCGCCATCGCGGCCACGCTGCACGACATTATGGTGACGCTCACGTTCCTGACCTTCTTCAACTACGACCTGTCGCTCAACGTGGTGGCGGCGATTCTGACGATCACCGGTTATTCGGTGAACGACACGATCGTGATCTTCGATCGCGTGCGCGAGAATCTGCGCGCGATGCGCCGCGAGTCGCTCGAGACCGTCGTCAACACCAGCGTCAATCAGACGCTCGGACGCACGATTATCACCGCCGGGACGACGTTCCTCGCAGTGCTGTCCCTTTATATCTTCGGCGGCGAGGTGCTGCGCGGCTTCGCGTTCACCATGCTGGTTGGGATTGTCAGCGGCACCTACTCGACGGTGTTCATTGCCGCGGCGATCGCCATCATTCTCAGCGGCAAGCAGGCCAGAGGCCGCACGGCGGCCACCGCGAAAACAGCCCCAGGCGGGCGCAAGGCGTCGTAGTCGTCGCCGTGAATCTTCTCGACGCGGCTCTGCTCGGTGTCGTGCAAGGTCTGACCGAGTTTCTGCCCGTCTCGAACTCAGGCCATCTCATGGTAGGACTGGTCGTGTCGGGCGTTGTGGGCTATCTGGCGATCCAGTTCTTCGTGCGCTTTCCGCCGAAGCATTCGCTGACCGCCGGTGCGATTTACCAAATCGTGCTCGCGGCGGTCACGGTTATGTGGTTGATGTCGTGGGCTGGTTGAGACGCACCTTCATTACCGGATTTTTCGTCACAGTGCCGCTCTTCATCAGCGTGGCGGCGTTGATCTGGCTGTTTCAACTGGTGGACGACGCCACGCGCCCGTTGTCGGTTCGACTGCTCGGGCGCGAGGTGCCTGGCCTCGGGGTGTTGATCACGGCCGGCCTGATCCTGGTGGTCGGGGCCGCAGCCACGAACATGATCGGTAAACGCATTCTGCAGCGGACGGAATACTACCTGCTGCACGTACCGGTGTTCAAAACGGTATATGCCCCGGTCAAGCAGCTGGTGGCCGCGTTCTCCCCCGACAACGAGGCCGGTTTCAAGAAAGTGGTAATCGTGGAAGACCCAGGTCGCGGTATGCTACTGGGTTTTCTGACGAAGGAATTTGTGCTCGATCGCGGTCGCGGGCCCGAGCCGGTGGTGGCGGTGTATGTGCCGACCAATCACCTGTATTTGGGCGACATCGTCGTGTATCCGCGCGAGCAGGCGAGCTTTCCGGACTTGTCGGTTGAAGACGGCATCCGGATTTTTCTCACGGGCGGCATGGCGCTGCCCAGTGATTTACGCAGTACGTAGCGCGGAGCCGCAGGTCCGCGATCAACATAGAGCCAACGATGACTCGAGTTCTTCAGATCTGTTTTTTTGTTTGTGTGATTGCCACGAGCGCGGTGCCTTTGCTTGCCGCGCAGCCCGAATCGCTTCCGGCCGGCGCGCCGGCGGCCGGCCAGGAGCACACACCGGGTGGCGAGGTCAACATCCAGCTGCCCGACTTGAACCAGGGCAACTTCCTCGGCTTCACCGGCCATCAGATCCTCCTCTCAGGCCTGGTGGTGTGCGTGCTCGGTCTGCTCTTTGGCGCGTGGACGTATTCCAACGTCAAGAAGCTGCCGGTGCATTCGTCGATGGCCGACATCTCGGCGCTGATTTACGAGACCTGTAAGGCGTACCTGATCCAGCAAGGCAAATTCCTCCTGATCCTCGAGGTCTTCATCGGGTTCGTGATCGTCGCCTACTTTGCCTTGATCGGCTTTCCGCTCTATCGCATCGCGATCATTCTGCTGTTCAGTCTGATCGGCATCGGCGGCAGTTACGGCGTGGCATGGTACGGGATCCGCATCAACACGCTCGCGAATTCGCGCACCGCGTTTGCCAGCCTGCGCGGCAAGGCGTTCCCGGTGTGCGACATTCCGCTGCAGGCCGGTATGAGCGTCGGCATGATGCTCATCTCCGTCGAGTTGCTCTTCATGCTCGCGATTCTGTTGTTCATCCCGGGCGAATACGCGGGCGTCTGCTTCCTCGGATTTGCGATTGGCGAGTCGTTGGGCGCCGCCGCCCTTCGTATCGCGGGCGGCATCTTCACCAAGATCGCCGATATCGGGTCCGACTTGATGAAGGTCGTGTTCAAGATCAAGGAAGACGACGCGCGAAACCCGGGGGTGATCGCGGACTGCACCGGTGACAACGCCGGTGACTCGGTCGGACCAACGGCGGACGGCTTCGAGACATACGGTGTAACCGGCGTCGCGCTGATCTCGTTCATCATGCTTGCCGTTACCGACGCGCAGGTGCAGGTGCAATTGCTCGTCTGGATCTTCATGATGCGCGTGATGATGGTCCTGGCGTCGGCTGGCTCGTATCTGGTGAATAACGCGATTGCGCGAGCACGCTACGGCGAAGCGGTCAAGATGAATTTCGAGGCGCCGTTAACCTCGCTCGTCTGGCTGACGTCGATCGTGTCGGTCGTTCTCACGTTCGTGCTGTCATATCTGCTGATTCCGACTCTCGGCGGCAACCCCTCGCTCTGGTGGCAGTTGTCGCTCGTGATTACGTGCGGCACGCTCGCGGGGGCGATCATCCCCGAGTTCGTCAAGGTGTTCACCTCGACGCATTCGCGCCACGTGCGCGAGGTGGTGATCTCGTCACGCGAGGGCGGCGCGTCCCTGAACATCCTTTCCGGTCTGGTCGCCGGCAATTTCAGCAGCTATTGGCTGGGGCTCACAATCATGGGCCTCATGACGATTGCGTTCCTGGTGTCTACCGTGGGTCTCGGCGACCTAATGCGCGCGCCGGCGATTTTCGCGTTCGGTCTCGTCGCGTTCGGGTTCCTTGGTATGGGCCCGGTCACGATCGCCGTGGATTCGTACGGACCGGTGACCGACAACGCCCAGTCGGTCTATGAGTTGTCGACAATCGAGCAGTTGCCGAACATCAAATCCGATCTGCAGAAAAACTTCGGTATCGCGGTGAACTTCACGGTGGCGAAAGAGCTGCTCGAGGAAAACGACGGCGCCGGCAACACGTTCAAGGCCACGGCGAAACCGGTGTTGATCGGCACCGCGGTGGTCGGCGCAACGACAATGATCTTCGCGATCATCATGGCCCTCACACAGGGCCTGACCACCGGCATGGAGAATCTGTCGATTCTTCATTCGCCGTTTCTGCTTGGCCTGATCACAGGCGGCTCGATGATCTACTGGTTTACCGGCGCGTCCACTCAGGCGGTCACGACTGGCGCGTACCGCGCCGTGGAATTCATCAAGCGCAACATCAAGCTCGAGGGTGTCACCAGGGCCTCGGTGGAAGACAGCCGTCGCGTCGTGGAGATCTGCACGCAGTACGCGCAGAAGGGGATGTTCAACATCTTCCTGGCCATCTTCTTCTCGACGCTTGCGTTTGCGTTTGCCGAGCCGTTCTTCTTCATCGGCTACCTGATTTCAATCGCGCTGTTTGGATTGTTCCAGGCCATTTTCATGGCCAACGCCGGCGGCGCGTGGGACAACGCCAAGAAAATTGTCGAGACGGAGCTCAAGATGAAAGGCACCGACCTGCACGCCGCCTCAGTGGTGGGCGACACCGTCGGCGATCCCTTCAAGGACACGTCGTCGGTTGCGATGAATCCGGTGATCAAATTCACGACGTTGTTCGGCGTACTCGCGGTGGAGCTGGGCGTCTATCTCACGGCGATGTACGGCGGAACGTTCGTCGGTGTTCTCGCCGCGGGATTCTTCGTCACCGGCATGCTGTTCGTCTGGCGCTCGTTCTATGCGATGCGCATCGAGGCGTAAGGTTTTTCAGTGCCTGGGGGTCGGAGCGTCTGGAAAAGGGCATGTAAAAGTTCGTCACTATAAGTAGAAAGCATCGATTCCCGGGCTTCCAACCGTTGACCTGCTTTTCCGCGGTCAATAGAATTGCGGCTCTGGTCGGGTTATCGCCGGGGTAAGAGAGGCGAGGTGTTGAAGGGGGGGGAGCAATTTCGCGGAACCGGTGTCTAACTTGTTTGCAGCTTTTTTTTGCGGTCGCTATAATCGGCGGCTTGCGCCGCCCTAGCGGACGAGGCCAGGAGGGGGATTCGTGGCACACGACATGTTCGCCGATGTCGTCAATCCATCAATTAAGTTCGGCAACAAGTCCGGGTACACCGTTGCTCTGACGATGTTGCTCGAGACGGCCATCGTAGCGACGCTGATAATCGTGCCGCTGATGGCGTTCGATGCGCTGCCGACGCCGCCGTCGATGATGGCGTTTGTAGGCGCGCCCCCGCCACCCCCGCCGCCGCCCCCGCCGCCCCCGCCGCCGCAAGCGGCGGCCCCGAAGCCTCAGGTTGAGGTCAATCCGGCAGCTGCGCCGATCGTGGCGCCCAAAGAAATCAAGCCTGAGACAGGTATCGAGGCCGGCTTCGAGCGTGGCGTCGGTGGTGTTGAAGGCGGCATTCCCGGCGGTATCGCTGGAGGCATCGTCGGCGGTGTTCCGGAAGCGCCACCGCCACCCCCGCCACCGCCAAACCAGCCTGTTCGGGTCGGCGGCAACATCAAGCAGCCCAACAAGACCAAGAACGTCGCGCCGGTGTATCCGCCGATCGCACAGTCAGCTCGTGTGCAGGGCGTGGTCATCGTTGAGGCCACCATTGGTCCCGATGGCAAGGTGCGCGACGCACGCGTGTTGCGCTCGATTCCGTTGCTCGATCAGGCAGCGCTCGATGCCGTGAAACAGTGGGAGTTCACGCCCACGTTGCTCAACGGCGTCCCCGTTCCCGTCATCATGACGGTCACCGTACAGTTCACGCTTCAGTGATGGGAAAGGACGAAAAAGGGGTCTGACCCCTTTTTCGCCGATCGGTCAGTTCCGGTAATACAACTTTCTCTTGGGAGGGTCCGATGGAGGGTGGTCTCGATCTTATTGAAATGTTCCGAACGATGAGCGCGGTGGCGATCGCCATTGCAGTGATTCTGTTCATCATGTCGTTCTGGTCGGTGGGCGTCGCCATTGAACGCATCTACACGTTCGCACAGGCCAAGAAGCAGTCGAAGATGTACGCGCCGCTCGTCGCGAAGCATCTCAAGGACGGCCGGCTGAAAGAAGCCATTGCGCTGTCATCATCGAAGGAATACCGGTATAGCCACCTGGCGAAAGTCGTGCTCGCCGGTTTGCAGGAGTATCAGTTCCAGCAGGAGACCGGCGCTAACCTTTCACGTGAAGACCTGCTCGATACGGTTCGCCGCTCGATTCAGCGCGCCACCGCGCTCACCTCGAACGACCTGAAGAAGGGCATCACCGGCCTGGCAACCATCGGCGCGACGGCACCGTTCGTCGGACTGCTCGGCACGGTCGTCGGCGTCATCAACGCGTTCGTCGGTATCGCGTCAACGGGTTCGGGTGGTATCGGCGCCGTGTCGGCCGGTATCGCGGAAGCGCTCGTCGAAACCGCGCTCGGTCTCTTCGTGGCCATCCCGGCAGTCTGGTTCTACAACTACCTGTCGACCCGGCTCGAGTACTTCAACGTCGAGATGGACAACTCGTCGTCCGAGATGGTCGACTACTTCATCAAGAAGACGGCGTAAGATGTCGCGATGTGGCGAGCGCATCGCCACATCGACGATGAAGCCGTAAGGAGATCCAGACATGTCAATGAACGTCGGCGGTGCGAAGGCAGGCGTCAACTCCGACATCAACGTGACGCCGCTCTGCGACGTGATGCTCGTGCTCCTGATCATCATGATGATCGTCGCGCCACTCCTGCAGCAGGGCGTCAACGTTCGGCTGCCTGTCGCGACCAACAGCGTCGAGAAGCCGGACACGCAGGAAAACACAGTGATCGGCATCGACGCTAAAGGCGAGTTCTTCGTCAACTCTGTGCCCGTGCCGGCGAGCGAGCTGCGCCGGCGCGTCGAGGACATCCTCGAAACCAAGACCGAGCGCATCGTGCTCATCAAAGCGGATGAGGACACGGCCTACAGCGCCGTCATGGATGCGATGGACGAGCTGCGCGCAGCCGGCATCGAGGACATGGGTCTGATCACCGAGCGCCGCGCTCGACAGGGCCAGACCGGAGGGGGGAACTAACATGGCCCACGCGCATGCACATCACGGCGCAGAGAAGATCCTCACGAGCAAAAAGCTCGAAGCGAACGCCGACATGAACATCACGCCCATGATCGACGTGCTGCTCGTGCTGCTCGTCATCTTCATGGCCGCCCTGCCGCTGTCACAGCGTGGTCTTGACGTCAACCTTCCGGCGGAAACGAAAAAACAGGATCAGCCGCAACCCGACGTCTCGCAGATCGTGTTGGAATACACGGCCGATCGCAAGATCTCGATCAACAAGCAGGACGTCACGGTCCCCGAGCTGGAAGAGCGTCTGCGTCGAATCTTCGAAGAGCGCAAGGACAAGACGATGTTCATCAATGGCGCGGGTAGTCTGCGCTACGGCGACATCGTCGAAGTGATCGACGCGGCCAAGGGCGCCGGCGTCGAGAAGGTCGGCATCGTCACCGAAGGCATGAGGCGCGAGGCGACGGCCACACAGTAGTTCTCGACCACCAAATCGGACTTCAAACAGGCCGCCTTCGTGCGGCCTGTCTTTTGTACACGATTTCTTACCTGGGTTCCTCCCGTTGGTTCCTTACGCGGGTTCCTCACGGAAGTTCCCGGGAGTTCCTGCCATTACTTCCTTACGGGGGTTCTTCACGGGAGTTCGAAAGGGGTTCGTCAAAAGAGTTCGCGCGCTTTCGCTAAGATCGGGCGCGTGGCGATCTCACTATTGGGCGTTCCGTGGGACGGCTCTTCTTCGTTCCAGCGTGGTGCTGCAGAAGCGCCGCCACGCATCCGCGCCGCACTCCACTCGCCGTCGAGCAA
>JBKPDL010000100.1:0-8324 GCA_046727855.1 Acidobacteriota bacterium
GCAGAAGTTCGCTGACGACTTTGGAGTGAACATCCACTATGAGCCCGAGGGTCAAGGCCGGGGTGGGGATTACGCACCTTGTGGCAGTTAAAATGGAGCCACGTAGTGCAGGAAGCGCGTCTGGGCTGAGTAGGTCGAATCGAACTTTACGCATGCAGAAAACCGAGTACGAACAGCGTCTCCGTGCAATCGATTGGGGACAACTCTCCGGCGCTTCCGCTGATCTGTTCCTAGAGATTGCGTCCGAAGAAGAGGAAGCGGCCAATCGAGCGCTCGAGGAGGTGTTGGGACATGTTTGCCCGCAAGATGTCCTTGAGGATGCGGCACCGGAGGTCGCGGCCGTTCTGATTCAGGCCCTTCAGATCTCCGGGCTGGCATACCCGGAGATTGTATTGCGAGGCCTGGTCGACCTGATGCGCGCTGCATGGACATGGCCACGGCCGTTCGGGTTCCTACCGCGTACGCAGATGTTCAACGGTCGCCCGATGGACGCGAAGGAGGTGATAGCAGGTGAGGCCGCATATGACGCTTTATCCGAACGTCTGAGCAATATTCTCACCGCAAATCTGCAGGTGTTGTGCGGGCTTCTTCACGACAATAAGCCGACTGCGCGAGCTCTGGCCGCACGGCTCCTCGCATTGACCGCAGAGATGGACAGCGCCAAGAAGGGGGAGGAAGCGCTCGATCGTGCATTCAAGAACGAGAGCAACGAAACGATTCGCGGCGGGCATTTGGTCTCTATCGCTGTCATTCAGCGCAAATTTCATCGGAAAGACAACCAAACGTTAATTCGGGCCGAACAAGCCATCCGCAGCCAGCATACGCTTGCCGGTGTTTGCGGCTGCACTGCACTGCTGCTCCTTGATGCGCCACAGTGTCTTGCTCGGCATCACTCAGCGATCCGGGACGCACTCACGCGTGAGCGTGTGAGCAGACTCGAGTTCCCCTGGGGCGATGGTTATCCGACAGATCTTGTAGCTGAAAGTTTGTCCATATCCTGCGCTTCCGATGAATTCACAGCCGAGCTGTTGGTTCAGGCCCTCCTCCACTGGATCAAACAGTGCCAGCCCGATCCAACTCACCCAGCATCGTGGACCGTTCAGGCAATCTCGACAAGACTCACTGAGCGCGTGTTTAAAGAGCACCTTGGACGCCGGGACTTCATTGTCGGCCGTGAACTATCTTCACTGCAGCGGTCAGTTGTTGCCAAGCTAATGGAGTTCGCTCCACCCGCACTACCCACCTACGCTTTCAGCTACTGCGGATTCCGCGACATGACGAAGGACGGCACGCGACTCCTTAGGTTGGTCGAAGGAGGGTTGGACTTGGAGATGGAGGGCGTGTGGGAACAACGTCGAGTAAGTTGGCCCCTCTGGAAGTGGTGGCATCAAGCCAAGCTAGTCGATTCATCGCTCGCAGGGCATCCACCATCTATACGTGACTATGTTCTCGCCCGTATGCGGCGGCAGCTCAGTGCGCGGGAAATTTGGGCCGCGGCTACGGACGCAGTGGAGGGGGGCTACGACGTGCCTCACGCTCCGTTCGTGCGCCTCGTCGCCGAGGTCTCGGATCAACTCGAGCCTGACCTCGACGGGTACCTCACTACTCTGGACCCTGGATCGGACGGGAAAAAAGTGGCTCTTGCCGTCGTCCCCATCCTGGCTCTCCTCGGTAGAAAGCCCGCGGGTGAACGCGTGAACGCGGCTCGGAAGTGGTCTAACTTGGCTCATCTGATCGAGCGAATTACCCCTGCTGAGCTGAGGGCCGAGGCGATCGATCTGGCTGGTGATCCTAATAGATCACAAATGTAAAAGGAGTTCTGCCGTCTTACGCGTCATGACATATACGCGACAAAATGAGAGGAACAGTACCGGGGGCGCGGGAGAAAAAGCCGCCGCTCCTCCCAAGAGTCCTCACGCAATGTTGGGCGTGGCGAGTCTTCTTCTTGCCATTGGTGGTTTGTATCTCTTGGGGTCAGCCGGCCAAACCAGCCGTTTCGCTGGTCTGATACAAATGTTGGCCTCCGGAGGAGCGGCGTGGTGGGGAAAACGCATCCGATATCGGACCGTGGATCCAAAACTCTCAACGAGCAGGGAAGGACAATACATTCTTATTGTGTTTGCGTTGGCCGGGATCCTTGGGTTTCTCGTACCCCTGAGACAGGGTCGCCTTCTTTCGCTACGTATTCCTCATGTTGACGAAAGCATTGGCACGGACGTAATCGAATCATGTCTACAGTCACGGTTGGGTGCGCAGCAATCCGCTCATCTTGTAACACCGAAGGGCGGAATCAGTTACAGTCAGGCCCACTGCGTCCTTAACGCTAGGGAGTTAGCCATGCACTTCTGGAAGGTGCGTCACGGCCACCACGAACCCGCTTATGTTGCAATGTTGCGCCTTGCCGGCGCGCTGGCAACATTTTCACTCGAGGCTCGTCCCGAGAATCTTCCAGACTACGACCGCAACGACCTCTAGGACATTGCTTCACGATGCTCGACGACAAGATTCGCGATCTAATGGAAACTGTCATTCCATCCCAAGTTTGTTCCCGTGCAGCTCGTCTCGCGGGAAACGGTTTGTATGGTCGGGCACCATGACGGAAGACTAGTACTTTCGCAACTCGCAATTGTTCCTGGCGGTGAGCGCAAAAATGGGAGTCGACGATCTCATTTCGCAATGTGACGCAACTCGTCAAAATATCGGCTCAGGATGACATCCAGCGCATTAGACAGAATGCCTGCCCAGAGTCACCCTCCGTCACACGCCGGTTCCGCCGTGTAAGGTGCGAAAACATCGTCACGCTGCCAGGACGTACTAGTGAATCACACCACCAAGACGATCGCGACATTAGACACGAGCCGCGGCACGCGCTGGCGTGCCTCGCGTGCGTTTGGCTCTGGCGGCGAGGGACAATGCTCGGTGGGGCCTGTAGCCGTTGTACAACTCGACAACGCCAAAACCCACACACAATACTGAGCTCGAAAAATCTGTTATCCGTGGCATCCCTGTTCAGTCGTTCCGTCATCTTGTACGAGGGTCTGTTCAAGGCTCGGCAGCCCGTGTGTCGCTGCCGCCTCGAAGAAGTGGGCTATCAGCGATCGCTGGAAATCCCGACCTGGATGTTTGAGCCGACTGCGTGTGGTCAGCTGTGCCTCGCGACCGTGCCGATCGTCGGTTGCGACGCCTGGTCGAATTCAAGACTGTACTGCGAGCGGCGCAGCGGCCGCACCGTGACGGCGTGTTACAAGCACAGCATCGTTCCTGCTTTGCTAGCGTCCCGAATTCGAGATTCGCTGACAAAATCCAGCGACCTTGGCGAGGATCTCGTCAGCCGTTTTTGTCCAGACGAATGGTTTCGCCTACCCGTTGCTGACGGTCAGATACTTCCGAATGGCGGCTTTGAGCGCCAGCGTGCTGCGATGCGCGCCGCGCTTGATCTGCTTCTCGGTCAGTGTGGCAAACCAGCGCTCGACGAGATTCAGCTAGAAGGCGATGGTCGGCGTGAAATGCAGGTGAAACCGGGGATGGCGTGCGAACTATCGCCGCACCCGCGGCGTCTTGTGCGTGCCGTAGTTGTCGAGAATCAGGTGAATGTCGAGGTCCGGCGGGACCTGCGCGTCGATCGTATTGAGAAACTGCAGGAACTCTTGACCGCGATGCCGCCGGTGCAACTCGCCGATAACCCGGCCCGTCGCGACATCGAGCGCGGCGAACAACGAGGTCGTGTGGTGCCGCACGTAATCATGCGTGCGCCGTTCCGGCTGGCCCGGGCGCAACGGCAGAATCGGCGCGGTGCGGTCCAGGGCTTGGATCTGGCTTTTTTCATCGACCGACAAGGGCAGCGCGCGATCCGGCGGGTTCACCAGCAGCGACTTCTTGCGACTTCGCAGTGACGGCAAAACACATCCTCGCGGCGTTTGCCGTCGTGTTCTTCGTCGCCGCAATGTGGTTCGCCTCACCCGCGAACACGGCGCACTCCACCCACAACGCCGCGCGTGGCTCCTCATCGCCGTCATCTTTGCGTTGGTGAGTGCCTGGCTATGGAGAGCCGCTTAGCCCGACACCAGTTCCGGCGCCTGCTCGCGCGCGACGCTCATCAGCAACTCACGCATCGGATCGCGCAGCCGCGCCACTTCCTCGGGCTCCACGATCTCCTCGAAGGCGTCCATGCCGGTCAATTCCGCGCTCTCGATAATCACCGCGTCGGACGGCCGGCGGGTCACAACCGAGGCGCCGATGCGCGTCACCGGCAGGTCGCCGAATTCCGGCACCTTCACGGTGGTAATCGGAAAGTGCATCGCATCGAAGATTTTGAGAAGGCCCGGCTGGTTCGAGAGCACGACATGCAGCGCCAGGTAGCTGAGCGCCATCTTGAGGACCTCCTCGTTGGACCGCATTTTGGTGTTGAGGAGTTCCTGCAGGCGCGCCGGTGCAAACCCCGTATACGTGAGCGTCCACGTCAGCGGCGCGCGCACCATGATCGTGCGAGTGGTGTTGTCCGTTTTGACCTGATGCGGGTAGTCGTAGGCCGTGATGTCCAGCCCCGTGCTCAGAATGCTCAGCGGCGGCGTGGGCATCTCGCGCGGCAGACTGAACGGCTTCGCGGTGCAAACGCTCTGATACAGCATTTCGAGGTCGCGAAACGCTTTGTCGGCTCTACGTGTTCCTTCCTTTTGTCCGCCCTGAACGTATTCTCCCAGCACAGCTGTAGGGCGGAACAACGGCGTAAGCGTCGCCAGATGTTCCGCCATCTGCGCCCGCACCGTCTCGGTAATGGCGCGCGTCAGCTTGCGTAGAACCAGGAGCGACTGAATACTGTCGCGTCCGTTCATGGGTGAAGGCTCCGTTTCTCCGCCGCGAGACGCGTGGAGACGCGATACACTTTCGAAAGTTGGCCCAGATTAGCGGTCGGTCGGCCCCTTGTCAACGGGCAAACCGCTGGAAGAACAGAAGATCGGGGTCTTGCCCCATCGTTTCCGCCGGGATGTGAAGTCATGGGCATTGGTCAGGTTCCGGGCCCCACGAACGACCTCGGCTCCCCACTCGTCATAGACGATGGGACGACGCCGCGCACCGAATCGCCGCGGCCGGGTCCGATCGGACTCGATGCGAGAGGCGGCGGTGGTGCCCGGCCAACGCAGGCGACCATGGCCGAACAGATCGTCACTTACCCGCGAAGGCATCGCGGACAACGGGTTGGTGACGGCGAGTGCTTTACGCTGGCCGACCGAGCCCTCCGTACGTCCGGCGCAAAGAGCGCAGCTGACTACGGCGCGGTCGCGCCCGACGTCGATTACATCTGGGGCACGTCGGTCCAGCTCAGCGACCTGCAACCGGGCGATGTCATTCAATTTCGTAATTACCGCTACGAGCGGGAAGTGGAAACCCGACACCCGAATGGTTCTGTCGAAACGAACACCGATTTCCAGGAGCGACCGCACCATACAGCCATCGTCGAACAGGTGGGGGCAAACGGCGAGGTTACGGTTCTGGAGCAGAACAGCCCGGTGGGCAGCGCCGTTGCCCGGACACAATTGTTCCTTTCAAATCGCCAGCAAAGCTCCAGTGGCGGCAAGACGAGCATCACCGTGAGCGGAACAGTCTGGTTTTATCGGCCTCAGCTGCGCTGAGTGGTAAAATCGCCTTCGCCGCACCAAGCAATGCCCCCTCCCCAGATCATTCATTCGATCGGGCGTTACGAAATCAAGAGCCTCATCGGGGCCGGCGGCATGGGTACGCTCTACCTTGCCCGCGACACGAACCCGAATACCTATCGCCTTGTCGCGCTGAAACTCCTCAACGCCAATCTCGACTCTGAAGACCTGCGCGAACGGTTCGCGCGCGAAGCGCGTTCGCTCGCCGCGCTGAACCATCCGAACGTCGTCAATATCTACGATTCCGGCGAATACAACTGGGCGCCGTACATCGTGATGGAGTACGTCCGTGGCGAGACGCTTGCCGAGAAGATCGCGCGCAAGGCGCCGCTCTCGATCGGTCAGAAGCTGAAGCTGATGACCGAGTTGTGCGCCGGTCTGGCGCATGCGCACGAAGCGGGGATCATCCATCGCGACATCAAGCCGGCAAACCTGATGGTCGATCATCACGGCCGGCTGAAGCTGCTCGATTTCGGCATCGCGCGCGGCGAAGCAGGCATGACGCGCTTTGGCGCGCAGATGACGCAAGTCAACGTCCGGATCGGAACGCCCGGCTACATGTCGCCGGAACAGATCGAGGGCGGCGAGATCGACGGCCGCAGCGATTTGTTCGCCGTAGCCGCGGTGCTCTACGAGCTCATCGCCTATCGCGAAGCGTTTTCCGGAACGACGACGCGGCAGATCGAGAACAAGGTTCTGCAGTCGCAACCCGCGCCGTTGGCTTCCATCGTCCCCGGTCTGGATCCGGAACTGGAGAGCATCGTCAACAAGGCGCTCGCGAAGAGCCCGAATGAGCGATATCAGGATGCAAACCAGCTCGAGTCCGCCCTCGAGCTTGTGCGATGGCGGCTTGGACTCGCCCAGAGCACGCCGTCGGGTAAGGCAACGCCGCTGCCCGGGGCCAATGTCGGCCGCAAATCGCACGAGTCGCGCGCGGAAACGGCCTACCAGCGCGCGCGCGCCTTTCACGAAGAAAACGCACGGGAGGCCGCGAAACGCTACTGCATCGAGGCGCTCGCGGAGGAGCCGAATCACGAGGCGGCGCGCGAGCTGCTGCACGAAATCGACCCGCGCGCGTGGGTGGCCACCGAGGCAGTGCGCGAGAGCACGCCGATTCCGCCTACGGAGGTGACGCCGGGCCGTGGCCGATCGTCCGCAAGCGATGAACGGACCACGCTCAGCACGCGGGCGCGCGGCTCGGCAGCCTACGGCGGCGAGCCCACGATGCTCAGCACGCGGGCGCGCAGCGGCCCGTCGTACGGCAACGAGCGGACGTTGCTCGGCACCCGCGCGGGCCGCGGCACACCGAACACAGACGGCGCAACGGTGCTCGTCGCACAAGAGGGCTCACGGTGGCGGCTGCCGGCCGGATGGCAACGGTACGTACCGATCGTCGGTGCGATCGCACTGGTCGTGGTGACTGCGACTGTTGCGGTGCTCGTCGCGCGCTGGCTGTTCGCGCCAAATGCTGGCGACATTGCGCTGACGGTGACGAAGCCGAAGGGTGGCACCATTTCGGCCGACGGCATCAATTGCGGCACGGCGGCCTCCGACTGCTCCACGACGCTGAAAAAAGGCGCGACGGTGGAGTTCCATATCGAGGCAGACAAGGGTTTCCGGTTCAGCGGCTTTACCGGCGACTGCGCGCCAGGTGGACGCACCATCATGAACAGCCCGCGCACGTGCGGCGCAACCTTCGAGGAGGATGTGCCAGTGGCGGCCGGGGGCAACTCGCCGTTTGAACTGCTCACCATCGCGCCACCTGCTGGAGGCACCGTTGTCGCCGAAGGGATCAAGTGCGGCAGTCAGGGCAAGGAGTGCTCGAGCAATCGCCCACGGGGCTCTCATCTGAAGCTCCTGGCGTGGGCCGACAAGGGTTTCACCTTCCAGGGATTCACGGGCGACTGCACGCAGAGCGGCGAGGCGCACATGATTTCGCCGCGCACGTGCGGCGCCATGTTCGTTCAGGCAGGGACAACGAGCAACCTCGGCGGCGGTGGGAGGTCTGGCCCTGGATCACGCGGATCGAGCGGATCGAGCGGTGGAAGCGGCGTAGCGTCTGGTGGAAGCGGGGGCAGCGGATCGGGCGGGTCCTCGAGCGCCGGGGGCGGCTCAATCGCTGGAGGCGCAGCGGGCGGAGCCGGCGGCCGCTCGGGTGGCACTGGCGGCGATTCGGGTGGCGGAACGGCGCCAGCGCCGCCGAAGTCCGTTGACGACAAAGATTCTGAACCGATCGCGCCGCCCAAACCGCCGCCCCGGCCGGCGATGGCTGACATCGCGAAAAAGGACATCGGAGAGCTCCTCGAACGCTACCGGAGCGCTTACGAGGCGCGCAATTTCGAGGGCCTGCAACGCGCGTACCCCAGCGTGCCGGGGGCGATTCGCGATCAGTTCAAGCAGATCAGGTCGCTGAAATACGACTTCGCGGGCGCACCGAAGTTCGTTCAGCTCGACGCCTTCAATGGAACGGCGGTCGTCGAGATCGGCTCGACGCAAACGGCCGAAATGCCTACCGGCAAACGGCCACCGATCACATTCGTCGAGACGATAGATTTGCAGAAGCGCGGGGCCGACGGCCAGTGGGTCATCAATTCGGTGAAGCGCGCGCAAAAATAAACAGGGGCATGTTTGATCGATAACCTGCGGCGGTCGGCGCACCTGGGTCTGGCG
>JBKPDL010000101.1:0-4978 GCA_046727855.1 Acidobacteriota bacterium
CTCGAACACCTGGTCGGGGGAGTCCCTCTGCACGACGCCGTCTCCTCTACCTGGCATTGGCAGCCGGCGTGGACTTATCGCGTCGTGCGTGGCGCAGACACCTCGCGGTGATTCCGTTACAGTCTTTAGTTCCGAATTCCGCCTCGTATCGCGTGATCTCTTTGTCCAGCGCGCGCAACGTCATCCTGCCAACGATGCCGCCGGAGGCGGTTTGATACTCGCTGTTGACGCTGCGCTCGGTTTGGTAGCGGAGCACGCTCTCCGCCGTGGTCGGCCCATAGCTGCCCGCCTGCCGCTCGCCGTCGTCAATGGCGGCGGGCGGATCGTCGAGCAGCAGTGTGAGCGCGCATTGGATCTTCTTGACGTGCTCACCGGCGTGGCCAGACAAAATAGGCGCGGAATCGACGGTGAGCGCGGCTTCGAGCTTTGGATCATTTTGAAACAGATCGGAGGAGAGTCCAGCCATCCAGAACTCCGCGCTAGAATTTCGGGAACCACTTCTTTGCCTCGGACGCGAGCCAGGGCGCGACCGTTCGCAAGTGCTCGATCGTCTGTCCGTTGACCAGGGGGATGCAAAACCCGTCCGAGCACACCTGTCCTTGCTGAACGTTGTCGATGTGCAGATCGCATGGTTCGGTCGCCCGCTTCGCCGGCTGAGTGATGCAGATGTGCAGCCCCTCACCCTGCTTGACGATTTCGCGGAACGAATCGCGCGGTCCGTGCACGTTGAAACTGTCCTGGCAGAACAGCGAATCCATTAGAGGAGTCGACAACGGCCCCACCTTGACCAACGGTCCGCGCGCGAGCGCCTTCATTTGCGCCAGGAATTTGTTGTGATCGAAGGGCTCACAGAAAATGCCGCGAGACCCGATGCCCTCGAAGACGTTGATGATGATGTCGATGTTCTTCCAGATGGCGAACGGCGCCATGCGTCGGTGCAGGTCGGTCATAATTTTTGTGGGCTTCGGGTTCGCGGCAAAGCGCGCCGAGAGATCTACTCCTGAAAGCGTGCCTTCGTGTTTCGCGATGAACGGGAAGAGCAGCAGGACGTCGGGCTTTTTCGCAATGTTGGTGCGGCGGATGGTGTCCTGCATGTCGGGCGGCAACGCGGAAAGCGGCGGCACGAAGGGGTCGGTGCCTGGTGCGCCTGCCGCCGGCCCTCCTGCAGGCACCGTCGGTTTCGCCTGAAGCACGGTTGGTGCGAACTGTTGCGAGGAGGACGGCGCGGGCGGCGCTGCTGATGGCGGCGGGCTTTTCGGATGTGGCCCTGGCGGCGCTGGAGTGCGCGGCATGCCCGGCTCGCCGTCCAGCACCACAATCGCGTCGTCGAGATGCGCGATCGTCATCTTGCCGACGATGTTGTCGGCCTGTGACTGATACGACCGGTTGATGATGCCGAATCTGCGCTTGTACGCGAGCACCGCGGCCGTCGTCTTTGGCCCGTAGAAGGGCGCCTCCGCTTTGGCATCAGCCTCATCGAGCGCACGCAGGCGGACGAGCGCCGACTGGATCAACGCTACGTGGTCGCCTTTTGCGCCAGGGACGACGTGCGCCGCGTGGGAGACAAGGCATGCCTGCAGTTTCTCGTTGCCGGCAAAGAGTGTGGAACGTAACGGCATGCTTCACCTCCGAATGGCGGCACCCGGATCACATGCATCATCGGGGGACGCAGCGCGCGCTATCTTACTGGACCGCTCGATTTTGTATCGCCAGCGGCGCGCTGCGATCGATACACGTGGCGAGCAGCAGACGGCCTACACGGTAGTCGAGATCGAGCGTCTCTCCTGGAGCAAGCGTGAAGCTATCGGTCTGAACCGTCTCATCGTCGCGCGGACGCACGACTGTGAGTCGCGCCGTGCAGCCCATGCGGTTCTGCACTGGTTTGCGGCCTGTACCGCCATACACCACGGCTGCGGCCTTACGACGATCGGCGCTGATCGCTTGATCGATCCGGGCGGGGCCTTCGCGCGGTCCTCCAGGAGAGTGATACCCGATCGGCGAAGCGAGTGCTGCCTCCTCGCGGCCACCGTGCACGAGGGTCGGCCACGTCATGACCTCGGACGCGAAGTTTTCCAGCACTTTGCGCATCGCGGGCACAACACGGAACCCGCTCTGCTTCTCGATAGGCCCGTTCCACCACACGCCGTACTGGCTCATGTACGTCCATGCGCCGCGCGCGATGAATCGCTGCACTGGGAGCAGTCCAAGCTCCTCGACATCCTCCGTGTGGTTTCCGGAGACGCCGAGGCCCGGCTGATCGTTCGGACCTATCGGTTCACCTTCCCATGCGAGGCGCGGCGCGCGTGGCGCAGCAAGGTAGGTCGTCGCGAAGATCCGGCGCAGACGATCAACGGCGTTGCCGAGCCGGTAACCGTGATAGTAGCGGACCGAAAACCCCTGCGAGTAAGCGGCCACGCCCGCCGGATCGTCGTCGAGACAACCGCAACTCGAAGCGACGATGAACCCCAGGTGTTTGAACGGCTCTACCCATTGGCGCAGCGCCGATAGCGGAAAGTCGCCGTTTACATGGTTTTCGTTGATCGCCTCCACGAGGGCAACGACGTGATCGAGGCGATGCTCCTTCACGAGTGACGCGATTCGCGCGTAGTGGCGGGCGATGTCGGCCGCGCTCACACGGTTCAGATCGCCTTGTGTCAAATGCAACCTGAGGCCGATGCGATCGAGCAGCTGCAGAAACGCCGCCAGCCGCTCGTAATACTCCGGCGTCGGCTCCACGAGCGTGCCATCGTCTCCGCTGAACCGGAACGGCGTCACTTCGCGGTTCTTCCAGCCGTCCTGATGAAAGCCGAGATTCACCCAGACGCGCACGCAGTCGTAACCGGCGGCGCGAATGGCCGTCAGCTGTGATTCCACGGCGGAAGCACGACGAACGAAGGCCGAGAACGCCTCGCCAAAATGCGCGCACAGCGGAAGAACGAAACGTCCGGTTCCATCTGTAAAGCCGCGTTCCTCCGGCGCGATTTGCAATCGTCCGGACCACGGCGGGTGCGCCTGCGCGATCGCGTTATCGGTTTGGGAACCCAGCCGCCTCGCATCCTCGTTGAGCGTGACGATCGTCGCAAACAGACACGTGGCGGCATAACGCGGTGAGAACTGCATCACATCAAGTATGGCGTCTCCCGCGGATCGCCAAAGCTCGGCCACTCCCAATGCAATCCGAATCAGGGGGGCGGCTTGCCGGTCATCGGAACGAACCGCACGGGCAGCGTCGCCAGTGTTTCGATGCCACTCGCAGTGCGCCGCAGGATTCTGAGTTCCTGCGTGATGGTGCCGACCGGAATCGCCATCAGGCCGTTCACCTTCAATTGTTCGACCAGCGCAGATGGGACTTCGTCTGGCGCAGCGGTCACCATGATTCGATCGAACGGCGCCCGTTCGGGCCAGCCGAAATAGCCGTTGCCCGAGCGCACCTGAACGTTGCGATAACCAAGACGTGTCAGCGTCTCGCGTGCGCGCTCGGCGAGTGGCGCCACAATCTCGATGGTGTAGACCTCCTTCGCAAGTGTCGCGAGTATCGCCGCCTGATACGCGGATCCCGTGCCGATTTCGAGCACGCGATGCTCAGGCGAAATCTCCAGCGCTTGCGTCATGAACGCAACGATGTAGGGCTGCGAGATGGTTTGGCCGTGGCCGATCGGCAGCGGTGAGTCGAAGTAGGCCTGCGACCGGCGTTCCTCGGGAACGAATTCGTGACGCGGCACACGCCGCATGGCGTCGAGCACGCGCGCATCTTTGATGTCGCGCGCCAGCAGCTGCTCGTCCACCATCCGCCGGCGTTCCGCGTCGCGATCGCCCGTGGGTGCCTGCTGGCTAATGCCGCCGGCGGCGCACGCAAGCGCGCTCACGAGCAGCGGCCACAGTGAAATCCGTTGGAGAGCCTGCATCGTCTTGCAATCTCGCTAATGCATCGCGCTCCCGCTGGAGGTGCGGCCTCGCGGCAGCAGCCGTGGCACGAACTTGGTGATCCCGGTAATGCTGCCGACTTCACCACCATAGATATTACCGGCCGCATCCACGGTGACACCTTCACCCATGGCGCCAAAGCCACCACCGCCTGAGGGCACGGCAGAATCATGTTGTGGAATGTAGTACCAAACCTCCCCAGTCTTGGCGCTGCCGATCCGAAGCCCTTTGCGCCAGCCAGGATTCCGTTCTGGACTCGACTCCGAGTCAATCGCGTAGAGCGTGTCATCGGCAGCGATGTGCAGCCCGCTGATGCGGCTGAACTGCTTCCACTCAGCGATGAACTTCCCCTCCTGATCGAAGATCTGAAGCCGGTTGTTGCCACGGTCGGCAACGAACAAGCGGCCTTGCGAGTCGAAGGCAAGCGCGTGCGGCGTTTTGAATTCGCCCGGCCCCGTACCAAAGCGCCCCCAGCTCCTGATCAACTTTCCGTCGCGCGTGTATTTGACGATGCGCGCGACACCGTGCGTCGGCTTGTCGAGGCCCTGGCCGGTGTGCGCCTCGGCCACGAAGATGTCGCCGTTCGGTGCGGTGATGACATCATTCGGCTCGGTCAGATTGTTGGGCGGATCGCCAGCGACGCCGGGCGTGCCAAGCCGCAACAGCACTTTACCGTCCGGGCTGAACTTATAGACGGTGTGACCTTTGCCCTTTGCATCGGGAAACTTCTCGAGCTCCTCGGGCGTGGCGGCGCGTGCATCGGTTACCCACACGTTGCCTTCACGATCGACGTGCATGCCGTGAGGAAAGATGAACATATCGGCGCCGAAGCTGGTGACGACGTTGCCTTGCGGGTCCAGCTTCAGGACAGACGGCACTTTCGAGCCGGCACAGGAATTGGCGCCGCAGCGCTCAGCAACCCAGATGTGCTTGCCATCCCGATCCACTTGTAACGCGCTCAACGATCCCCACTTGCGACCGGCAGGCAGCGTCCCGAAGTTTCGGACTGTCTCGTATGGGTTGGGCAAGTGGTTGACCGGCTGGACCTCCGTAC
>JBKPDL010000102.1:0-20269 GCA_046727855.1 Acidobacteriota bacterium
TCCACCGACGACGTCGCCCGTTCGCACCACCAGCTGCAGATCCGCTTCCGACGTGCCGATCCAGATCCCTTTGTTATTGGAGCGGTCCACGCCGCCCACACCTATGGCCAAACTCGCAATGAAGGCGACCCGGCCGTCGTCGACGAGCTTGATGTCGTCGAACGACTCGAACGTCCCCGTCGTCCCTGGCGCGATCGTCTCGCTGAGCGCAACGGTCGTCGTGTGGTCACCGTTGCCGCGAAAGATGCCGTGCTTGCTCGTGCCGCCCTGCAATGCCGTGGCGAAGGCGACCTCACCGCGGTCATTGAGCCTAACTGATCCGAATGGAAATGAATAGTTGCCGCCCTTCGGAGCCGGTTGTCCCAGGAGCATGATCGCGACCGCATTCGTCCCATCGCCGAGGAACAGACCCGCGGCGCTTGCGCCGTTCGTCAACAATGCGCCTGCGGCCACCTGGCCGTGCGCGTTAATCGCCGGACTACCAAAGTCCTGGAATGTTGCGCCGCCGGGGGCGATCTGATCGGCGAGGAACACCGGCGTGAGGTCCGCGCCGTCGCCGCGAAAAATGGCAAAGCCGGTCGACCCGCCGGTCATCTCGGCCTTGAACGCCAACTGCCCGCGATCGTTGATGACAGGAGCGGCGAGCAACGTATACGTGCCGCCCGTCGGTGGAGCGCTGTCATCGCGAGTGATGGCGACCGTGTTTGTCCCGTCAGTGCGGAAGATTCCCTGGGTGGCCGTCGCGCTGCTCAGGAGCGCCTTATAGGCGAGCACGCCGTGGCCGTTCGCGTTGTGGTCGTCTATCTGCGTCACCGTCCCGCCGCCGGGCGCCTGGTCTCCGTTCCGCACGAGCGGAGCGATCGTGCTCCCGTTGCTCGTGAACACGTCGTTGAAGTCGACATCGAACACGACGTCGCCGTTGGGCGTGAAAAAAAACGCGTTGCTCACGGACCCGAAGTTACCGGCAGCCGGATCCGGATTGCCCCCGAGCGCAATCGTGGACGTCGTCGTGCCATCTCCCACGAACACGCCGCTAATGCTGGGTCCCGTAAGACCGGCATCGAAGACGACCTGATCGCGTGCGTTCAAGATGGGCTTGAACAAAAAGGGGGAGTAATTTCCGCCGGCGGGAGCCGCGTCGCCCGACGTCGCGATAATCGTATGACGCACCTCGGTCTTTGCAGCGGCCGCCGATGTCCTGTGCGCGAGGGGCAGAGCGAGGAGTGCGGGCACGAGAACAACTGAGTACGAAACAGCTCTCTTCATGGTTTTTTTTCCTATGTTGAAGGTGTCACGCGTGCTCCAACCGACATGTCGAGCCACGCTCTCCGAGGCTAGAACCCTCTCGGAGCGCCAGTCATGACGGTTTGGTGACGTTCCGGTCCGTCTTTGGTGACCGACAAAAGAGCTGCTCGACGGCTGCAGGCAAGCAGGAGCACCGCGGACATGATCAAGACCGATCTGGAGGGGTATTTATTCCAGGGCACGTGAATTCGCACTCTTTGGACTCGTTGCCAAGGCCGAGCATCGGCGACGACCTTCATGAATCCCTGTGTCTCGCCCTTCTCGATCGGCCGCGCGACACGGCTCATGGGTCGCTTGCCGATGAGCAGCTTTCGGCCGCTCGCCAGTCGTTTCACAGGGCGACACGCCTGCTCGTGGAGGCCGTGGACACTGTACTGATCGGGCTTGCGAACGCCGAGTAGGAGACGGAGTATTAACCGATGCCAACGCTTCAGCAGCAGGTCGCCGACAAGTTCCTCACAAGACTCGCCGAGTCCGGGGCGCTCGACTCCGACAGGATCGACCAGCTCCGCACGCTACTCACCGGCAACAAGAAGATCAAGGCGGACGATCTCGTAAAGCTCTTCTCCGAGCCCGCCGGGAACGATGTCAAATGATCAAGATCGAGTCCGTCCACATCGAAGAAATGCGGGGGATTCGCAAGCTGGACCTCGCACCGCACCAAAAAACGTTCGCGATCTCCGGCCCAAACGGTTCGGGGAAAAGCGGTGTCATCGACGCGATCGAGTTCGGGCTCACTGGGCAGATCGGCCGGCTGACCGGCAGGGGCACGCAGGGGATCACCGTTTCAGAGCACGGGCCCCACGTCGACAACACCAAGTTCCCGGACGCCGCCGTCGTCACGTTGCGCGTCTTTCTCACCGGCATCGGCAAGACGGCCAGCATCACCAGGAAGGTCGCCGACCCGAACAAGCTGAAGATTGAGCCCGCCGATGCCGACATCAAGGCGGTTCTCGCCGAAGTCGCCGACCACCCGGAGATCACTCTTTCACGCCGCGAGATTCTCCGCTTCATCCTCGTGGAACCTACTAAACGCTCCGAAGAGATTCAGACGATTCTGAAGCTCGAGCAGATCGGGCAGACGCGCGCCGTCCTCAATACCACGCAGAACAAGCTTCAGACTGCCCATAAGGCCGCTAGCGCCCAGGTCGACACGTCCCGCAATGCCCTGATGCTTCATCTTCAGACCGCAACCTTGCGGGCCGAGGACCTGCTCGAGGCCGTCAACAAGCGCCGCACGCTCCTCGGGCTCTCTGCCATCACTGAACTGACCGCGGACACAAAACTGGACGCCGGTTTATCGGCTGCCGCCACGCCGTCCGAGTTCAACAAGGAATCCGCACTGCGCGATCTCAACGCCCTCGCCGAAGCCGCCAAGGGCTTTGCCGATCTTGGCAAGTCGCAAGCGGAGGCAATCACGGCGGCCCTAGGCAGGCTCGATGCCGACCCGGCGCTGCTGGCCGCAATGCAACGCCGCTCCTTCGTCGAAAAGGGGCTCGAGCTCGTCGACGGCCTCGAGTGCCCGCTCTGCGATATGCCCTGGAAAAGCGAACGGCAGCTTCGTGAGCATCTGAAAAGCAAGCTCGCAAAGTCCGAGAAAGCCCGTAAGCTGCAGGAACAGCTGCTCGAGAACGGCGGCGCCCTCATCGAAAAATCCGTCACAGTATCCGGCCTGATCGCGCCCGTTCAAAAGCTCGCGCAATCCCCGAGCGATTCGGCGTTCGCGCAGCTGCTCTCGGCATGGAAGACGGATCTTGACACCTTCCGCACAAAGCTTCAGACCGTTGACGGCATCCGCGAGCAGAGTAAGCGCATGGCTGCCGGCTGGTTGGCCGTACCGAAAGGTCTCGCGAAAGCGCTCGACACCCTCAGCGAAAGTGTCGAAGCGCAGCCCGACCAGACGGCGTCCATTGACGCGCAGACGTTTTTGACCACCGCGCAGACGCGCTTGTCCGACTACCGCGAGGCGATGCGAAAGACCAAGGCCGCCGAAATCGCCGTGAACGCCGCCAAGCAGGCTTACACCACCTACTGCGATGTGCTGGAAGAGGAGCTGAACGCGCTCTACGACGAGGTCCAGAAAGACTTCAGCACTTTCTACCGGGCGATCAATGGCGAAGACGAAGCGACCTTCACCGCAAAACTGACGCCGAGCGAAGGCAGCCTCGGGCTCGAGGTCAACTTTTACGAGCGCGGGCTGTTTCCGCCCGCTGCATATCACAGCGAGGGCCACCAGGACGGAATGGGCGTGTGCCTGTATCTCGCGCTCATGAAGCGGCTTTTCGGAGACCAGTTCACTTTCGCCCTGTTGGATGACGTCGTCATGTCTGTTGACGCCGGCCACCGCTACGAGTTCTGCAAGCTGCTCAAGACACACTTTCCGGACACGCAGTTCGTCATCACCACGCACGACCGCCTTTGGGCGGAGCAGATGCGGTCTGCCGGGCTTGTGACCTCAAAGACCTCCGTCGCCTTTCACAGCTGGACGATCGATTCAGGGCCGCTCGTCGAATCGAACCTCGAAATCTGGGCGGAGATAGCCGCCGCGCTCGCGAAGGGCAAGGTCGAGGCGGCCGCCGCCGCCCTCCGGCACCATCTCGAATACGTCTGCCGCCACGTCGCCGATCAGATCGGCGCCACGCCGCCTTTTCGTGCCGACGGGAACTATGAACTTGGCGAACTCATGCCAGCCGTTCTAAAACGAATGAAGGAACTATGCGGCAAAGCAGCTGACGCGGCGCAGTCCTGGGGCAACGCGATCGCTAAGGAAGACGCCCGCAACCGCAAGATCCTTCTATCAACGTCCAGCGGTGCCACCAATGTCGAACAGTGGGCGGTCAACAAAGCCGTTCACTACAACGAGTGGGCGAATTTCGGGAAGGAGGACTTCGAACCGGTAGCGGCAGCCTTCAAGGAACTGCTCGGCTGTTTCAGCTGCGATAAATGCGAGTCCTGGCTGTTCGTGACGCCGCGTGCCAACCCGGATTCGCTGCGCTGCGCCTGTAATGCTGTCAATCTGAACCTGAAGTCAAAGCTCAAATAGCGAACGAGAATTCCGATCAGCACGATCGCTTACATCGTTTCCATTTATCTTCATGTGCCGCCGTTCCAGCGCTTCGTCACGAAGTCAGCACGTCGTAGGTCACACCTGCGTTGACGATGTCGAGCACACGTGAATGGCTTCGTACCACCGGCCCCGAGGATCGCCGCGCCCAGGATCTTCTTCGTCGCCGCATCGGCGATAAGCGAGCCTGACGAAGCGCAGGCTGGCGGTTCTTGTCACGCACATCGGTCCGTGCTCCCGATTTCAACAACAGGTCGACGGTGGCCGAGTCGTCGAAATCGGTGACGACGGCATACATCAGCGGCGTCATCCCCGTCTTGTCGATGCGGTTGACATCGGCGCCGTTCTTGATCAGGAGTTGCACGAACTCCAGGTGATTGGCGAGCATCGCGGAGACGAGCGGCGAGTCATATCGCCCATCGTCTGGATCGACCTTCGCGCCCAGTTCGATCAACGTGCGCGCTACGTCGACGTGGTTGAAATAGGCGGTGACTTGCAACGGCGACGCGGGAGCGGTGCCGAACATCAGCACCGAATCGTCGATTTTGTCGCCCGCGCGTCGCAGATCCGGGAGAATCTCGGCATTGCCAGTGTGAGATGCGAAGAATGTGGGGTATGCATCTGCGGCCGCTCTACCCTCTCCCACTGGAATGCCGACTTGTCCGCCTCGAGCGAGCAGCAATCGCAGGGCGGCGGTGGACTCGCGATATTGCGCCCCGATGAACAGCGCGGAGTACCCGCGTCCGGAGCGGCCGTTCACGTTCGCGCCCCGATCGAGCAAAAGCCTCACCTTCTCCACGTCCGGCAGCGCCAACATCAGCAGCGAGATCCGTTCGACGGTGGCGGAGGCGTCGGGGCCGAGGCCTTTGTCGAGTAAATTGTTAAAACTACTCCGGCCGTGATGCCCGTAGCGCGTACCTCCATCCAGACAGTCATTGCGCACTCACGCGCAGGACTCCGCGCCCCATCTCGACTAAGCGCTCCCACATCGGTGCCGAGATTGCGGACATCGGAGGACCCGTTCACTTGACGCGCAGCTCGCCCCACTTCGGAAACAGGTTGATACCTGGAGGAACGGTCAACTGTGTCTGGTCCGTGCCGTCAGCGTCCATAATCCAGAGCTGCTGTCCGCCCGGCACGTTCCTCTGGAACACGATCTTCGTGCCATCGAGTGACCACGTGCCTGTCGCCTCGAAGACCGAATTGTCGGTCAGCTGCACCCGGCCCGCCCCGTCCGCGTTCATCACGCAGATCTCGAAGGCGGTACCGGGGATGTCACCGACTTGAATGCCGCTCCTGCACATGTACGCGATGCGCGTACCGTCCGGGGACCAGACAGGAGCCCGCTCCTCTTCGCCGTTGTCGCCCAGGTGGCACTCAGCCTCTCCCGTTTCCACGTTCAGCACGCAAATCTCCGCGGTAACGGAATTCATGTGATTGTCGTTGACATGGTGCCGCGTGAACACAATCTTTTGCCCATCCGGCGACCGGTCCGGGTCATCGTCGATGTACGCCTGACTGTTCGTGATGTTTGTTAGTGTCGACTCACCAGTGAAGTCGCTATCGAGGTCGGGCACTCGCATGACGAAGATGTCGCTGTCGAACGTCGCAGCACCTGGGTCGATCTTGATTGGGCATCCGGGCGTTCCGGGAGGGGGTTCGGGAGGGCACGTGTCACCAGATGCTGAACGGTGGAATGCGATGTACTTGCCGTCCGGAGACCAGGTGGCGGAGCTGCCCCGGGTCAGCTTCGTCTGGTCCTTACCGTCCGCCTTCATCAGGAACAGGTCAGAGATGTGGTTCGGTAGCCCCGGAATGTCTCGATTGCTGTCAAACACGATCTTTTTCCCGTCCGGCGACAACTGCGGGAACGCGTCACCGACGGCGTTGTCCGTCACTCGGATCGGATTGAGCGTGTCGATGACCGTGCCGTCCTCGTTCGTCATCATCAGGTAGATCTCGGCATTGCCGTCGCGCGTACTCGTGAACGCGATGGCGGGAAGACAGTGTCCTGTCGCGGGACCACACTTCTCCACGGGCTCTACATTTTGAGACCAGGCTGAAGCCGCGATCCCGACGGCGAGCAACGTTGCGATCAATCTTGGTTTGCTCATCACTTTGCACCCCTCTCATGCCCGAAGCCGATCAGTGAAACTCCTCAGAGCGTCCTTCTTCAGCACTCGTCAAGTTCACAGATGTCGTCTCATACGCGAGAAACGCTCGCGACGACCATCACTTCTCGATGATTCCTCTGTAACCGAGTAACTGTTTGCAGCGAGACGTGTTGGCGCCTGATCTGACTGGCTTGCAGCGCCTGGGATGATCTAGACTTCGACCGTTCTTCACGCTCCGGAATCTCACCATGGAACTGGGAGGATGGTGACAGGGAGTTTCGGCGCGCGCGCGAGCTCAAGGGCGGGTCCGCAGAGGGTAAGGCCTTCGGGGTTGCCGCTCTCATCCGGAGTGGACGTCTTGAAGAAGCGATCGAGGAAGCCGAGCGCGCGCGCAGCCTGGATCCGCGCTCGTTTGATGCGTACCTCAACCTGGGAATCGCGCACCGGTCGATGGGTCACTACGAGCGCGCCGTCGCGGAAATCCGGCGTGTGCTCGTGTTGCGTCCCAAATCGTCCCGCGCGCCTTTCCAGCTTGGCGCGACGTTGCTGTTGATGGGCCGCCCACAGGACGCGATCAAAGAGCTCGAGACGGCGGCCAATTTCCCACCACCCAATCCCAGGTTCGTGGCCTACCTCGGGTACGCCTATGCGGCCGCCGGGCGGACGCACGAAGCGCGCCGAATCCTGGAGGAGCTCGAAGCGCGCGCCCGACAGCAGTGCGTGTCCTCGTTTGGCCTGGCGTTGATCTACGACGCGCTCGGCGAGAAAGGGCCTGCGCTCGCCGCATTCGAGCGCGCATATCGGGACCACGCGGTCGAGTTTGTGCAGGCCGAGCAGTACCCGCCGTTCAGGATGATCGCCGCCGAGCCGCAGTTCGTAGAGATCATGCGGCGAATTGGCCCTCCCCGCTGAACGCTCAATCCGCAGCCGCGACATCGGCCCGGCAACGCCATCCGGCAGCGCCGCGGGAACGGAAGCTCCCGCGTCGCTCGTCCTGACATCAAACAACAGACGCGAGGTGAAGCGACGCAGCGCGTCGGCGCTCACTCGACCGGTTTCATCTCGGAGAGCAGTGTCGGAATCAGTTCGGAGACCGTCGGATGAATCGGCATCGCTCGTTGCAGCACGTCGTAGGTCACGCCTGCGTTGATGATGTCGAGCACACCGTGAATCGCTTCGTCACCGCCCGTCCCGAGGATCGCCGCGCCAAGGATCTTCTTCGTCGCCGCATCGGCGACAACCTTCATGAACCCCTGTGTCTCGCCCTTCTCGATCGCCCGCGAGACACGGCTCATGGGGCGCTTGGCGAGGAGCAACGGTCGGCCGCTCGCGCGCGCTTGTGTATCGTTCATCCCGACGCGTCCCAACGGCGGATCGATATACAAGGCATACGCTGGAACGCGCTCGCGCACCGTGCGATGCTCGCCGTCGAGCAGGTTGGCGGCGACGATCTCGAAGTCGTTATAGGCGGTGTGCGTGAAAGCTCCCCTGCCATTGCAGTCGCCGAGAGCCCAGATGCCAGGCACGTTGGTAGAGAGATCGTCGTTGACTGTGATGTAGCCTTTCGGGTCTGTCGCCACACCCGCCTTGTCGAGACCGAGGTCGTCGGTGTTCGGCCGGCGTCCCACGGCGAGGAGCACCTGTGATCCCACATGCTGCGGCGGACCGTCGGTGCACTCGACCGACACCGCCACGCCCTGATCGTGTTTCGCAAGTGCGATACACATCGCACTGGTGTGAACGGTGATGCCTTCGCGCTCGAGGATGCCTCGCACCTCTTCCGAAATGTCCTCGTCCTCGCTTGCGATCAGACGCGGCGCCATCTCGACGATCGTGACGCCAGCGCCAAATCGACGATACATCTGCGCGAACTCGAGGCCGACATAGCTGCCGCCGACGACGATCAGATGCTTCGGAACCTGATCGAGCGCCAGGATGGACGTGTTCGTCAGGAAGGGCACGTCCCTGATCCCGGGCATGTCGGGCACCCGCGCGCGGCCCCCGACGTTGATGAAGATGCGCGGCGCCGTCAACCGCTGCTCATCGACGCGAACGACGTTCGCGGATTCGAATCGAGCGTGTGCTTTGAAGACGGTGCAGCCCTTCATGCTCCGCAGCCGCTGCTCGATGCCGGTGCGCGAGCTGGCGGACACTGCATCCGCCCGTGCCTTGACCGTGCGCATGTCGATCTGCGGCGCGCTTGCCAGGACCACGCCGTAGTCCGCTGCCCTCCGCGCGAGATGCGCGGCGTAGGCACTCGCGACCAGCGTCTTGGTCGGCGTGCAGCCGGTGTTGACGCACGTGCCGCCAAAGAGTTTGCGCTCCGCGAACGCCACGGTCATCCCTCCGGCCGTGAGCCGTCCTGCCAGCGAGGGACCGGCCTGGCCGGCGCCAATGATGATCGCGTCGAACGTCGTCACGGCAGCACCGCCACGATGAGAAAGGCGCCGCCGATCGCGATCAAGTCCTCGATCACGGCGGCGGGCCGATCGCTGCCGAACGCGGCCGCGAGGCGCGCACGAAAGGCGGCTCCGCCCAATGTCCCGATGAGCGCGCCGACGATACCGGCGATGACGCCGATTACCAGCGCTCCGCCGCTCGCGCCGATCGCGCCGCCCGTCAGACCACCCATGAGAATGCGCGTGCCGAACTGGATCGGCACGGTGCGGCTCGGAGTCGTCGGCAGTTGATCGGTGACGAGCTCAACCAACGCCAAGACGGTGAAGATCCACGGCGTGTACGTGTAGCCCAGGAACGCGAGGCTCGTCCTGGTCAGGTCGAGCCAACCGGTGCGCGCGGCCAGACTGATCGCCGCTGGCGCGGTCATCGCTCGCAGCCCGGCGATCACTCCGATCAGCAATGGAAGCACGATGGCGGTCGTGACGTTCATGGCCGTCCATCATTGCCTGCAGTGTGTGCGGATGTCTCGTGAATTTTCGGCCTTGATCCCGAAGACGAGCCGCCGCGCCATCTCATCTTAGGCAAGTGACGAACGCCGATCGTGTCGTCACCGTAAGTGTCGTCACCGTAAGAGATCAATGAGAGGATGTCATCATGCTGGGAAACAGCGAGGCCATTGCGACGATAGCCGTCAAGGACATCGGCGTCGCGACCAACTTCTATGAACGAACGCTTGGTTTGACCCGACTCCCCACCGGCGAGCAAGGCGTGCAGATGTTCAAGAGCGGCGACTCCAGGGTTCTCGTCTACGAGTCGGACTATGCCGGCACCAACAAGGCCACGGCAGCCACGTGGACCGTTGACGGCGACATCAAGAAAGTGGTTGAGGGGCTCGCGGCCAGGGGCGTGCGCTTCGAACATTACAATCTGCCCGGCATGACACTCGACGGTGAGGTGCATATCAGTGGCACCGTCAAGGCCGCGTGGTGCAAGGACCCGGATGGCAACATCCTGGCGCTCGTGAGCGCGTGAACGAACGCGCCCGCAGGGTTCAGACAACCTATCTGATCCTGCTGCTCCTGCATACGCTGGCGGCCTCGTTCATCTGGGGCATCAACACGCTGTTCCTGCTCGATGCCGGGCTGAACAACACGCAGGCGTTCACCGCCAATGCGTTCTTCACGGCGGGCATGGTCATCTTCGAAGTGCCCACCGGCGTGGTTGCCGACACGCAAGGCCGCCGCACGTCGTATCTGCTCGGCACCGTCACGCTGGCGATCTCGACGCTGCTCTATTTGCTCTTGTGGTGGCGGCCGGCGCCATTCTGGGCCTGGGCGGTGACGTCGGCGTTCCTGGGGCTCGGCTTCACCTTCTTCTCAGGCGCCGTCGACGCGTGGCTGGTGGACGCGCTCGCGTTCAACGGCTACACGAAGGAGGGCGGCCGGCTCGAAGATGTTTTCGCACGCGGCGAGATCGTCGAAGGCGTGGCCATGCTCGGCGGCTCCGTGGCCGGTGGTCTCATCGCGCAGGCAACCAACCTGGGCGTGCCTTACCTCCTGCGCGCGGCGTTTCTCGTGCTCTCGTTCATCACCGCGTACGCGCTGATGCACGACTCCGGCTTCACACCACACCATGGCAAACGGCCGATCGAGGAAATCAAGCACGTGTTGCGCGAATCGATTGCGCACGGACTCGCCTATCGTCCGGTGCGATGGGTGATGCTGACGGCGCCGTTCACTGGAGGCGTCACGATCTTCGCCTTCTATGCGATGCAGCCCTACCTGCTCGAGTTGTGGGGCAACGAGCGGGCGTATGCGATCGCCGGGCTCGCCGCCGCGATTGTCGCGGGCGCGCAGATTGCCGGCGGCCTGCTGGTGCCGCATCTCGGGCGGGTGTTCAGCCGGCGCACGATCGTCCTGCTCTGCGGCACGATCGTGAGTGTCGCGATGCTGGCCGTCATCGGCCTCGCGCCGGCGTTCTGGGTGGTGATCACGCTGCTCGCGCTGTGGGCGCTGATGTTTGCCGCGCTCACGCCCGTCCGTCAGTCGTATCTCAATGCGCTCATCGAGTCGCAACAGCGCGCCACGGTCCTGTCGTTCGACTCTCTCCTCGGCTCGTCCGGGGCGGTGGTGATTCAGCCGGTTCTCGGGAAAGCGGCGGACGTCTGGGGCTATCCGGTCTCGTATCTCGCGAGCGCGGCGATTCAGGCGCTTGCGCTCCCGTTCTGCTGGCTGGCCGTGCGCGAGCGGACGGCCGCGGACGCGATGGACGAAACCTGATAGGGACTCGGCAGTATTCTCGCCTTGGTGATGTCCGAATTTGGAGCTTTGGAGATGTGGAGATTTGGAGTCGATTTGGAGATTTGGAAATTTGGAGATTCGGAGATTTTCAAATTTGGAGATCGCCAAATCTTCTCCAAATCCCCAAATCTCGAGATCTCCAAATTCACGTGTCACGTATTCCGTGTCATGCGTCACCAACTCCTCATCCCTCCTGCGACGTTGCAGGAGGCGCAACCACCCGATGGTAACGCGCGTCGGCGCGCAGCGTTGTGAGCTCGGGCTCATTCGAAAGCTCTTTGGTCGAATAGCCGGCTGCCACCGCCTGTCCAAGCGCTTGCAACGCGCGGTCGCGATTCCCTGCGAGCTCGTGAATGACCGTCAGCCGCATCAGGACGGGCGCCGTCAGCTTGGGCTCGCGCTCGATCTCGTTGACGATCACGCGAGCGTCTCTCGTTTGGTTCGATTTCACCAGGTACAGCGCGAGGCGGCTCCGCAAATCGTTATCAGCCGGCTTGTTCGCGAGTTCCTCGCGCACCAGTGCGATGGCCCGGTTGTAGGCGTCGATCGACTCGCCGCGACGGCCGGGCGCCCAACGGTACGCGTCGGCCAGGTTTCCCCAATACAGCGACCGGTTTGCGCCGAGCTCCACGGCCTTCTGAAACGCTGGCACCGCGTCGTTGTAACGACCCTGAAAAAAGCGCAACGTGCCGAGGTTCGTGTACGTTGCGGCGGTCGGCACGATTTCGAGCGCGCGCTGAAACGCGCCCGCGGCATCGTCATAGCGCCCGACTTGGAAATACACGGCGCCGAGATTGCGCCAAATGATGTTGTTGTCGGGGGCGAGCGCCCGTGCGGCTTCCCACCCGGCCGCCGCCTCGCTGTAGCGGGCGTGCCGGTAATAAAACGACGCCAGCTCGCTGTCCGGGCGCCAATCCGCACCGCGATGCTTGATCGCCGCGCGCAGCGCAGCCTCGGCCTCGTTGTCGCGCTTTTGCGCGGCGTAGCCAATTCCCAGTCCGAGGTGCGGCATCGGGTTGAGCGGCTCGAGCTCGATCGCACGTCGCCATCGAGCCTCCGCGTCGGCAAATCGGCCTGCGTCGAAGTCGACAAACCCTTGTGCCGTGTGCGCAACGGCGAGATCGGGATTCAGCTCTAGCGCGCGACGCGCCCTTCCTGCGCCAGTCGAACCCACTGCGGATCGGGGTTGGCCGAGTTCTTACGCCGGTAGGCGTCGGCCAGAAAGGCGTGCGCGGGCGCATAATTCTGATCGAGTTTCAGCGCCTCTTCCAGCGCGCGAATGGCGCCATCCACATTTCCCGGCCGATCTTGACGTTGCAGCAACAGCGCGGCGCGTTGCGTGAGCTCGTAAGGAGATTGCGGCAGCGTGGCGCCGGCAGTGGCAGCCGGCAGCGACAACTCCGCGCTCCTGATGCGTTGATAGACGTACCAGCCCGCCAAGGACACGCTCAATACGATGGCGAGCACGGCAGCCGTGCGCGACCCGGGCCGTATCAGCAAAATCGCCAGCAAGGAAGGCCGCCTGGCAACGCTCGCAGCGCTCTCGGCGAGATGTGTCAGCGCGTGCCGCACCTCCGCCATGTTCGCGTAACGATCCTCCGGCCTTTTTTCGAGCGTCTTCATTACAATCGCCGTCAACGCCGGTGGCACATCACGACGCAGCGTCGCGATCGGTGTCGGCGCCGTGAAATGCAGCTGCCGGAGGTGATCCGATCGCGAGGAGCCGCGGAACGGCAGCTTGCCTGTGAGCATCTGATAGAGCACGACGCCAAAGGCGAAAACGTCGGAGCGCGCATCGACCGAATCGCCCAGCGCCTGCTCCGGAGACATGTAGTCTGGCGTCCCCACCGCCAGCCCGGCCATGGTCAGCGGGGCGAACGTCGGCGATTCGGCAAGATCCGTATCCGGCCGGGCAGCACCGAACTTCGCCAGCCCGAAGTCGAGCACCTTCAAGGCGCCGCCTCTGGTGATCATGATGTTGCCGGGTTTCAGATCGCGATGGATGATGCCGGCTTGATGCGCGCACCCGAGCGCATCGGCAATCTGCGTCGCATACGTGATAGCCGTCGGGACGGCCAGCGGTCCCTGGCTAAGACGCTGCGCCAAGGTCTCACCGCGAATGAGCTCCATGGCGATGAAATTCACGCCGGCGTGGCTGTCGATCTCGTAAATCGTGACGATGTTCGGATGATTCAGGGCGGACGCCGACTTCGCTTCGCGCGCGAAGCGCTCGCGACCGAGGTCGTCGGCAATCCGATCGGGAAGGAGCTTCAGGGCGACGTCGCGCTCGAGCCGCGTATCGCGTGCCTGCCACACCACACCCATGCCGCCCTCGCCGACCTTTTCGACAATGAGGTACTGCTGGAGCTGGCGGCCAATCATGGGGTACGTCAGGTCCGATCATAGCTCAGCTATTGGGATCGGAGCGTGACAATTCGAGTGAACTCGAGTGCCAGGCCCCAAGGCGCATCGCGCACGCGACTCCGGCACGCGCGACGCGTACGATAGGCGTTGACCATTTCCCGACAGCTCGGCATCGTGTTGCCGTGATTCTTTTGGTCGCGAATGATTGCGCCAGCTAGCGACCACGCAGATTCAAGAACACCCGGATCCGTTCGACCTCCGCTTCGAGCCCACGTTTGAACGCACGCTCGCGCGGTGGTCTCGACTTGACATATCCGGGCGCGACCTCGAGCTTTCCGTCCTTCACGGTGAGGTTCACCCAGCCGATCACGCGATCCCGCCACAACAGCGGCAGTGCGTAGTAACCGAGTTTTCGTTTTGCAACGGGCGTGTACGCCTCGAACCGGTACGCCCAAGCCCAGAGCATCTCGAAGCGGCGACGGTCCCACACGACTGGATCGAAGGGCGCCAGAAAGCGAACGACGTCTGGCGCTGGATCCAGCGATGGCCGTTCATGCGGCGGCCAGTACCAATCGGCGCCATCAACGCGCTGATGCACGAGCCGCTGCTTTGCTCGCTGCAAAGCGCGCCGCAGGTCGCCGTGCCACTGCGGGACGGCGTAGCGCAGCCGGGTCACGGCAAACGAGAGGCTGGCCGCCGGCAACGGCGCATACTTGTCAACGAGGAAATCCACGATGTCGTCTAGGCGCGAGCGACGTGTCGCTGCGCCATTCAGAGCGGGACGCGGCTCCTGGACGGCATAAATGCGGATGCCGCGATCCCGGCGAACCACTCGCAGCAGTCCTTTGTAGTGCATCGCCTCGAGCAGGTGCGTAGTGGCGTTGGACGACCCTCCCCAATAGTTGACGACGGTGCCGTGCGAGAACTGGGCGTCAACGTCGCGCGGGTGCACGGTGCCACGCTCGCGCACGAAGGCGAGCACGGCGCGCGCCCGCACACTGCGCGTCGACGGCCAGAGCGACGCGGCGCGCGGATGCATCAGCGCATGGAGCGAGCGGGTCACGAAGCCATAGTTGATGAAGACGTCCTCCTCAATCGGAAGCGCCGCATAGCGGCGGTCGAGATCACCGGCACGATAACCCTCGACGCGGGGACGCAGCGTGAGATCCTGCGCCCGTGCCGGCGCGCGAATCGGATCGGCCTGCACGAAGCCCAACTTCTCTACCGCGGCTTCGAGCGACGTCGGTGGGAACAGGCTGCGCGTAACGGCAAAATGTCTGATGTCGTCGAGCGTCATGATGCAGTCGGCGCGGCCAAGATGGATCGTAGCAGGCCGTCGAGCCCGGAACGCGACTGCTTCGATCAGACCGCAGCCGTCAGCCGCTGCGGTTCTTCCTCGTTCAGAAATCCACAGATCTCATCGATGAAACGCCGCCACGCGGGTTCATGCGAGAGGATCACGTGATTCCTGCTCTCGAGCGGCACGAAACGGGCGCCGGGGATTCCTTGCGCGAGACCGGGCAGTCATCGAGCAGGGCACCCTGAGCGAGCAGCGCGAGTGGAAGAGTCGCCCCGACCAGAGTGGCCCCTTCTCGAGAGATTGCGCAAGAAGCAGACGTGCCGTTGAACGGCCAGAACGTAGCTCAGCGGCAAGTGTCTCGTTTTCACCGCGGTTTTGCAACGCGCGGACGATCCGCGGCTTGGCGGTGCTTTTGAATCCGATCGCCTCTGAAGCGCGGAGGTTTTCCATGACGAACGAAAGACAAATCATCAGGTGGGTCATCGCGGTTGTCGCACTGCTGGGTGCTGCTGCCCGGCGCGACCATCCTCATCCTGGTAGCGTCCGGAACACCGGCAGGCGTGGGAATCATGACGTTCATGTCCAGCATGATGGACGCGATGAGGACCACAGCAAGCATGCGCGTCACGGGCGTCTCGATGATCGCGGCTTCGATGGCGCTCCTCGTCTCAGTTGTGCTTTGCATTCGGCGAATGGCGCATCACATGTAGCCGCAAGCCCGGGCGTCATCTCTGGGTTTAGCGGCGGCGCGTCACTGTCGGCGGCGAGCTGAACGATAGCGACTTCCGCTCCGCCCTTGCGCGTCCGCAATCGTCGCAGTACGATTTCAAAACCGTTCCCCCGGTTGACTGCGATGTACGGATCCGCGTCGAACGGAGGGACAAGTGTTGCTCGACCACGCCGCCCGGCCTCGCGTCCTCATCTTCGTCGTTGCTTACGAAGCTGAGACCACACTCGCGCGCGTCCTCGAACGCATCCCTGAATCCGTCTGGGCCCTCGACGTCGAGGTGCTCGTTATCGACGACAGTTCCCACGATCGAACGTTTGAAATCGGTCTGCGAATCGCAGAATCGACTGGGCGCCGTGTCACCGTGCTCTACAACCCGACGAATCAGGGGTATGGGGGCAATCAGAAGCTCGGGTACTCGTACGCGCTGCGCAATGGATTTGATTTTGTCGTGTTGCTGCACGGCGACGGCCAGTATGCCCCCGAGTGCATTCCCACGATGCTGACGCCATTGCTGGACGGATCAGCCGACGCCGTGTTTGGCTCGCGCATGATGATCAAGGGCGCGGCGCGTCGGGGAGGAATGCCGCTGTACAAGTATGTGGGCAACCAGGTGCTCACCTTCATTCAGAATCGTCTGCTCAACACGCAGCTGTCCGAGTTCCACTCCGGGTTCCGTGCCTATCGTGTCAGCGCCTTGCGCGAGATCCCGTTCGAGTACAACGCCAACGTTTTCCACTTTGACACCGAGATCATCATTCAACTGGTACTGGCACAGATGCGTATCGTGGAGGTTCCAATCCCGACGTATTACGGCGACGAGATCTGCCGCGTAAACGGAGTGAGGTATGCGCTCGACGTCGTCCTCGCCACGATCGCCGCGCGTTTGCATGGTGCCAACCTCTTTTACGACCGCAAGTTCGACGTTAAGAACGCCACCAATCGACATTACGGCCTGAAGCTGGGTTACGCCTCGTCTCATACCATGGCGCTGAACGCGGTTGCGGATGGGGCCAAAGTTCTCGACGTCGGCTGTGGCCCGGGCGAGTTCGCCGTGCAGCTCACCCGCAAAGGATGCATCGTCGACGGTGTCGATCAGTTCTGTCCTCGTGACTTGTCCGTGTTCCGTCGTTTCATTGCATGGAAAGAACCGGCGCCGCTGGATGTGGACCTGACGGCGTACGACAATGTTCTCCTGCTCGACATCATCGAGCATTTCCACGAGCCCGAACGGTTTCTCGACGTCCTTCGGCAGGCTGCGAGCAGCCGCCACACCGCGCCGCGATTTATCGTTACGACCGGGAATGTCGTGTTCTGGATCCTGAGATTGCAGGTGTTGTTCGGGAACTTCAATTACGGGCGCCGTGGGATTCTCGATTTGACGCACACACGGCTTTACACCTTCGCGACGCTGAAGCGGCTGTTCGAACAGTGCGGATATCGCATTGAGCGGCTCGATGGCGTGCCGGCGCCCTTTCCTCTTGCCTTCGGCGCGAACCGGTTTTCATTGGCATTGGTGAAGGTCAACTCGTGGTTGATCCGGATTTCGAAAGGCTTGTTCTCGTATCAGATTTTCCTCGTTGCGTCGCCGCTGCCAACAGTCGAAGCGCTGCTGGACGACTCCATCGAGGCCAGCACTCGTCTGGCCGAAACGCTGAAACAGGCGGCGACAGAAGAACCGCAACAGGCGACGGCGTGAGCACGGCATGCTGAGTGTTGCCGGAACATGAGGGGAGAGCACTCGCCGCGCCGGATGCCTGGGCATTCGTGGACTGTTGCCGCCACTTCTGCTCTACTCGCCGTCATCGCGGCGAGCGCGATCGTACTAGTCGTTTTTGCCATGCAGGACAATCTTGGCTACGACTCTGCCTGGCATGTCTTCATCGCTCGTCAGAGCAGCTGGGACGACTTCTGGCTCGAGGTGGAGAACAACGCGCATCCACCGCTCTTCTATCTCACGCTGGTTGCGGCGGTCGAGCTGTTTGGCCAGACGCTGCTCGCCTATCGAGCTGTGTCGATTGCGGCGACGCTGGCGTCAATCTGGTTACTCGCACACCTCACCGCGCGGCTGACGTCCAACGTGTGGATCGGTGTTGTCGCCGCCGCTGCCTTCGGCTTGTCCTTTACTGCCCTCGATGTCAGCCTCGAAGTGCGTGCCTACGCACTGGCTGGGGCGTTGATGCTCGCCGCCTTTGTCCCGTATCTGGACTGGATCCGCACACCGGCGGAGATCGGCTGGGGTAAACGGATTCTGTTTGCCGGTGCGGCGACGGCAGCGGTCTTGACGCATTACTCAACATTCTTTTTTCTCGCCGCGGCCGTGTCCGCGCCGATCCTTCTCGGGTGCGTCGATCGAACTTGGCGCAAACGCCTTGTCCATGAGCTGAAGTCTCATCCTGTGGCGCTTGCATTGATGCTGCTGACGCCGCTCGCCGTGGCGGCCGTCGCCTATCAGATGCATGCTGGAATATGGTCACGTTCCCTCGATCACGTTGCGGACTATCTCTACGTCAGCGAGCGTGAGTCGATGCTTTCGTTTCTCAGTCGTACGACACGCGAATTCCTCGCCCTGGTGCTTCCCACGTTTGGCTTCGCCCGAGCGCCGCTGACGCTGATAGCACTCCTGGCTGCGGCGCTTTGCCTCGTCGCACTCCGACGCTTGCGCTCGAGCGTCGCTGTAGTGCCCTTTGCGTTTGTCATCGTGATGATTGCGCTCAACATCCTTGCGGCGCTGGCTGGGCGTCACCCGTTTGGCGGCTATCTGAGGCACGAGTTCTTTTTGTTTCCATGGCTCGTGATTTGTCTCTTTACCGCGGCCGAATTTGCCCGACTGCGCCTGAAAGGGGCATGGTCGTCACCACGCCTGTGGATCGTTGCCGCCGCTGTCCTCGTGGCCGTCAACAGCCTGGCCGCGGTCTTCTCGTTCCAAACGACATCTATCGATCCGCCTCTCTTCGGGTACCACGTCGAGAAATTTCGCGAGACGGTGGGCGAAGCGCCCGCGATCCTCGTCGATCAGTTCGGCCTAGTCATTTTCCTGGCGCATAACAATGACTCGCGATGGCAGCGGACATTTCAGGATGTCGAGCGGGGGATGTGGCAGGTCTGGGATCTTCACGGTCATGGATCAGACGTAAGGTTGTGTCGATCGCGGCAGTGGCAGCTCGATTTTTCCAGCGCCGACACGTACCACGACCTCATCGACTGCCTCAAGCAAACCGGCGCCGCCTCTGTGGCTGTCTTTCGTCCGCAGCAACCGGGATTTGAGCCGGCGTGGATTCGTCACGACGGACAGTCGCTCACCAATGCGCTGGCACGCAAAGAGGGGCTGTACCCGACGCGGTTGATGGTTGCTGAGGAGGGGGTTTTCGGCGTCTTCGCGCTCGCGCGGTCGCCCGCAGTGGAGTGATGACGGTGACCTCATGGTTTAGGACCGCGACGACTGCCCTGTTGATTGTCATCGCGGCAGCCGCAATCGTCCAAATCTTCTTCGCGCTGCAGGACAATCTTAGCTACGACTCTGCGTGGCATGTGTTTATCGCCCGCCAGACGAGCTGGGCCGGCTTCTGGCACGAAGTGAACGAAGGCGAGCACCCACCGATCTTCTACCTTGCGCTGGTTGGCGCGATGAAGCTCTTCGGAAAGTCTCTTCTCGCGTATCGACTCGTCTCGATCGCGGCGGCGCTCGTCTCCACCTGGCTGGTCGGGAGGATTACCGCACGACTAACAGCAAGTGGATGGTTGGGCGTGCTCGCGGCGGCAGCGTTTGGCTTGTCGTGGAGTGCAATCGATATCAGCCTCGAGGTTCGACCGTACTCATTGGCGATTGCGCTGATGCTCGTGGCATTTAACGCGTATCTCGCCTGGATCTCTGGACCGGCAGAGGCGAAGGTCACGAACCGAATCGCGTTCGCGTCTGCGGCGAGCGCCGCGATCTTGACCTCCTACTCGACGTTCTTTTTTGTTGCTGCGGCTGTGGTCGCACCCCTGATTCTCGCACTCGTCGATCGCGCCTGGGCGAAACGTCTGGTCGACGAGATGAAGACGAAACCGCTATCGCTCACCCTAATGTTGTTGACGCCAGCGGCAGTTGCAGCCGTCGCGTATCAGCTCCATGCTGCCAGATGGTCGATCAGCCTCGGTCACTTGCGGGCATATTTGTACGCGAGCGGACGCGAATCTCTGATCTCGTTCTTGACACGAACGACGCGACAGTTCTTTGCGTTGTCGGTTCCAACGTTCGGCTTCGATCGGGTGCCGGTCATCGTGATTGGCGTGCTCTTCGTCGCCGTTTGCATCATCGCCGTGCGAACCGTTCGCTCGCGTCCGGGCCTGGTCCCATTCATATTTGTCGCCGTGATGGTTCCGCTCAACGTCCTTGTGGCGGTCGTCGGTCGCTATCCGTTTGGCGGCGAGCTCCGGCACGAGTTTTTTTTCTTTCCATTCCTCGTCATTTGCCTGTTCACCGCGCTCGAATCTGTTCGCCGCCGCCTGCGGGCGCCGTGGTCATCACCACCACTGTGGCGCGTTGCTGCTGGACTGCTGGTCGTTGCCAGCAGCGTCGCGGCAGTATCGTCGTTTTATCGCTCCTCGATCGATCGGAGGCCTCTCTTTCCGAAACATGTGCAGAAGTTTCGCGCGGCCGTGGGCGTTCCGGCTGCCGTCCTCGTCGATCAGTTCAGCCTGATCATCTTC
>JBKPDL010000103.1:0-15502 GCA_046727855.1 Acidobacteriota bacterium
CCATTATCCCATGAACGTTCGTGGGCAGCCCACGCCGGCGTGCGAGCCGACGTGAGGAACGCAGGTCAGGAACCTACGTGAACCTATGCAAGGAACCATCGAAGGAACCTATGTAAGGAGCGTACGGGGCGGAACCTATGAGGGTCTAGCCGTCGCTTTCCTGTGAGATTTGGTACTGCTCCAGCTTTTTGTACAAATTGCTGCGCGGCGTGTCGATCACTTCGGCGGTCTTCGAGATGTTCCAACTGTTCTCCCGCAGCTTCGCCACCAGAAACGCGCGCTCGGAGGTGGATTTGAACTCCTGCAGCGTCGGCGCCTGCATCCAGTCCGTGCGTGATGTGCTGCCAGCGCCGCTCGCCGCCGGGGCGCCGGCGAGCGCAGGCATCGAGGTCACATCCGCCCTACCCGCCCCGAACTCCGGCAGATCTTTGACGTCGATCTGATCGCCGGGACTCATGATGATGAGCCGCTCGACGAAGTTCCGCAGTTCGCGGATATTCCCGCGCCAACCGTGTTGCCGCAGACGTTCCATCGCCGCTGCAGTGAACGCCTTGCGCCGAAAGTTGTTCTCGCGCGAAAACAGATCCGCGAAGTGACGCACGAGCGTCGGAAGGTCGTCGCGCCGCTCACGCAGCGGCGGCACCTGAATCGGAATGACATTGAGGCGGTAGAACAAATCCTCCCGGAATGTCCCTCGCGTGATCTCGTGCTCGAGATCCTTGTTGGTGGCCGCAATCACGCGCACGTCGACCTTGATGATGCGATTGCTTCCGAGCCGTTCGAGCTCCTGCTCCTGCAGAACGCGAAGCACTTTGGCCTGCGTCTTGAGGCTCATGTCGCCGACCTCGTCCAGAAAGATCGTGCCCTTGTCGGCCTGCTCGAACTTGCCGATCTGCCGATCGCTCGCGCCGGTGAATGATCCCTTTTCGTGGCCGAACAGCTCCGACTCGATGAGGTCGTCCGGGATTGCCGCGCAGTTGACTTGGACGAACGGTCCGTCGCGCCGCAGGCTCTCGCGATGAATCGCGCGCGCCACCAGCTCTTTGCCCACACCGCTCTCACCCCAAATGAGAACGGTTGCGTTTGTTGGCGCCGCTTTCGCGATCGCCTCGCGCACGCGCGCGAGCAGCGGCGAATCGCCGACGATTTGATACCGCTTCTCCGCGTCGCGCCGGAACGTGCGGTTTTCCGTCCGCAGCCGCCGTGAGTCGACGGCGTTTCTGACGGTGACGAGCACGCGCTCGCGTTCGAGCGGCTTCTCGATGAAGTCGAAGGCGCCGAGCTTGGTGGCTTCAACGGCAGTGGACACAGTGCCGTGCCCCGACACGACCACTACGGGCGTCACCTCGACAAGATGGCGGAGCCGCTGCAGCACTTCGATGCCGTCCATACCGGGCATCTTGACGTCGAGGAAGATGAGATCCGGTGCTTCGCGCTCGGCCTGCGCGATGCCCTCTTCTCCAGTTGCCGCTGATAAAACTTCGTAGCCTTCGTACTCGAGAATCATCCTCAACGAATCGCGGATGGCCGATTCGTCGTCGATGACGAGGATCCGCGGTTTCATCGATCCACGCGCACCGTCTTGATATTCCGCTGATCGGCGTCCGGGATGTAGATGTAGAGGGCGAGCGGTTCGCCAGTACGCGCCGCCTCGAGCACGCGCCGGAAGCGCGCGACCGAGTTGACCGGCTGGCGATTGATTTCGAGGATGATGTTCCCGCGCTCGAGCCCAGCGTCATAGCCGGGACTCAATGGCTCGACACGCTGCACAAGAAGGCCTGTCATGCCGTGGGGCACGTCGAACCGGTGCGAATTCGCGCGGTCGATCTCGATGAGCGTCAGTCCGAGATCGCCCGGACCCATGACCTGCGTCGATCGATCCGGCCGATTGCTGTCATCGCCGGCTGCAGCGGGCGCTTCGTCGCGGATGTTTCGTTCGGCCAGCTTCACGATCAGCTGCCGTGATCGATTGTCGCGCAGCAGCTCGAGCCGCGCGGTCGTTCCTGGCTGCCGGGCCGCGATCTCACGAATCATCGAATCGTTGTTCGGCACGTCGCGGCCATCTATGGTCGTGATGAGGTCATAGGGCTTCAAACCGGCGCGTTCCCCCGGCGAGTCAGAGAGCACGTCCTGCACGAGCGCGCCGGTGGTGCGCGGCAGCCGCAGCGACTGCTGCAGATCGGGATCGACGTCGCGCAGCACCACGCCGATGTAGCCGCGTGAGACGTGCCCCCGTTCCATCAATTGCGGCAGGATCAGCTTCGCCTGATTGATCGGCACCGCAAAGCCGATGCTGCTCGCCTGGCGGCTGATCGCCGAGTTGATGCCGATCACCTCGCCGCGCGTGTTGATCAAGGGACCGCCACTGTTGCCGAAGTTGATCGCCGCATCTGTCTGAATGTAGTTGTCGAGGCTCGTGTCGAACAGCTTGCGACCGATGAAGCTGACGACGCCGACCGTTACTGTGTGCTCGTAGGCAAGCGGGTTGCCGATGGCGCACACCCATTCGCCGACGCGCAGCTCGTCTGAATCGCCGAGCGTCGCGTGACGAAACTTCCCTTCGCCCTGGATTCTGATCAACGCGATGTCCGTGTCGGGATCCGATCCGATCACTTCCGCGCGCAGGCTTCGGCCGTCGGTCAGTTTGACCGTAATGCGCTCGGCGTTCTCAATCACGTGATGATTGGTGAGGATGTGTCCGCGCTCGTCGATGATGAATCCGGTTCCCGCGCCGCGCCGTGGTGTCTCGCCGCGGCGACGGAACTCGAATGGACCCTCGCCGACATCGGGCCGCGTCGGCGCCCGTCCGTCATTCGGTCGGGCGTCGCTCCGCGGCCGGCTGCTGGCGTCGATGTTGACCACGGCTGGGTTCAGGTGCTCGGCGACGTCGGCGAAATTGACGACTCCGGCGATGCCCGGCACGACCGGGCGGTCGTCACGTGCGGGACGCGCGGCCACGGCCGGTGGCGCAGAGTTGGCCGGAGTCGGTGACATCGACCCGGTCACCACCATGCCCACTAGAAACGACACAGATGCCGTCAGGCACACGGTAAACCACGCAAACCGCCTGGTCATTTCTCAAACATTATAAGCGTCAACTCGTTGAGCTGGTTGCCGTTCGTACCAATTCTGTGCTGCCCTATTCACGTTTGTTGCCGCCTCCGGCGCGCACGCTGACCACTGATTTCCGTGCTTTGTTTGGCGGCTTCGCGAAAGCGCTGAAGGCGGGCGCCGGCAGGTGCACACAAGCGCCTCACCGGCCTTGTGCAGAGTGTGGCGGAGTCGCGGGCTCAAATTACCGCACAGGATAAACGTGTATGGATGATGCGCAATCGTTGAAGCTGTCGCTCCCGCACGGTCCTCGCACCCGCTAATAGTTCGCAACGTTCTCCTCGCCGACATCGGCCGCATAGCCTTTGTAGTCCCGGTGTTGGTACAGCGTCGGACGCCAGCCTGGAGCGACGCGAACTAGCCAAGGGCCCTGCCCTTGATATCCGGCTAACTCCGCGGCCCTTGGCTAGTTCTTGTTGTTGGCTTGGCGCGCTCCGCGCGCCGTAGACCGTTATGCGGGTCCACAACGCGTACAAAATTCACGTCTGTGGCTGCATAACGGTCTAACGACACGCAATCGTCCCAGCTACCGACGGCGGGGATCACGTCGAAGCTTCGATCAGCGCCAGAAATGCGGCCTCGTCCAGTGTTGGGACGCCTAATGCGCGGGCTTTGTCGAGTTTCGTCCCGGCATCCGCGCCCACAACCAGGTAGCTGGTTTTTTTGCTGACCGAGCCGGTCACCTTTCCGCCGAGCCGTTCAATGCGGCTTTGCGCTTCCTCGCGTGACATCGTGTCGAGCGTTCCGGTAATTACGAACGTGCGTCCAGCTAGCGGCTGCGGCCCTTCGGCCGCAGCCTTGCGCTCACCGGTTAGCTTAAGCCCGGCCCGCCGGAAGTCTTCGATCAGTTCGCGGTTGGCCGGTTCGTCGAACCACGATCTCACCGACGCGGCCAGCACCGGGCCGATTTCCCGGACTCGCTGCAGCTCGTCGAGCGATGCCTGCGCGATATCGTCGATGGATCCGAAGCGATCGGCGAGCACTTGCGCGCCGCGTTCACCAACGTGCCGAATGCCGAGCCCGTAGATCAGCCGCCACACATCGTTGGATTTCGACTTCCCGAGCTCACTGAGCAGCTTCGCGGCGGACTTCCTGCCCATGCGTTCCAGCGCTTCGAGCGTCTGCGCGTCGAGGCGGTAGACATCGGCGAAGCTTTTGATCAGCCCTTTATCGCAAAGCTGTCCGATGAGCGACTCGCCGAGGCCTTCGATGTTCATCGCTCCGCGCGACGCGAAATGTTCGAGACCACGCCGCAGTTTCGACTGACACGAGCTGTTTTCGCATCGCCATACAGCTTCGCCTGCAGGCTTCTTCAGCTCGCTGCCACACACCGGACAGGCGGTGGGCATGACCCACCGCGCCGGCCGATTCGTCGCATCTGGATGGGCAGGACCGACGACGCGCGGAATGACGTCGCCGGCTTTTTCGACGATCACCAGCTCACCCGGACGGATGTCCTTGCGGACGATGTCATCCGGGTTGTGCAGCGTCGCCATCGAGATGGTCGAGCCCGCTACAATCGTTGGTTCGAGGACCGCAAACGGAGTGGCCGCGCCGGTGCGCCCGATGTTGATGTCGATCCGGTGCAGCATCGCGACTTTCCGTTCGGCTGGAAACTTGAACGCGGTTGCCCAACGCGGGAACTTCGATGTGCAGCCCAGGCGCTCACGGAACGCGCGCGCGTTCACCTTCACCACGACGCCATCGGTTTCGAAGTTGAGGGCCACGCGCATTTCGCGCCATTCGTGACAGAACGCCAGCACCTCGTCGATGCCGTTGCACTTCTTCCAGTGCGGTTCGACGGGCGCACCCCATTGTTTGAGTTCGGTGAGCATCTCGGCGTGCGTCGCGTGTTCCGGAGCTCCGGCCGGTCTGACAATCTGATACGTCCACGCCAGGAGACCGCGCCTTCCGACAAGCGCCGGATCCAGACTGCGCATCGTGCCGGCGGCGGTGTTGCGCGGGTTCGCGTACAACATCTCGCCCGCGTCCTGCTGCTCCTTGTTGATGCGCTCGAATGCGCGTTTCGAGAGGTAGACCTCACCGCGGATCTCGACGCGTCCACTTGGACCGCCCTGCAGCGTCAACGGGATTGCCCTCACGGTCCGCACGTTCTGCGTCACATCCTCGCCGCGCACACCGTCGCCGCGCGTGGCGCCGCGCACGAGCCGTCCATCTTGATAGGTCAGCGCAATGCTCAGGCCATCGATTTTGAGCTCGGCGACATAGTCGACCGGATCCGTCGTGCCGAGGCCGCGCCGTACGCGCTCGTCGAACTGGCGAAGCTCCTCTTCGTTGTAGGCGTTGTCAAGAGAGAGCATCGGCACGAGGTGCTCGACGGTAGCAAAGCCTTCGGCCGGACGGCCGCCGACACGCTGTGTCGGCGAGTCGGGGGACACGAGCTCCGGATGCGCGGCTTCGAGCTCCTGCAGCGCGCGCATCAGCGCGTCGAATTCAGTATCGGAGATTTCAGGCGCAGCCTGGACGTAGTAGAGCTCTTCGTGGCGGCGGATTTCGGATCGGAGTTCGGTGATGCGTTCGGCTGGGTTCACAGGGAGATTGCGGAGTCCAAGGAGAGGGGGAACAGGGAGATCGGGAAGATCGGGGAGAGGGCGAACAGGGAGATCGGGGAGACCGGGGAAAGGGCGAACAGGGAGATTGGGGAGATCGGGGAGAGGACGAACAGGGAGATCGGGGAGATCTGGGAGATCACGAGGATCGCGGAAGACATGGAAACCATTCTCCCTGATCTTCTTGATCTCCGAGTGGTCCTATTGCTCCCTGATCTTCTTGATCTCCGAGTGGTCCTATTGCTCCCCGATCTCCTTGATCTCCCAGTGGTCCTATTGCTCCCCGATCTCTTTGATCTCCGAGTGGTCCTATTGCTCCCTGATCTCCTTGATCTCCCAGTGGTCCTTTCTCCCTGATCTCCTCGATCTCCCAGTGGTCCTATTGCTCCCCGATCTCCTTGATCTCCCAGTGCTCCTTTCTCCCTGATCTCCTCGATCTCCCAGTGGTCCTCTCCCCGATCTCCTCGATCTCCCAGTGGGCCTTTCTCCCGATCTCCTCGATCTCCCTGTCTCCCTACCGGTCGCGCGACAGAACGTAATCGGCGAGCGCGGTCAAGGCATCCCGCTCATGGCTGGGCATGAAGACCCGTAAATACCGCTTGGCAGCCTCGCCGAATCCGACCGCGCGCTCGTATGCGTACTCGATCGATCCGTGTTCGGCGAGAAGCGCACGCAGGCGCGTCCATTCCTCCTGTGTGACATCGCGCTGGCGCACTACACGGTGTACCAGCGCGCTGGCTTCTTCGCCACCGTGGCGCAACAGGTGAATGATCGGCAACGTGATCTTGCCTTCGCGTAGATCGCCGCCGACGGGCTTGCCGGTGTTGGTGGCTTCTCCGGTGACGTCGAGCAGATCGTCGACCAGCTGGAACATCACGCCGAGGTTGAAGCCGTATTCGCGCAGCGCGAGCTCTTTTTCCTGTCCGGCCTCCCCGAGCATGGCGCCGATCTCCGCGCACCCGGCAAAGAGGTACGCTGTTTTGCGGCGGATGATCTCGAAGTGCTCGTCCTCGGAAATGTCGACCACGCCGTTCTTCGTGAGCTGATACAGCTCGCCTTCGATCATGCGCAGCGTGACGTCGCACAGCAGCCTGACAACATCGAGCGTGTCCTGCGCGAGAGCCATCGCCATCGACTTGATGTAGAGGAAGTCGCCAGCGAGAACGGTCACGTCGCTGCCCCAACGCGAATGGACCGCTTTCTGCCCTCTCCTGACATCCGCATCGTCGATAATGTCGTCGTGAACGAGTGTCGCGGTATGAATGAATTCCACGACTGCTGCGTTGAGCACCGCGCGCGGGCCGGTGTAGCCGCACAAGCGCGCCGCCATCAGGAGCACGGCCGGCCGCACGCGTTTGCCGCCGCTCTTCTGGATGTAGCGGCCGATTTCGGGGATGACGCCAACTTTCGACTGGACCTGGCGCTCGAACTCGCGCTCAACGGCTTCCAGGTCGGCGCGCACCGGTTCGAACATCTGCACCAGATCGATGCGGCTCTTTTGTGCGGCGTTGATCAAGCTCGTCAATCTCATCACACAGGCGCGATGCTGTCAACGCGAGGGGAATGCGCTAACTCTCGCTCACGCTGAGCTTTAGGCCGCATGTACGTGCAGTGTATACAGGGTTCCTCACGGAGGTTCCGCACGTCGGTTCCGACGTAGGTTCCTCACGGAGGTTCCTCACGGAGGTGCCGCACGCCAGTTCCTCACGGAAGGTTCTGGTGCGCGCCGAACAGCGCATCGAAGTTTGTGATCATCTGCTGTCCCAGCGAGTCGCGCGGTGTGGCCCGGACCTCGGCGAGCGTGTCCAGCACGCGCATGACATACGCCGGTTCGTTGCGCTTGCCTCGATACGGAACGGGCGCGAGATAGGGGCTGTCCGTTTCGAGCAGCAACCGATCGACCGGAATCGCACCGGCCGCTTCGCGCAGAGTGATCGATTTGGGAAATGTCGCGATTCCGGGAATCGAGACATAAAAACCTGTCGCGAGGGCGCGTGCGGCGGCGGCGCGATCGCCGGAGAAACAATGAAAGACGCCACGCAGCTGGCCTTCACTCGCTTCCGTGATCATCCGCAGCGTGTCGACTTCGGCTTCGCGCGTGTGAACGACCACTGGCAGGCTGCGCGCACGCGCGAGATCGAGCTGCGCCCGAAAGACCGCGTGCTGCACGTCGGGCGGCGAGAAGTCGTAGTGATAGTCGAGCCCGATCTCGCCGATGGCGCAGACGTTAGCGATCTCGCTGAGCCGGCTTGCCACAAGGTCGGCGGCGACGCCTGGTTCTGCGGCAAACCGGTACGCGTTGTGTGGGTGCACGCCAACGGCAAAGCGGACTTCCGGCCAGGCCGCAGCGACTGCCGCGGCGCGCGTCAGTTCTTCTTCGTCATCAGCGGCGAGGATAACGAGACATCGCACCACGCCGGCGTCTCGTGCCCGTGACACGACCGCGTCGAGATCGCCGGCAAATTCGGTTGCGGCGAGATGGCAGTGCGAATCAATCACCGGACGCGCGTGCCGGGCGCGGCCGGCGAGGCATCGAGCACGATTGGCTGCCCACCGTCAGGACTCGCCGCGAGCACCATCCCGTTCGACTCGATCCCCATCAGCTTCGCGGGCTGCAGGTTGGCCACAATCACCACGCTCTTGCCAACCAGCGCTTCGGGCTCGTACGCCTCCGCGATGCCCGCCACAATGGTGCGCGTTTCGGTGCCCACGTCGATCGACAGCTTGATGAGTTTTTTGGACTTGGGGACGCGCTCGGCCTCGAGGACCTTGGCGACGCGCAGCTGCACCTTCATGAAATCGTCAATCGAGATCCGATCGTCCGCCGGGACGGGAGCCGCAGCTTGCGTGAGCGGCGCTATTGGGCTTTCGGGCGTTGGTGTTGTGTCGGTCATCGTTGCTCCGGACTGACCTGAAGGTCGGCCGCTACGGGGATCATTTGAAGAAGGTTCGCCGCTGCGTGAATCGTTCGCGGTGACTCCGTCACGCAAATCGCTGGAAGACCGTTTCCCGCTGCGGATCTCTTTTGCCGAAGGTTCCCGGGCACGCGAATCGCCAACAGCGGTTCGCACGTCCTCACGGCGCGGCCACAGCGGTCCCTTGTTCAGAATACGTTTCTCGGTCGGCCGCCAGACAGCGTCGCGGTCGAGACGAAGCCCCGTGACCGGCCTCGTCTCGCCCACGCGCCGCAAGATCTCCGCGGCAGACGAAGGGATCATGGGCAACAACAGCAGCGCGGCTAGGCGAACCGCTTCGGCAGCATCGGCCAGCACGGTCGTGAGTCGATCTGCCTGCGCGGGATCCTTAGCGAGCGCCCACGGCTGTGTGTCTGCGATGAACAGGTTTGCCGCGTCCACGATGCCGAACGCGGCAGCCGTCGCGTCGTGCAGCATCAGCAGGTCCATCGCCCGGCGATAGTCGGCGACCGCAGACGTCGCAATCCCGGCAAGACGATCGGACGCGAGTGGCGCGGCGAGTGTGCCGCCGCGGTAGCGCTCTGTCATTGCCGCAACGCGGCTCACGAGGTTGCCTAAATTGTTCGCAAGATCGGCGTTGTATTTCTCACCGAGGCGTTCGAACGAGAAGTCGCCATCGCCGCCGTACGGAACCTCCTTGACGAGATACAGTCGGAGCGGATCGACGCCGAAGCGTTCGGCCGCGTCCACTGGATCCACGACGTTGCCGAGCGACTTACTCATACGCTGGCCGTTTACCGAAATCCAGCCGTGCCCGAACACCTGCTTCGGCAACGGGAGCTTCGCGCTCATCAACATGGCGGGCCAGATCACGCAGTGGAATCTCGTGATGTCCTTGCCGATGATGTGCAGATCTGCCGGCCACCACTTGCTGAACCGCTCGTCGTCCCAACCGTAGCCGACGGCGGCCGCGTAGTTGATCAGCGCATCAAACCAGACGTAGACAACGCTGTCCTTGTCGAACGGCAGCGGGATGCCCCATGCCTGACCAGCGCGGCTGACCGAAATGTCCTCGAGCCCGGCCTCGACGAGTCGCAGAATCTCGTTGCGCCGGACTTCGGGCGCGATGAACGCCGGATGCGCGGCGTAGTGCGCTAACAGCGGCTGCTGGTACTTGGAGAGCCGGAAAAACCAGTTTTTCTCCCGAATCCATTCCGGCTTAATCGTCGGGTGAACCGCGCAGAACCCGTTGATCAGATCCTTGTCCTGTTTGAAGGCTTCGCAACTGACGCAATACCACCCTTCGTAGACGCCCTCGTACACGTCGCCCGCGTCATAGCAGGCCTGGGCCATGCGCTGGACCGCCGGCTTGTGACGCTTCTCATCAGTTGTGCGGATGAAGTCGTCGTTCGACACATCCAGCCGCTTCCAGACGGAGGTGAACACGCGCGCCATCTCGTCGCAGTAGGCCAGCGGATCCTGTCCGAGCTCCTGCGCACGGCGATACACGTTCTGCGAGTGCTCGTCGTTGCCCATCAGAAACCACGTTTCGAAGCCGGCCAGCCGCTTGTAGCGGGCAATCACGTCGGCCGTGATTTTTTCGTAGGCGGTACCGAGATGTGGCGTGCTGTTGACGTAATCGATCGCCGTTGTCTGGAAATATTTCATGCTCTCTCGAGCCACGCTTTCATGACGATGGCCTGCACGTGTTTGATCGGCAGGCCGTGCTCAACTGCCAGTCTGGCGACATCGTCGAACTCGGGCTGCGCGTTGAGCACGCGCCCGAAACGACGTGCAACCTTGAACCGCACGGAGCCCAGGTCTGTTGTCACATCAACCGTTTCACGATCGAGGCACTCGCGATCCATTTCCACCGAGCGGACCCCGATCGTCGTACTCTCACGAAACATCAACTCCGTCAGCTCACTGCGCAACTCGGGTCTCGCGATGATCGTCACGAGTGTCCCCGGGCGGTTCTTTTTCATCTGCACCGGCGCATAGAACACGTCGAGCGCCCCGGCTGCATGCAGGCGATCCATCAGCGCACCGAAAATCTGAGGGTTCATGTCATCGATCTCGCACTCGATGACGGCGACGCGCATGGCGGTGGAGTCCGCCGCGCTCTCGCCGACGACCACGCGCAACACATTCGGCGCGCCATCGATGTCGCGATCGCCCGCGCCATAGCCCACCTGCTGCACGCGCATGGCGGGCATCGGCCCGAACTCGGAGGCATAATCGGTCAACACCAGCGCACCCGTCGGCGTCAGCAGCTCCGCATTCACATTGCGCCCGTACACGGGGGCATTGCCTAGAAGCTTCACCGTTGCGGGCGCAGGCACCGGATAGACGCCATGCGCCGTCTTTACCACGCCGCTTCCGACGTTGATCGGTGAAACCACAACGCGTTGGGCACCAAACCAGTCCATGGCGAACACGGCGCCCACGACATCGATGATCGAATCGAGTTCGCCCACTTCGTGCAGGTGGATCTGCTCCACCGGCATGCTGTGGACGGCCGCCTCGGCGTCGGCAAGGCGACCGATCATCGCCTTGGCTCTCGTCTTTCCGGCCTCGCTCAAGGACGAACGATCGATCGCCGCCTTGATCTCGGCCACCGTGTGGTGATGGTGGTGATGAGGATGACCGTGGTGATCGCGCGCGTGGTCATGCCCCCGCGACTGGTGCACGCGGAACTTCGTCGCGGTTATACCTGCTTTGACGACGCGCTCTGCCGACACGTTCCACCCGTCCACGCCGAGCGTTCCCAGCGCGCGCTCGAGCTCGGGAAGCGGCAAACCGGCATCGAGCAGCGCCCCGAGAATCATGTCTCCAGCGGCGCCGGAGAAGCAGTCGAAGTAGAGGACCTTCACAGCTGCTTTGCATCCCGAAAACTGAACCAGCGGCCGTCGCCGAGCACGATGTGATCTGCGAGCTCGATGCCCATAAGGCTGCCGGCCTCTTTGAGGCGCCTCGTCAGCACGATGTCGTCTACGCTCGGCTCCGGATCGCCCGAAGGGTGATTGTGAAACACCACCACCGACGCCGCCGACGCGATCACCGCCTCGCGATAAATCTCGCGCGGATGCGCAATGCTCGCATCGAGCGAGCCCACCGAGAGAATCGACGTCCGGATCAACCGGTTCTTTGCGTCCAGCAACACCACTCCAAATCGTTCCACGCGGTAGCCGCCATACAGCGGCAGCAGATACTGTCCCACCGCGGTCGGCGAGCGGAGCTTCGGCCGCTCGCCGGACCCTGCAGTTACGGCTCGCCGTCCGAGCTCGATCGCGGCGGCCAGACGTGCCGCACGAGGTAAGCCGACGCCGATCACTTGCCGCAACTCGTCGAGGCTGATGTGCACCAAGCCATGCACGCCGCCGGCAAGATCCAGCACCTCTTGCGCAAGGGCCAACGCGCTTCGTCCACGAACGCCGCTTCCCAACACGAGGGCGAGCAGCTCGTTGTCGCCGAGCGCGTGCACGCCCGCGCGCGCCAGCTTCTCGCGCGGCCGATCCTGCGGCGCAAGCTGCTTCACAGCCGCCGCTCCACGGCTGGAAGCATCTCTCCGGCCGGTCCACGCAGCGCCGCATCCGCATGCGCGCTGAGCGGCGTCTCTTCGACGTTCACTTCAACGATGCGCCCGCCGCGCCGCCGCGCTATTTGCGGAAGCGCCGCGACGGGATACACCACGGCAGATGTACCGACGACGAGCAGCACGTCGGCGCCCTCGACCGCATCGGAGGCCGCGGCGAGCACATCGGGATCGAGCGGCTCGCCAAACCAAATCACCTCCGGCCGCAGCCACGCACCACACTGACACCGCAGCTGCGCCCGCGGCGGATCAGTCTCGCGATCGTGCGAGGTGGCACCGCATCCATCCGCGCACCGCACTCGCCACAGATTTCCGTGCAGCTCGACTGGCGCAGCGCTCCCGGCCCGCGCATGCAACCCGTCGACGTTCTGCGTCAGCAGCGTCACGCCGGGATGCGCGCGCTCCAGACGCGCGATCATGTCGTGACCAGCGTTTGGTTGCGCCGCGGCTATGCGCTCGCGACGCCACAAATACCACTCCCATACGAGCGCCGGCCGTTCGGCAAACGCCTCAGGCGTCGCCAGATCTTCCGGCCGGAATTGCTGCCACAGCCCGCCCGGGCCGCGAAACACCGGGACGCCGCTCTCGGCTGAGATGCCCGCCCCGGTCAGCACGGTCACGCGCGCTGCATTACGAATCCACGCCGCGACAAGATCAACCATGGTACTTCACTGTCAGCCTATACTCGAACGGCGGACGTAAGGCTCGCCGACCACGTACGCAGATCTCCCTTGTCATGCACCGACTGCGTCCCCTCATTCCGCTTCTTCTCGCAGTTGTCGTCTCTGCATGCGCCGAGCCGCCAAGCAAGGAGATGAACCAGGCGCAAGGGGCGATCGACGCCGCGCGAGCCGCGGGAGCCGACGTCTCCGCGCCGGCGGAACTCAACGCGGCAATCGAGGCGCTGCGGCGATCCGAAGAGGCCGCGGCCCAGCGCGATTACCGGCTCGCGCTCAGCCTCGCGATCGACAGCCGCGAACGCGCGCAGACCGCCGCAAAGGTGGCCGTCAATGTGCGCGCCAAAGCGCGCGGCGACGTGGAAGGTCAGATTGGTCAAGCGAGCACTCTCCTCGCACAGGCGCGCGCGCGGCTGCGTGATCCCGATGTCGCGGGATTGCCGCGGCGGACCGTGCAGGACCAGCGCGCCGTGATCGACGCGGCCACCAAGTCCCTGCAAGATGCGCGCACAGCGCTCAACAACGACGACTACGCAAAGGCGAATGAGGCGATGGAAGGCGTTGTTGGCCGAATTCAAAAGGCAATCGCTGCATTGGATGCGGCGGCCGACGGAGGACGCAGCCGCCGGCGTCGGTGAGGTCGGACGCCCTTAAACAGCAGTTTCTGCGATCGCCATGGACCCGGACGGCCGCAGAAATTTACACGGCCAGCCACGTCCCTTCGAACAGGATCTCTGCCCACCCTGTGAGATACACTCCATCGTCACGCCACTCAACACGCTGCGTGCCGCCCGGCGACACCACGTCGAGATCGCGTGACGCGCCGCCGTGCGCGATAGCCGCGACTGCGGAGGCGCATGCGCCGGTACCCGACGCGGTGGTTGGACCTACACCGCGTTCCCAGATCAGAATGCGCAGCGTGTCCGGGGCTTCGAGCTTCGCGAATTCGACATTTGTCCCGGCAGGGAATCTCGAATGCGTCGCAAGCGCCGGTCCAAGCCGCTGAAACCGCGCCTCATCGGGGAGCGCGTCAACCAGCGCGACGCATTGCGGGTTGCCCATACCAAGCGTCGTGACCTTGACGCGTTCGCCGGCGACCTCGAGCTGTTCCTCGCGCATGTCTGTCGGCTGTCCCATCGCTGCGCGAAACGTGTAACGGCCGCGCGATCGTCCGGTCAGGGTGAGCACCTTCCAACCTGCGTCCGTGGACACGCGCACGTGCCGTGGCGGCTCTTCTCTGTTCGCTTCGCGTTGATCCAGCACCAGCGCCGCGACACAACGCAGCCCGTTGCCGGACACCTCCGATGGACTGCCGTCAGCGTTGAACAGCGTCATACGCGCGGTTCCATCAGGCGCGATGGTGTAGAGCATCAGCCCATCGGCGCCAATGCCAGTGTGGCGCGCGCACATGCGACGCGCCAGCTCGGGCAAATCGGCGCCATTCACGTGATCGTGTGGCACGAGCAGAAAGTCGTTGCCGTAGGCGTGCGCTTTGGCGACCGGCAGCATGGGGCTTCACGGAATACGGAACGCGTCAAACACCCAGGTGAACCCCGCGGTGAAGCCGAATTGCGGATCGAGTGATGTCATGCCCAGCAGCACTCCTCCGTCGATCCGCACAGTCGCGCGCGTGTAACGTCCGCCCAATCGCATGACGGCGCGGTTCTCACCGCCGGGAGGATGTTCTCCGTCGGCGAAATTCACGCGGCCGTTGATCTCGCCCACAATCTCGGTGCTCATCGTCATGGCGCGCGCGACCGAGAACCCGAACGTCAGCAGATCGTGTTGTTGCGGGGCGTCCGATGTCGGGTCGCCGATGATCGCCAGGCCGCCGTTGCCCACGACGCGTATGGACTGGACCGTCTTGGCCACGAGAAGCGACGCAAAGAAGTCGGTCATATCAGTGCCGAGGCCATTCTCGTTGCTCGCGTTCGGCAGCTTCGTCGCAAATCGAAGAGCAACCGCCGGCCGGCCGGGCGTCTCGCCCAACAAGCGCACCTTCGTGGCCAGCACCAGGTCCTCAATGTCGCTGGTGCGATCGCCGTCGATGTCCAAAAGGTCCGCAAGCGGCGCCGTATCGCGCCGCTCCGAGATATCGAGGCGCTGATAGAGCCCGCCATCGATCTGCAGCTCCGCGATCGAGCTCAACCCGACGCTCACGCCGAAAGTGGGAACCGACCAGCGATTGCCGGTGAGACCGCTCACGGGAAACGAGACGTCGTTCTGCCAGTCAAATCCACCCTCGATGAGGAGACGGCCCGGCCCGATGACTTCGGGATCTTCGGTGACGAGTGGTCGCTGTTGTGCGAATGCGGCGGTTGCGGTGGTGAGCGATGCAAAAGCGGCCATGGCGCAGCAGCACTGAGATAAACGGATCACGCGTTGTGTGCTCCTCGTCGAATGTAGGCGAGCGCGAGAATGTCGTAGACACCGTGAGCAATCATCGGCGCGGTCAAGCCGCCGGTGGCGTACGCCAGCGCGCCCAGCACGAACCCCATGCCCGATGCCCAGACGCCAAACGGCAGCATGCTGCGCCCGCCGACGTGCGCAAACCCGAACATCAGGCTGGCGATGACCCAGCCGAACAGCGGCTGCACGATGCCGCGAAACAACCACTCCTCACCGATCCCCGCG
>JBKPDL010000104.1:0-25965 GCA_046727855.1 Acidobacteriota bacterium
CTCAACAGCTATCCTGCCGTATCGCAGGCCCTCTACAGGCGAATGCCACAGAATCGCGGCGTTCGCCCGCATCCGAAACACACTACCGGCTGATAACACATCATTAACCGATGTGCTAAGTTTCTCGCCGATCTCTAGATGGCGGAGCGCAGGGTAGTATCGACCCTGTCTCATGTCTACTTCTGCTGAAAAGAGGTGAAAGTCGACGAGTGATTTGGTATCGCCAGCTATACACGCAAATTTGCGCAGTCTAGGCAGCTCAGCGACAGCAGAATCGATGCTGACCCAGTGAAGCACGGCGGAAGTTAGAAGCGAGTGAATTCGCGCGATCAGTCTTGCGCTCTTGGCTTTTGTCGCCAGGCCGAGCGCGTCGCGAAGTAATCGACATCCTTCGTCGACTCTACCAGACTTAGCAGCGATCTTGCCGATTGCCGCAAGGCATAATGCCCGGTCTTGATGTGACAGATGACAATTTAGCAGTTCGCGAGCACTAGCAGCGGCGGCGTGAGGGTCCGCGACATCAGCTTGTAGGAATGTTAGTAGAACCGTCTCAGTGAGAGTGCGATTCCGCAGTGCGTCGAGCCTTGCGGCAGCCTCACCGAGATGGCCGCATTCGATTAGTTCCTGAATCGCGTCGACCGCCATCGTGTCCCGCCTCTCCTCTAATGGACGGTTTGCCGCTGTTTTTGATGAACTTTGCTGTTACCAATCGTTGCGACGAAATCGCTGAATGGCTTCAAGTCGATCGATTTGATAGCGGTCTCCACTACCACAGGATCTTGCTCACTAAAGCCGCGCGGATCATCGACGTACAGCGAGATCACGCCGAGAGGTTCCAAGTTGTAGGTAACCGGAACGCACAAACATCGCTTAAGTCCATACCATCGAGCCTCTTCTGGGAGATCCAAGGCAGCATCAGCATTCACAATAGGAGTGCCATTAGCCGCGACCCATCCTGTAACACGATGACCGACAGGAATCGCAACGGTCAGTGCCATTGTTCCCGCCGACGACTGAGCGACTAGGCTATGAAGTTCGTCACGCGAGGCATCTCTAAAAAAAAGCACTACGATCTTGGCACACGTTGCTTCAAGAACCGATTTCGTCAACAGAAATGCGAGGTGCTGAACTTGAGAATTGTTGGTTGGCAGTCCATTAACCTCAGACGGTACCGGAGCCTCGCTTTGCCATCGCTGCCTCTGAACAACTGACTCCACAGAAGATTCCGAAGTGAGTAACGAGCGAGCGAGCTTGTCCTTAACAGCAACAAACGTGTCAACTACGAGGGGGTCGTACATAGTCCCCCGACGCTGGACTATGATTTGTATCGCTTCTTCATCACTAAGCCTTGGCCGGTACGGCCTATCAGATGTCAAGGCATCAAAACAGTCGACCACTGCCAAAATGCGTGCACCAATTGGGATTTGTGTGCCCTTCAAGCCGTCAGGATATCCGTTCCCATCCCAACTTTCGTGATGGTGTCGGACTATTGGAACGACCGGGTACGGAAAACTGATCCAGGACAGAATGTCCGCACCAGCGCTCGCGTGTCGCTTCATCTTTTCGAACTCGCCATATGTTAGGCGACCAGGTTTATTCAGAATATGCTCTGGCACCACCAGTTTGCCCGTATCATGGAGGAGTGCCGCTGCCTCAATCGCCTTCAGTTGACGCGTGTCCGTGATCCCGAGCTCAGCCGATAAGCCAAGTGCAAATTTTTGAACTCGGCGGATGTGACCATGTGTCACTTGATCTTTTGCATCGATGGCAGTGGCCAGCGTTTCTATGGTCGACAAGTACAACCGATTAACTTCTTCGACGTGTTTCGTGGCGTCATCCACACGGCCCAACGAATACTTGAACGTCAAGTACGAAATCACCAGCAATGGAATAATGATGCCCAGCGTAATGAGATCAACTGTGTTGGTGTATGACACCAGGAGCGCCGCCAACGACGCACCACCGACATAGTTCAAGGAGAGTGCTAAAAAATTCGTGCGCCAAATGTAAAAGGCCGAAGCGCGTTGGTGGAAAGCAACTGCTGTAGCGATCATCCCACTGTTGAGAACGAAGTAAGTACCCGCAAGCGCCATCAGCGGAAACAGCAACTTACGCAATTCGATTTGTTGACCTGAAAAAGGGCCGCCTCCGGCAGTCATGTAAAACGCTTCGGCCGCGAACCAAATTGAAAGAGCAGCGGAGGAAACGTTGAAGAGAACACGCAGCGGATCTTGAGCCTTACGCCGCGTCCCGACAAAAATAACGACGAGGATTTCGAGAGCGACAGTTAAGGTACCAGCGCACGTTCCAAATAGGATGACTGACGCGAACACGAACGTCTCGGAAACCGAGAGTCGAACAGGCAGGGACGGGATCTTGACTGTGAAAGAGCCAGTGAGCAGTGTTAGCGCAGCTAGAATCAGCCATTGCGGGTTGACGGGATCTCGCGCGAGGACGCTGATGCAATGGCCGATAACCAAGAAGCCGGCGGCAGAGATCACCGGTACGTACAGCGTTCGCATGTGATTGGCGCTAATCGTACTCGGTTCGAGCGTCAAGCAGAAGTGGCAGAATTTGCCAAGTGCCCGCCTAGACTACTCGGTCCAGATGATCGATCTGCACATGATTGCTCCCCTGTTACCAGAACTGTCCGTTGCAACCACAATGCAAACTACTCAGTCCAAATGATTAAGCGGCACATGATGGTCTCCTAATCCGTCCACACGAGCGAGTCCGTCCAGCCAACTGAGTCGGTCCAGACGAGCGAATCCGTCCAAACTAGCGAGTCGGTCCATACCAAGGATTCCGTCCACACGACGGAGTCGGTCCAGACGAGCGAATCTGTCCAAACCAGCGAATCAGTCCATACTACCGAGTCGGTCCACACCAACGAGTCGGTCCACACCAGCGAATCCGTCCAGACTAAGGAATCTGTCCACACTACGGAGTCGGTCCAGACGAGCGGGCCTGTCCATACGATCGAACCGGCAATTAGTGTTATCCGCGGAAATACGGCATACACCTCGGCCCGCTGAAACGGAGACGTGAGCCGCTCAAGAGAAATGTTGCCAGCTCCCGAACCGACGAGGCCCGCGTCCGGCAGGAACTCGGCACTGGCTTGCAAGAGCAACTTGACCTGAAGCGGATTCAATTGCGGCTGCGACTGCAGCAGCAAGGCCGCCGCCCCGCTTACCACTCCCGCGGCCATGCTGGTGCCGCTGAGCTGGAAGTACCCGTTGCGGCCCGCGCCCAGCACGGTGCGTTCGGGAAAATCGCGCGCCAGGGTCGAACCGGGCGAGAGCAACGAAACCACTCGGCTGCCGGGCGCCACCAGATCCGGCTTGATCAGGTGATCGATGTAGGTGGGCCCCTTCGAGCTCCAGGGCGCGACGACATCATCGCTGCGCTCCACCGTATTGTTCGTCCGCAGGGCGCCAACCGTAATCGCATACGGGGAGATGCCCGGCGTGGTTACCGCACCCATGACCGGCCGGTGATCCAGTGTCTCGCCGTTGTTGCCCGCCGACGTCACCACCACGATCCCCGCCCGCACCGCACGCTCGACCGCCTGGCACAGCGGGTCGAACCGCCACGACTGCGTCGGCGCGGCGCCAAGCGACATATTGATGATGCGAACGCCATACTTGTCCTTGTTCGCAATCACCCAATCAATGCCGTCGATCACGGCGCTCGCTTTGCCCGAGCCGTCGGCCTCGAGAACCCTGACGGACACGACGTTCGCCTCCGGCGCCATGCCCACCGGCGCGTCACCCGTGTCGTGCGCCGGCGCGCCCGCGGCCACGATGCCCGCGACGTGGGTGCCGTGGCCATTGGCATCGGTGGACGCCCTCGTCGCCACGCCGCGCGACGGCTTGGTCACATCGACGCTCGCGAGAATGCGCCCGGCAAGTGCCGTGTGCGCGTCAACGCCGCTGTCGATGATCGCGACCGTCACCCCCCGACCAGTGACGGCTCCCAGTTTTTGAATTTGCCCGTGCCACGCCGCGACGGCCCCGGTCACTTGCGTCACCAGCCCCATCGCCGAGCGCATCGTCATGTCGGCGGTCAGCGCGCCGAGCTCGTGGTCGTCGGCCATCGCAACGAGTTGCTCGCGCGAGACCCTGAGCACGGCACCCGACGCCATCGAGCGCTTGACCCGTGCCTTGTGGCGGCCCGCGACGCGCGCAACGAAGTCCGGTGTGCCCGAGACAATGACGTCAATCCCGTCGGCAGGAACCGCCACCTGGCCGTGCACCACCGCATCGAGATCGTTTGACAGGTGCGCTTTGTGCGAATCTGCGTTCGCTGGCGTTGCCGCCAGCAGTGCACCCATCCCCAGGAAGCTAACGACCAACCACAGCGACCGAAACCCGCCGGGGGGTGGCGGTCTCAGGCCGGCGCGCCATGCAATACCCATGAGTCCTCCAAACGCCGAGTGGGGACTTGCCAAAATCTCCCAATCACGCCGCGCGGGGAGTTGCGCCGCCCGATTTTCCCGATTCAAATGTGTCTGAGCTCCTGCAGCGATTCCACGAGCACCCGCTGTGAACCGCCGATCGTACGAACCGTACGGAGCCGTCCTTCGCGTATCCGGTAATAGACTGTGCGCCGCGAAACGCCGAGCAGCTGCGCCGCCTGGTCAATCGTTACGCTTCTCCCCAGCTGGGGGTGGAATGGCGATTCCGCATGAGTCAAAGTCAGTGATTCCATTGGGACCTGCCTCCGGGACCTCGGCATGCCGAGGGTTGCGAAGTCGGAGACGGCTAAAGCGCTGTCCCGACGCGCCCGACATAAGGCAGGGGTAGTGCCAGCGCAGGCATTGGAGTACGCAATTTCTGCTAACTGATTGCGGGAATTACGTTTCGTGGACTACGATCCGGCGAACGCGACACGCGCGAATCGCTCACTTGGCGGCCAACTTTCTGACCGCCTGACGTTGAGCTCGGAATTGTTTGCAAATCTTGCACACTTTTCGCGGAAACCGCCGACCTGGACAGCGGTTACTGCAGAGACGGAGACCGGCCAATAAACCGGCCGGATGGTCAGAAAGTGAACCGACAAACGCGCGCTCTGCTGACGATTCTCATCGTCTTGATCATGTTGGTTCCGCTCTGGCTGCGTCGCTCCTCCGAGAACGAGGCTGGCCCCAACAGATCCTCCTTATCTCCCGTGGCATCGTCCCCGGTACGGGGTGGAACGCTTATGGCATCCGCCCGCAGTGAGCCCCGCAGCTTTAACCGCCATGCGAACAATCAATTCCCCACCGAGATCTTCTCGCTCCTGACACAAGCGAAGCTTGTGCGCATCAACCGAGCGACCGGCGAGCTCGAGCCGTGGCTCGCCGAAAAATGGACGACCGCCGACAACGTGAATTACACATTTACGCTGCGCGACGGCGTCAAGTGGTCGGACGGCGCTCCCTTTACTTCCGCTGACGTGACGTTCTCGTTTGAGAGCGCCTACCAGAAAGACAGCCTCATCGGCAGCGCCTTGACCGTCGGTGGCAAGCAACTGAAAGTTGCCGCGCCTGATGCACGAACCGTGGTCGTGACGTTCCCGGAGCCGCTCGTCCCCGCGGTTCGACTTCTCGACAATTTGACGATCCTTCCACGGCACAAGCTCGAGGGGGCGGTGCGGGCCGGCAGATTCGCCGCGGCGTGGTCACCCGCGACGCCGGCGTCGGACATTGCGGGTCTCGGACCGTTCATGCTCACGCGCTACGACCCGGGCCAGCGACTGATCTACGAGCGCAATCCGAACTACTGGCGGAAAGACGAACGAGGCGTTCAGTTGCCGTATCTGGATCGCATCGTCATCGAGATCGTCCCGCAGCAGGATGCGGAGATCGTGCGGCTGCAGGCGGGATCGATCGATTTGACGCAGGAGCAGCTCAGAGCCACCGACATCAGCACGTTCCGCACGCTGGCAACGGAAGGCAAAGCGCAGTTGCGCGATCTCGGCGTGTCGGCCGACGCGAATCACTTTCTCTTCAACCTCCGTCCGGCGCGATGGGCGAAGGATGCGCGTGGGGCCTGGCTGCCGCGCAAGGAATTCCGTCAGGCGATCTCGCACGCGGTCGATCGCGAAGCGTTTGCAAACACGGTGTATCTCGGTGCGGCCGTGCCCATTCACGGTCCGATTACGCCGGGAAATCGCGACTGGTTCTGGCCCGACATTCCGCGCTACCAGTATTCGGTCGACAAATCCCGCGCGCTGCTCGAGGCACTGGGATTGCGCAACCGCGATGCCGACGAGTGGCTGGAAGACGAAAAAGGCACCGAAGCGCGATTTACACTCCAGGTTTTTGGCGGCGCCTCTATCGTTGAACGCAGCGCGGAAGTCATTCGGGAAGATTTGAAGAAGGTAGGGATTGCAGTGGACGTCATTCCGCTCGAACCCAACACCGTGATACAGCACGTCAACGCGGGCGACTTCGATGCCGTACTGGTAGCGTTTCAAATGACCGATTTGGATCCGGCGATGAACCAGGATTTCTGGCGCTCCTCCGGCTCGACGCATCTCTGGAATCCCGAGCAGAAAACGCCGGCCACCGACTGGGAGCGTCAAATCGACGCCTTGATGCATCAGCACGCGGTCACGGTCGATCCGGCGGAGCGCAAGCGCCTCTTCAATGAGGTGCAGCGAATCTTCTCGGACAATCTGCCGATTCTCTACTTCGCGGCGCCACGTATATATATAGCCGTCTCACCGCGAGTCACCAGCATGACACCGACAGCGTCGCGCCCGCAGGTCCTGTGGAATCCGGAAGCGATTGCTGTCGCACCGGGTTCCGACCGCCCCGCCTCCTGATCGCGCATGAGGGCCGGGCGCTTTCTCCTGCGGCGTGCGCTGTTTGCGCTGCTGCTGGTGTTTGTCGTCTCATCGAGCGTTTTCATCCTCACACGCCTCACCGCCGGCGATGCGATAGACGATGTGACTGCGGATCCTGCGGCGCGGGCACGTGTTCGGGCGCAGCTCGGGCTCGATCGTCCGCTTGCTGTTCAGTACGTGGACTGGCTCGCCGACGTGGCGCGGCTCGATTTTGGCGCCTCGGTGACGTTCTCGCGTCCCGTCAACCATCTGCTTGCCGAGAGGGCGCTCAACACCGCGGTTCTCGCGGTTGTGGCGTTGACGATGGCGACCCTTGTCGGCGTGCCTCTCGGCATCTACACCGGCAGTCATAAACGCGGCGTCTTGCCTGCGCTGCTCCGCGCCGTGTCTCTCATTGTGCTCTCCGTTCCTCCGCTGCTCGCCTCGCTTCTCCTCGTGTTGATTGCGGCGCGAACCGGTTGGTTTCCGCTCGGTGGAATGACATCCGCCGCCGGTGGCGACGTGTCGTGGAGCACGTGGCTTGCCGATCTCATTCGTCATATACCGATGCCGGCGCTCGCGCTTGCGCTGCCGCTCACCGCCACACTCGAGCGTCTCCAGGCGCAATCAATCAGCGAAGCGATCGACGAACCGTTTGTCCGCGCGGCGCTTGCGCGAGGGACCACATGGCAACGCGCCGTGCATCGCCACGCGTGGCCGGTGTCGCTCGGGCCAGTGCTCGGGTTGTATGGCGCCGTGATAGGCAGCCTCTTCAGCGGGTCGTTTGTCGTAGAGGTTGTCACCGCATGGCCAGGCCTGGGCCGCCTGATGTACGACGGCCTGCGCGCGCGCGATCTTTATCTCGTGGCCGGATGCGCCGCCACCGGCGCGGTCTTCGTTGCGCTCGGAACGTTTCTCACCGACGTCCTGCTGGTTGCGATCGATCCTCGTCGCGCTGCGGCCGACCGGACATGACACGACGAGCACTGATTATGCTCGCGGTGCTCGGACTCTTCGCGCTTGTGGGGCCATGGGTTGCCCCCTACGACCCTGCCTTGACGCATCGTGATTTTCTGTTCGCGCCGCCAATGCCGCCGCGTTTGGTCGACGACTCGGGGCTTCGCGCGCCGTTTGTGTATCCGATCGTGCTCGCCGATCGTTTGTCGCAGGCGTATACCGAGGATCGCGCGCACACACGCGCCTTGCCGTGGTTCGATCGCAACGATCCGCGCCCGGCATTCCTGCTGGGCGCCGACAGCTTCGGTCGCGACGTGTTGTCCCGCGTGTTGCACGGGGCGCGCCGATCGATCGGGCTCGCCATCACCGCGACCATGAGCGCAGTGCTGCTCGGCGCGGCGATCGGCGGGCTTGCAGGGTATCGCGGCGGTCTGGTAGACGAAGCCGTGATGCGTCTCGCGGATTTCGTCCTGGTTCTGCCGGTTATCTACGTCGTCCTCATCCTGCGCACGTTGATGCCGCTCGTGCTTCCAGACTCGACGATTTTCCTCCTCATGACGGGCATCTTCGCGCTGGTGGGATGGCCGTTCGTCGCCAGGGGCGTGCGCGGCATCGTTTCTGCCGAGCGCGGACGTGAGTACGTGATGGCGGCGCGGTCACTCGGTGCCAGCGGCACGCGGGTGTTCGTTCGTCACTTGCTTCCGGCGTGCATCGGCTATCTGCTGGCGCAGGCCATGCTCTTGCTGCCGGCATTCATCCTCGCTGAAGCCACGCTGTCGTATGTCGGCCTCGGTTTTTCGGAACAAGTTCCTACCTGGGGCACGATGCTGGCCGACGCGGCCGACGTGAACGTGATCACGCGATTTCCGTGGATGCTGACCCCCGCGCTGGCGATTTTCGTCGTGGTGCTCTCGACAAACCTGATCTTGCAGCGAGCACCGCGTCAGTACGTACAATAAGCGTCGAGATGAAACGCGATTTTTCCGGCATCTATACTCCCGTTGTGACGCCGTTCGATGCGAGCGGCGAAATCGATGCGCAGGGTCTGGCGCGAAACATCGATCGCTACATTGCCAGTCCACTGACGGGTATCATCGTCCTCGGGTCCAACGGCGAAGCGCCCCAGCTCGAAGACGAAGAAGCCGACCGAGCGATCGCGATCGTTCGCGATCGTGTGCCCAGTGGACGTCCACTTCTTGCTGGTACGGGCCGCGAGTCCACGCGGGCGACGATTGCCGCCTGCAAGCGCGCCGCTCGGCTCAACGTGGATGCGGTGATGGTACGCACGCCGAGCTTTTACAAGAACCTGATGACGACAGACGCGTTCGTTCGCCACTATACGGAAGTGGCCGACGCGTCGCCCGTGCCAGTGATCCTGTACAACGTGACGATGTACACGGGCGTCAATCTGTTGCCCGATGCAGTGGAGAAGCTCAGCGAGCATCACAACATCGTCGGCATCAAGGATTCGGGCAACGACATGGTTCATCTCGGCGATTACATCGCACGTGCCAAGCCGGGATTCGTGGTGCTCGTCGGCGCTGCGCCATCTCTGCTCACGGCGATGGCAATTGGCGCGCACGGCGCGGTGCTGGCGCTCGCAGGCCTGCTCCCTGAGTTGTGTGTCGAGCTCGTCGACCACGTGAAGTCCGGACGCATTGCGCAGGCGCGCGAGCTGCAGCGGAAGCTGATGCCGATCGCGCGATCGATCGGACCTGTTTGGGCGGTCCCTGGTCTTAAAGCGGCGCTCGATTTGTTGGGGATGGCTGGCGGCATTCCGCGTCCGCCGCTTCGGCCAGTGCCTTCAACCGCCGTCGATACGATACGAAGGCAGCTCACCGAGCTGGGCGCAACAGCGGACCCAAAGGTCCGCGGCTACACGAACGAGGTCGCGGATGCTGCCCGTTGACGCGCGCGGCTTGCAGGGTGCGGCGCAAGCAGGATTTCGCCGCATGTCACGAGCCCGCGTTCAGCGCGCCGATGTGGAGTCATCCCAATCGTCGTCACCTTGTTGCTGTCGGCAATGGAGGACGCTTTTACAATCGCCAACCGCAAAACTACCGGCGTCATGAGCGTTGCCGCGAGGCATGCGAGTTGCAGCGGACGCCCACACCCCATGCAACGCCATTCCGGCGCCCCGGGCGCTCCCACAGGCAGGTGCGCGCCCAAATTCACGCTAACTGCCGCCGTAGCCTTCCTGGTCGTCCTGGCCGCCTGCGCAACAAATCCAGTTACGGGTAAGCGGGAGATCTCGCTCGTCACCGAGGCCCAGGAAATTGCGATGGGCCAGCAGGCCGACGCGGATGTGCGTCGCGAGATGGGCGTCTACAACGACCCGCAGCTGCAACGGTACGTGGAAGACATTGGCTATCGCCTTGCCAAGCTCTCGCACCGGCCGAATCTGCCCTGGCAATTCACGATCGTCGATCATCCCGCGGTCAATGCGTTTGCGCTCCCCGGCGGCTTCATCTACATCACGCGCGGCATTCTGCCGTATCTGCAGGACGAAGCGGAGCTTGCCGGCGTGCTCGCTCACGAGATCGGTCACGTCACCGCGCGTCACTCTGCCCAGCAGGCCACGCGCGCGATGGAGGGCCAGATCGGACTTATCGCGCTCGGCGTGTTCGTGCCAGGGGCGCGGCCGTTCGGCGACATTGCAGGCGCTGGCCTGGGCATGCTCTTCATGAAGTTTGGTCGCGACGACGAGCGCGAAGCGGATCGTGTGGGCATCGAATACGCCGCGAAAGGCGGATGGGATGCAGCCGCGATGGAGGGCGTGCTTCGCACGCTGTCGCGCATGGACGAACTCAGTGAGAAAGGCGTTCCGAACTGGCTTTCGACGCATCCTGAGCCCGCCGCGCGTGTCGCTGAAGCGCAGCCGATCGCAGCCAAGTTCGCGTCGGTGGATGCCACAGCGCGTAACCGCGACGATTTCCTGCGCCGCATCGATGGCTTGGTCGTGGGCGACAACCCCAAGGATGGCATCGTCCGCGGCAACGTGTTCCTGCATCCGGATATGCGGTTTCGTATCGACTTCCCTGAAGGCTGGGAGGTGATGAACTCGCCCTCGCAGGTAGGCGCCCGAGAGCCGGGACAGCAGCACTACATGCTGCTGCAGCTTGTCGATCGTCCGCAGGGACGCACTGCCGCGGAAATCGCGCAACGATCGATGGCGGCTGCGGGTTTCAAGCACGTCGAGGGGCAATCCACGAACTTTGGTGGGCTCGACGCATACATTGGCCTGTATCAGGGGCAGATCGGCCGTGTCGGCCGAGTGATCATGCGTGCGGCGCACGTGATTCACGGCCGCCAGGTCTATCTGGTAGGCGGTTTCGCGCCCGAAAGCGAATTCGGAAAAATCGACGGTGCAGTGGCATCATCTCTCCGCACGTTCCGCGAATTGAGCGCGCGTGAGGCCGCAGAGATTCATGCCAACAGGTTGGAGTTCTACACGGTGCGTAGCGGCGACACGTGGCAGTCGATCGCCGCGCGCGGCGGTCACCTCGTCCGCGCCACCGAGCTCGCGATCATGAACAATCACGAGGTGAGCGATCAGCCGGATCCAGGCGAACACATCAAGATCGTCGTGGCTGGTTAGTCAAGCGACGCCTCTCAGTTAAGATCGCTCGATGCAACGTGGGTTGCGTTGGTCGGTCATGGCGTTCGCGCTCGGCTTCGCGTACGTCTGCTACATCTATCTCACGCTGCCCGACGTCCGTCCGCTGGCCACCATCAATCCGAAAACCACTGCCTTTATGGAGCTGCGCATCCGCGAAGCTGAAGAGCAGGGACGCAAGCTGCAGATTCGACAGCAGTGGATGCCGTACTCCCGCATCCCAAATACGCTGCGGCGCGCTGTGCTCGTCGCCGAAGACAGCGCCTTTTTCGATCATGAAGGCGTGGACTACAAACAGCTCCGCGCCTCGCTCGAGGCGAATTGGGAAGACGGAAAGTTCACGCGCGGGGCCAGCACCATCACGCAGCAGTTGGCGAAGAATCTCTACCTGTCGCCGTCAAAGAATCCGATACGCAAGTTGAAGGAATTGCTGATTACGCGCCGCCTCGAGGCCGCGCTCAGCAAGCGGCGCATCCTCGAGATTTACCTCAACGTGATCGAGTGGGGCGATGGGATCTTCGGGTGCGAAGCGGCGTCGAGAGCGTACTTTGCAAAGTCGGTGTCTGCTCTTACCGCGGAAGAGGCGGCGCTGCTTGCGGGTGCACTCATCAATCCGCGCGAGCACAGTCCGGCGCGTCCAACAGCGCGGCTGTTGCGGCGACAGCGCATCATCTTCGCGCGCATGGGCGTCAAGCCGCCGGCGCCGGTGCCGGTTTCTGATCCAGCGCTTCCTGCGGTCGAGCCGTCACCTGCAATGGTCGACCCCGTTAGTGCATCTCCACTAAATAACAGCCCTCCTCAGCCCCCAACTTCGGTACATTCCGTGCAACCTCTGTCTGGCAACGGCGGGACATCGCCGGTAAGTCCAACAAATCCGAAGGCTTCCACTAGCAAGAACGCCGCAAGTGAGGCGCCCTTGCTGCCCAGGTCGCCTGGCAAAGGAGAGGGGAGAGGTGCGAGCGATTCAGGACGCGAACAGCTGGCTCCAGCAGCCGGCGTGGTCAGGCGGCGTTAACTACACGGGGCAAATCACTCGCCTCATGCATGACCTGGTTGCGCGCGTGCCCGCACTTTCGTTCATCGACCTCGACCGTATTCTCGTCTTCGCACGTCCCGGCCGCAGCAGTGCCGATGGCGCCTACGCGAGCTGCCATAGCCTCGGCCTGCCCACCAGCGATCCCGGCTATTTCTACTGGCGCGACAAGAAGTCAGACGCCGTCACGCGCCGCACCGAGTGGTTCGTCACCAAGTCTCCCGACGTCTTGGTCGACGACTTGAAGATGAACTATCTGATTTCGTTCTCGCTGCCGCGCTTCACGGATCAAACACTCTCACGTTCGCGCAAGCGCGATCTCTACGCTGCTGGGACGCCCGATTGGATTGCGAAGCTCGATACCGTGGTGCACGAGCTCTATCACATCGATCCTGAGCAAGACTGCCTGCGCCGCTTCAAGCGGGCGGACGGCGAGTATTCCGACGCGCTTCACTCGCCCACGTTCTTCGAAGATGTCGTGGTGATGGTGCAGGAGTATCTTGCAAGTCGGCCGGACGCGCGACTGCTCGAGTTCCTCAAGTACGATTTCGAAGGGCTGCGTCAGCGTTTTGGCGGCGTGGCCGGCACGACGTTCCGTTACTTTCCGTCGTATCCGCGCCGCTATCGGGAAGTCACGACTCCGCACGCCATGCCGGCCGACATCGCGGCAGCGCCGGTCGAAGAATTCATCGATGCCGTTCCTGCGAAGCTGTGGTCGGAGAGCGATCTCCAACTGCGCGAGTTCCTCGGCAACGGATCGCGCTTGATCGAGACGTACACGTCTGAGAAGGCAGCCTGATCAAGCGACGGAGCTAAAGGTCCGCGCGACATAAATCGTCCGCCTCGGCGTTCAATTCAGTCTCTTCGCTCCCACAAATCTGCTCGACCAATACTGCGAGCTCAAATTCTCCACGCGCACCACGCCGCTCGTGCCGGGCGCGTGGACGAATTGATCGCCGCCCACGGCAATTCCGACGTGCGATGCACCCGGCGCGACGGTCGTGAAGAACACGAGATCGCCCGGCTCGAGCGATTGCGGGCTTATGTCGTGCCCGACGCCGAACTGCTGACCCACGTCGCGCGGCACCTTCACCCCGTGCTGGCTGTAAACGTACTGCACCAAGCCGCTGCAATCGAATCCCTGTGGATCGCTGCCGCCGTTGCGATAAGGCGCGCCACGCAGCGACAGCGCGGTTGACGAGATGGAGTAGCCGTCGACGGCAGTTGCCACTCGTGCGGACGGTGCACCTGGTGCTGGTGGTACGGTGCCTGGCAACGTGGGATCGACCGGTGCTGTCGGCGCTGTGGGCGGGCCCGATGCGGTGCCTGGCAACGGAAAGGGTTTCGGGACTGCACCACTTGACGCGCACGCCGCCATCAGAGATGTCACCGCCAAAACAAAACTGAAACGGCCCATCATGCGGCTTATCGGCGCTACGTGCCGATGTGTGCAGCGTTGCCCTAACTGACTATTTACCATCGCTTTACGTCGTCTGCCCGCCTTGACAGCCTCGGCAGTGCCGGGCAAAATAGTCGTAATCATGGAGCAGGCGCTCCTTCTGAACGCGACGTACGAACCGCTCAAGGTCGTGCACTGGCAGAAAGCGGTGACGCTCTGGTGCCAGGGCAAGGTCGAGATCGTCGCGGTCCACGACCGCGAAGTTCGCGCGGTGTCGTTCAGTTTCAAGCTGCCGTCGGTCATCCGGCTGCTGCGTTACGTTCGCATCAAAAAGAGATTCGATTATGTGCCGTTCTCCCGCGCCAACATTTACGCGCGGGACGGATACTCCTGCCAGTACTGCGGGCAGTCGTTTCCCACATCCGAACTCACGTTTGATCACCTCGTACCGGTCTCTCAGGGTGGCCGCAAGGACTGGGAGAACATCGTCACGTGCTGTGTCTCGTGCAATCGGCGGAAGGGGGGCCGCACGCCGGCGGAAGCCGGGATGCGTCTGGTGCGTCCGCCGCGGCGTCCCGGTTCCGCGCCGGCAATTCGTATCACGATTGAACTCCACAGCGCACCGGACAGTTGGCGTGATTACCTCTACTGGAATCTCGAGCTCGACGACAGCTAAACGTTGCCCGAATTTGGAGATTTGGCGACGTGGAGATTTGGAGACAATTTGGCAATTTGGCGATGGCCAAATCTGCAAATCGCCAAATCTCCAAATCCCCAAATCGCCAAATCGGCTCCAACTCTCCAACTCTCCAACTCTCCAACTCTCCAACTCTCCAACTTCGCGATCACACTTGCGTGTCGTACGATTAACCCGTGTCTGTCGTTGAAGAAGCGACGCTGACCAGCGTCGATCCCGTTCGGGTTGTGCCTGGCGGGCGGGTATGGCTGCGCGGAAGCGGCTTTCCCACGCCGGTGTCATCGACCGGCGAGTGTTCGATTGGCGGTCACCCGGCGCATATCGCGTTTGCCGCGCGCGATCGTATGGCGCTGGTCGTCCCGGCCGGGCTCGATGGCGGCGCCACGGAGATCAAGGCACCCTGGCTCCCCGGGGCGACGCCGTTCGTCGACGTCGGCGCAGCCGTTGCGACCGGTCTTCATCAAGTCGACAATCCGGCGATTGACGCCGAGGGCCGCATGTATTTCACCTACAGCGGCCGGCGTGGCCAGGAAGCGGCCGTATCGGTGTTTCGGGTGGTGCCCGGCGGCCCGCGAGAGCCGTTTGTGACGGGCATCGTGAACGTCACCTCTCTGACGATCGGCCTCGATGGACGGCTGTACGTATCGAGCCGCTTCGACGGCCGCGTCTATCGGATCGCAGAGGATGGCACACACGAAGTGGTGGTGTCGGATCTCGGGCTGGCCTGCGGTCTCGCGTTTGCGCCCGACGGCACGCTCTTCGTGGGTGATCGCTCGGGGACGATTTTCGAGATCGACGCGAAAGGAAAGTCCAAGACACTCGTCACGCTGCCTGCAAGCGTCGCCGCGTTTCATCTCGCCATAGGAACGGACAACGCTCTTTACGTCACGGCACCCACGCTCGCGAGCTACGATCGCGTGTATCGCGTCGATTTCAGTGGCAAAGTGGAAACACTCGATCAAACGTTCGGCCGCCCGCAGGGTCTCGCCTTTGATGCGCAGGGCGTGTTGCATGTGGTCGAAGCGCTCGCTGGTGTCAGTGGCGTGTATCGCCTGCCAGAGCGCGGCGTCAAGACGCTTGTGGTATCAGGCGCGCGCCTTGTCGGATTAGCGTTTGGCGCCGACGACAGGCTCGTGGTGGCGTCGAACGAGACCGCGTGGTTATTCTCCCGAACCTGAAGCCACTAGACAGACAAGAAGCGTCCGTTGGGCGGACCGCCAGCTCCGCGGCTACAATCCCAGCTCATGAGTCAACTTCTCGCCCGTAAGCCCATTGCGGAGCTGATGCCGCATGCGGACGAAGCGCATTCGCTCAAGCGCGTCATGGGTGTCGGCGATCTCATCATGCTGGCGATCGGCGCGGTGATTGGCGCGGGCATCTTTTCATCGATCGGCACCGCTGCCGCCGGCGAAGTGCAGGCGTCTGGCGAGGTGGTCCGCTACGGTGCCGGTCCCGCGCTGGTTGTCTCATTTGTGCTGTTGGGCATCGTTTGCGGACTGGCGGCGCTCTGTTACGCCGAGCTCTCAGCGATGATTCCGCAGGCGGGCAGCGCCTATGCCTATTCGTATGCCACGCTCGGCGAGCTGGTGGCGTGGATCATCGGCTGGGACCTGATTCTCGAGTACGCGATCGGCAACATCGCCGTGGCGATTGCCTGGAGCGGGTATTTCACTTCGCTGCTTTCGGGCTTCGGGATGCATCTGCCCGATTACCTGACGCATGGATATCGCACCGCGCTCCTCAGCTCCACGCCGGAGGTGCACGCGCTGCTCGACACGGCACCCCGCATTGCCGGCGTGCCGATCCTGTTGAACCTTCCCGCCTTTGCCATCGTGATGGTGATCACCTGGCTGCTCTACATCGGGGTGAAGGAAAGCGTCAGGGCCAACAACATCATGGTCGTGGTCAAGCTGCTGGTGCTCGGGCTATTCGTCGGCCTCGGCGCCCTGCACATCAATCCGGCCAACTACGTGCCGTTTGCGCCCAACGGCTGGACCGGCATTCATCAAGGCGCGGCGATCGTGTTCTTCGCGTACATCGGCTTCGACGCGATCTCGACGGCAGCGGAAGAGACGAAGAATCCCCAGCGCAACATGCCGCTCGGCATTCTGGGCGGTCTCGCCGTCTGCACGCTCATCTATGTGATCGTGGGGGTCGTCGCGACAGGGCTGGTGCCGTATCAAGAACTCAGAGCTTCGGATCCGTTGGCCAGGGCACTCGAAGTGGCCGGCCTTCGGACCGCGAGCTGGATTGTCGCCTTCGGCGCGGTGGTATCGCTCAGCGCGGTCCTGCTGGTGTTTCAGTACGGTCAACCGCGCATCTTCTTCGCGATGGCGCGCGACGGTCTGCTTCCCGAATGGGCGTCGCGGATTCACCCGAAATACCGCACGCCGCATATCACCACGGTGGTGACCGGCATCATCGTCGCCGTCGGCAGTCTGGTGATGGATGAAAACGAGATTTACGATCTGACGAACATCGGCACGCTCTCGGCGTTCGTGATCGTGTGCATTGGCGTGTTGGTCTTGCGGATCAAAGAGCCCGATCGGCCGCGTCCGTTCCGCGCACCGGCGATCTGGGTCGTCGCACTTGCCGGTGCTGCGGGTTGCCTGTACGTGATGCGTGGTCTTCCCGCGACGGCGTGGGAACGATTCGGCATCTGGCTCGCGCTGGGTGCGCTGCTGTATTTCTCCTACGGGTACAGGAATTCGAAGCTGAGACGTCTAGGTTCGCAGGTTCGCAAGTAGGCAGGGGCAACGGCCGTTCGGCCGGCGCTCGCGCTCTTGGACCAAAGGCCACCCAACGCGCACAAGCCGCGCTACGAAATAGACCGAGCACTTGAAATGCTCGCAACGGCGGCGTCCCAATCTGCCCGCCGCCGTTCCTGCGCACCTACGCGCTCACAAACCCGCAGTGCGGTAGAATGTCTGTTTGGGGTCCCCGGCAAATTCCCCACAGTAAGCCATGCCTCACGACTGGATCGCGGTTCGCGGCGCCCGCGTGCACAATCTGAAGGACATCGACGTCGATATCCCTCGCGATCGGCTGGTCGTGATCACGGGTCTGTCCGGTTCGGGCAAGTCTTCGCTCGCATTCGACACGCTGTATGCCGAAGGGCAGCGGCGCTACGTCGAGTCGCTTTCGGCCTACGCGCGCCAGTTCCTGGAGCAGATGGAAAAGCCGGACGTCGATCTCATCGACGGTCTCTCGCCCGCCATCTCGATCGAGCAGAAGACCACCGGCTCCAACCCGCGATCCACGGTCGGCACCGTCACTGAAATCTACGATTACCTGCGGCTGCTGTTCGCCAACGTGGGCACGCCGCATTGTCCCAACTGCGGCCGCGAAATCGCCTCGCAGTCGCTGGAGCGGATTGTCGATCTGGTGATGACGTATCCGCAGGACAGCCGCATCAACGTGCTCGCGCCGATCGTGCGTGGCCGCAAAGGCGAGTTCAAGAGAGAGTTGCAGGCGCTGCGCGCGCGCGGCTTCACCAAAGCGCGTATCGACGGTCAACTGCGCTCGCTCGAGGACGATATCAGCCTCGATCGGCGGCGTAATCACACGATCGAAATCCTCATCGATCGCCTGATCGTGCGCAGCGGTATCGAGCGGCGGCTGGCGGATTCGGTCGAAATCGCCCTCGGCCTCGCAGGCGACATCGTCGTGATCAATTCGGTTGATGGCGGCGATCGATTGTTCTCGCGCAAGCTTGCGTGCGTTGTCTGTGGCATCAGCGTCCCGGAGATGTCACCGCGCGCGTTCTCCTTCAACTCGCCGCACGGCGCCTGTCCCGCGTGCCAGGGGCTGGGCGCAACCTGGGATTTCGATCCGCAGCGTGTCGTACCCGACGAATCGAAGTCGCTGCTCGACGGAGCCATCGCGCCGTGGGGCAAAGGCGACAAGCGAATGGTGCGCGAAGCAGTACAGGCGATCGCCGCGTATTACGGAATCGACCCAACGATTCCGTTTGGAAAGCTGCCGAAAAAGTCGCGGGATCTGGTGCTCATGGGCCCGTCCCTTTCCGCCTTCGCCCCGCCTTCGCGCGCAGCGCTTCGGCGAGGTTCGCCGAAGGCCGCAGAGGACATGTCAGCGGCCAACGGCGGCAAGGCTGCGGCGGACAAGGCCGCGCGTGCTCGCGTTGGCCGAGAGACACCTGCCGATGCGCCTGCGCCCAGGCCTGCGAAGAAGAAGAAAGTCGAACCCGATCCGTTCGGACGCGATTTCGAAGGGGTGATCCCGAATCTTCGCCGTCGATTCGAAGAAGGCTCGTGGGTGGTGCAGGAGGAGCTCGAGCCGTTCCGCGCGCTGCGCGAGTGTCCGGCCTGCGGCGGCAATCGTTTGCGGCCGGAGAGCCTCTCGGTAAAGGTGAAGGGCAAGAACATCGCGGATTACGTCAATCTTCCCGTCGTGAAAGCGCTCAGCGTGTTTGACTCGCTCGAGCTGTCGGAGCGCCAGAAGCTGATTGCGACGCGCATCCTCAAAGAGATTCAGGACCGGCTCCGGTTTCTCAACGACGTGGGCGTCGGCTACCTCACGCTCGCGCGTTCGGCCGCAACGCTGTCGGGCGGCGAAGGCCAGCGTATTCGGTTGGCCACGCAGATCGGGTCGAATCTGACGGGTGTCCTCTATGTGCTGGACGAGCCGTCGATCGGGTTGCATCAACGCGACAATCGCAAGCTTCTGGGAACGCTCGCGCGCTTGCGCGATCTCGGCAACACCGTCGTCGTAGTCGAGCACGATGAGGAGACGATCCGCATGGCGGACTACGTCATCGACCTGGGACCGGGTGCCGGCGAGCTCGGAGGCGAGGTGATCTTTCAAGGCAAGCCTGCGGATCTCCTCAGCAACGGACACGGATCGCTCACAGGCGCGTACCTCACCGGCGAGCGTGTGATCGAGGCGCCAAAGACGCGCCGCTTGCCGCAAAAAGGTGAAATCGTGATTCGTGGCGCGCGCGCCAACAACCTGCGCAATCTCGACCTCATGGTTCCACTCGGCATGTTCGTCGCCGTGACGGGCGTCAGCGGATCCGGCAAGAGCACGCTGGTCAACGACATTCTGTACAAAGCGCTCGCGCGTGTGCTGTACCGGGCAGCCGATGAACCCGGCCCGCACGATCGGATCGAGGGCATCGACCTCGTCGACAAAGTGATCGAGATCGATCAGTCGCCAATCGGACGCACGCCGCGTTCGAATCCAGCAACCTACACCGGGCTCTTCACGTTCATTCGCGAATTGTTTGCGATGGTGCCCGAAGCCAGGACGCGCGGGTACAAGCCCGGGCGATTTTCCTTCAACGTCAAGGGCGGACGCTGCGAAGCGTGCCAGGGTGACGGCGTCATCGCCATCGAGATGCATTTCCTGCCGAACGTGTACGTGACGTGCGAACAGTGCAAGGGTCGCCGCTACAACCGCGAGACGCTCGAGATCAAGTACCGCGGAAAATCGATCGCGGACGTGCTCGACCTCACCGTCGATCAGGCGCTGCCGCTGCTGGAGAACTTCCCGCCCATCGCCAACAAGCTGCGCACGCTGCAGAACGTCGGTCTCGGATACATCGAGCTGGGGCAATCGGCGACGACGCTGAGCGGCGGCGAAGCGCAACGCGTCAAGCTCTCACGTGAGCTCTCGAAGCGCGGCACCGGTCGCACGCTCTACATTCTCGACGAGCCCACGACCGGCCTGCATTTCGAAGACGTCAAGAAGCTCCTCGACGTGCTCAACCGGCTCGTGGATCAAGGCAACACGATCGTCGTGATTGAGCACAATCTCGACGTCGTCAAGTGCGCCGATTGGATCATCGACCTCGGACCGGAAGGTGGCGACGCGGGCGGCCGCGTTGTGGCGCAAGGCCCGCCGGAACAGGTTGCCAAGGCCCGCGGATCGCACACCGGCCAGTTCCTGGCGGATCTGTTCAGCCCCCGTTCGAAGCCAACAACAAGAACTAGCCAAGGGCCGCGGAGTTAGCCGGATATCATGGGCAGGGCCCTTGGCTAGTTCTGGATTTTCGCTTCAGGTACTCCCAGCCTTTCGCTCAACTGGATTCTCGCGAGCTTCGGCGCCACGAAACGTTCTTCGTTCTCAGCCTCCCGCGGCCGAGGCGGCGTGGTAGTTTTGACACATCCGGGCGAAACGTCGTGTGGCTCCCAAGCCACAATCTTGTAATCGCTAAAGCCGCCCTCTCTCCGTAAGTAGTGGATTTAAAGCCACTTACGACGCATAATGGGATGTTTGTCCGGCGGGCACCCGCTTTGCTAGGGATGAGGCGGCCACCGGGGTCCTCCCACCCTGTGCACCGGAACGGGCAGCAATAGCGAATGGACGCGCAACGGACACTCCGTCGACAGGTTTCGTGTGCCGGAATCGGCCTTCATTCCGGAAACAAAGTTACGCTGACGCTCAAACCCGCGCCCGCCGATTCGGGCATTCGTTTCCGCCGCACCGATCTGGGAGTTGAAATTCCGGCGCATGTCAGCCACGTCTCGAGCTTGCAGTACGCCACTGTGCTCGGCCGCAACGGTGCGACCGTCGAAACGGTTGAACACCTGCTCGCCGCCTTGGTGAGCAGCGGCATCGACAACGTGGTCGTCGAGCTCAATCACAACGAAGTGCCGATCATGGACGGCAGCGCGGCGCCGTTTCTCTTTCTGGTACAGGAAGCAGGCGTCAAGCGCCTCTCTGTTCCGCGTAAGCACCTGAAGATCGTTCGGGCGGTGCAGATTGCCGATGGCGACAAGCGCATCGCCGTCTACCCGTCGGACCACTTCAAGGTCAGCTACACCATCAGCTTCGACCACCCGGTGCTGCGCCACCAGTCGCGCACGGAACGGATCACCGAACAGAGCTTCGCGGAAAGCATTGCCGCGGCGCGGACCTTTGGCTTCCTCAAGGAAGTCGAGTGGATGCGGCAGAACGGCCTGGCCTTGGGCGGCTCGCTGGAAAACGCGATTGTGATCGGTGACGCCGGAGTGCTCAATCCGCTGCGTTTCGAAGACGAGTTCGTGCGTCACAAGATTCTCGATGCGATCGGCGATCTGGCGCTGCTCGGCTACCCGCTCATCGGGCACGTGGTCGCGCATCGTGCCGGACACACCTTGCACACTGCGCTCGCCGCCAGGTTGCTCGAAGAGCCCGATGCCTGGGTGCTCGTCGATTCCGTCACCCAGCCGGTTTCCGCCGGTGCCGTGCGGGCGACAGCGCGCGTCGCCAACTAAGCTCTCTGTCCTCCTCGAAGAACCGCTAAAGGCCGCTTTCGAGCGGCCTTCTTTTTGCCTGTACGCGAAGGTGGTGGCGAGTGCAGTGAACCCTTGCGCGACCGTGCTTCACCGAAATCGAAGGGTGCCATACAATCGCCGCCTCGTGACGCGCTTCGCGCTGCCGGTTCTCGCTTCCGCCAGCCTGGTCCTCGCGGCGCCATTCATTGGTCAACTACGCGCTGTTCTTCAAGCTGCCTTCCCCGGCGAATACACGCGCATCGTCGCTGCGATCGTCTTTGCGCTCGTCGCCATTGCGGTGCTCGCCGCGCTCGTTCGCATCAAAAAACGTCGTGCTCTTCGCTACGGCTGCATCGTGGCGGCGCTTGTTATCGGCATCGGCTATTCGCTGGTGTCGCGAACTGGCGATCCCACCGTCGATGTCGTCGAGCGGTTCCACTTTATCGAGTACGGCCTCGTGACATTCTTGTTCTACCGCGCGTGGCGCCCGGTAGGGGATGCGTCGCTTCTCATTCTGCCGGTGCTCGCGGCGCTGCTGGTCGGCACCTGCGAGGAATGGCTCCAGTGGTTCGTGCCGGCCCGTGTCGGCGAGATGCGCGACGTGTTCCTCAACTTGTGGGCGATCAGCTGCGGATTGCTGTTCAGCGTCGCGCTCGACCCGCCGGAGCAATTCACGCGCTCGCTTCGGCCAACCTCCAGGAGACGGGTGCGCCGGCTGGCGGCAGTCGTCCTGCTCGTTTTTGCCACGTTTTTCGAATCCGTTCATCTCGGCTACGAGATCCGCGATCCGGAAGTGGGTTCCTTTCGTTCGACATACACGCGCGATGATCTCGACGCGCGGGCCAAAGACCGCGCACTGCAATGGCAGAGCAATCCACCGCTGACCTGGTCGCGCCTGTCGCGCGAGGATCAGTACTTTAGTGAGGGCATCGTCCATGTGCGCGCGCGCAATCGCTGCTGGACCGAAAACAAACTCGCGTGCGCCTCGCGCGAGAATGCCATTCTGGAGCGGTATTTCGCGCCTGTGCTCGACACTCCTTCGTTCGTCTCGGCCACCGGACACCGCTGGCCGCCGGAACAGCGCCTCGACGCGAAGCAGCGCGGCGGGTCTGACACTGCACAAGTCCCCTCGGTCCGAGACGGGCCGTCAGTTTACGTCTGGCCAAAGGCGGTGTTCTGGATCGCTGTTGCGGCCGTCACCGGATTGCTGTTGTTCATTTAGGTATCATGGGCGCCGCCGGAGGACTCCATGGCGTATTGGCGAACGGCATCTGCGCTGGCAGCAGCGCTCGCATCAGTCTGGACGCTGACGCACAGCGCAGTCGATGCGCAATCCGCAACGCAGACCGATCTCGAAGCGCGCGCTCGCGCGATTCATCAGCGCGTCATCACGCTCGACACGCACAACGACATCAATCCGAGCAACTTCACTGCGGAGCGCAACTACACGCAGGACCTCGAGACGCAGGTCAATCTGCCCAAGATGCTGAAGGGCGGACTCGACGCCTCGTTCTTTATCGTTTACGTCGGCCAGGGACCGCTCACCCCCGAGGGGTACGCCGACGCGTACAAGCAGGCGATCGCCAAATTCGACGCCATCCACCGGCTTACGGAACAAATCGCGCCCGACACGATCGAGCTGGCGCTCACCGCCGCGGATGTCCGGCGCATCGCGGCAAAGGGCAAGAAGGTGGCCTTGATCGGTGTGGAGAACGCCTATCCGCTCGGCACCGATCTGTCGCGGATCAAAGAGTTCTACGAACGCGGCGCGCGCTACGTCTCGCTTGCGCACAACGGTCACAGCCAATTTTCGGACTCGAATACCGGCGAGCGCGAAGGTTGGATGCACAACGGGCTGAGTGAGCTGGGCCGCCAGGCAGTGGCCGAGCTGAATAGCGTCGGCATCATGGTGGATGTGTCGCACCCATCGAAGCAGTCGATGATGCAGACGGTGGCGCTGTCGAAGGCGCCAATCATCGCATCCCACTCGGCCGTACGCGCGCTCGCGAATCACAGCCGCAACATGGATGATGAGCAGCTACTGGCGTTGAAGAAGAACGGGGGCGTCATTCAGGTCGTCGCATTCGCCAGTTACGTGAAAGTGCCAAAGCCCGACTCGCCGGAACGCGCGGCGGCGATTCAGGCGCTGCGCAAAGAGTTTGGTCTCCCTGAACCAGGTGCGGGACGCGGGCCCGCAGGAGGAGGCCAAGGCGCCGGGCGCGGCTCAGGGCAGGGAGGTCGCGGCGGCGGCCGCGGCGGCCTCAACGCGCTCAACGCTGAACAGCGAGCCGCATACGATGTGCGCATGGCCGACATCGACAAGCGCTTTCCGGGCGACCCGCGTGCGACCGTTGCGGATTTCGTCAATCACATCGACTACGCGGTGAAGCTCATTGGAATCGATCACGTCGGCATTTCGTCCGACTTCGACGGAGGCGGAGGCGTGGACGGCTGGAACAGCGCCGCGGAGACGTTCAACGTCACCCTCGAACTCGTGCGGCGCGGCTACACCGAGCAGCAGATCGCCAAGTTGTGGAGTGGCAATCTGCTGCGGGTCATGAGCGAGGTCGAGAAGGCTGCTCGCCGCTAACCGGAGTTCCGAGGTTCCGCAGTTGCGAAGTTCCAAAGGTTCGATGTTGAGAAGTTCTACGATCCTGAAGTTCGAACAAGAACCTCGAACCCAGGGAACGCCCGCACCTGGGAACTCCGAAAGCTACGGAACGCTGGTGATTGTGCCTGGTCGAATCGCGGGAGCGATTTGCGCCGCCGCTGCAGACACGGCGAGCGCAACAATGATGAGCTTCATCGCCTACGTCTCGTGCGATTATCGAACGACGAGGCGCTTGGTGGTGGTCGGCGATCCGCAGGCTTCGAACCAGTCGATGCCTTCGCTGACGAGGTCGAACTTCAACCTGTATTGACCCGGTTGAACAGGCGCGGCGATTTCGATCGGCACATCGACCTCGGCGCCGCCGGGGACATCGCCCGGCAGCCATGCCCGCGCGTGGTCGCGGTTCACCATGGCGCCGCGCTCGTCGAGCAACTGCGCGCCCAGCCTCACGAGCCGGCGTCCGTAGCTCGCCTGGGATCGGAACGGACGCGTCGACAGATTGCGCACGCGAATCGACACCTTGAGTGGCGTTGCGGCCTTGGCGACGAGCGGGACACCGGGCAACCACGTCCTGACGGCAATCGTCGCGCGCGGGGTCGCGCCGGGAATGGCATTCCCGAGATTGTTGTCGTCCCAGATTTCGTGCCGGATGCGTGCGAGATCGGGCGAACCCGCGACGAACCGGCGCGAAAACGAGCCCTCCGGATGATCGGTAATCTCCCAACACAATCGATCGACGCCAATCTCTTTCGCGAGCGCGCGGGCGCGATCCATCTCGACGTCGCTGTCGTTCCAGGTGAAGAGAATGTAGCGCCAGTTGAGTTGCGGCAGATCCCGGCCGGACCGCGCCTTCTCGTCGATCATCGCGCGAAGGTTGGCGATCGCGACATCGAACCTGCCGCGCTGGCGGTAACGCACGTACGTTTCTGGCGAGGCGCCGTCGACGGAGAACGTCACCTCGTCGATGCCGGAGTGAACGAGACGCCGCGCCTTCTCGTCGTTGAGGGCAAGGCCGTTTGTGCTCGTGTAGAGATAGATATGCGGGTAGCGGCTCTTGATGTACTCGCACATCTCGACGGCGCGTTTGTGCAGGAACGCTTCGCCGTAGTTGAAGAAATCGATGCGCACGAGCGAGGAGCCGGCTTCGTCCACGACCTTCGTGAACAAGTCCCAATCGAGCATGCCGGCCTGACGGGTGCGCGTGATGCCGGTCTCGGGCGCGCAGCACGCCTGAAAGCACGAGATGTTACATGCGGCCGTGCATTCGATGTAAAGGCGGTTGGGCAGTGGGCCGACGTTGAGATCGCGCTGCGGCGGGGCCTGATCGGCGGCGAGCGGAAGCTTGAGCGGACAATCGCCGCAAAACGTCGCGCCGCCCTGATTCAAATCCGCACGGAGGCTGCTGGCGGTCGGACCGCGCCAGATGGCGCTGAGCGTTGTCTGCCGCATGTCGCCGAGCACGCGCTTGGCGTAAGGATCGGCGCAGCCGCAGACGACACGGCCGTCGCAGAGCATCACCGCGATCGACCAGGGCCACGAGCAAGTGAAGCGAGTGGCGAGATAGTTCAGGGACATGGTGAGCCGTGAATTTGGAGATTTGGAAATCTGGAGATTTGGAGAAAATC
>JBKPDL010000105.1:0-19872 GCA_046727855.1 Acidobacteriota bacterium
GTACCACGGCGTTCAGAGCTTAGCCGAAAAGCGGGAACCGGGTCTAAACACCAGCCCCACTCGTGGAACGGCCGCAAGAGGTGAGCGCGCGTACAATGCAGCGCCATGGCCGTTGCCCGAACCAGCTTCCTCGCGCTCGCAACCATCGCGATCGTTTCCGCTCGACAGCCACGGGTGGTGGATGTCGTGATCGCAAACGGCATCGTCGTGACCATGGACGGTGGGCGACGGGTCATCAACCCCGGGTCGGTTGCGATCAGTGGCACAACGATTACAGCGGTTGGCGAATCCCCCGCGATCGCCGCGCAGTATCCGGCCCGGACCACCATCGAGGCGCATGGACGCGTGGTGATGCCCGGGCTGATCAACACCCACACCCATGCGCCGATGGTGTTGTATCGCGGACTCGCCGACGACTTGCCACTGCTGGAGTGGCTGCAGAAATACATCTTTCCGGCCGAGGCAAAAACCGTGTCGCCCGCCTTCGTCAGAACCGGCACCCGGCTGGCCGCGCTCGAGATGATTCGCTCCGGCACGACCACCTATACGGACATGTATTACTTCGAGGAGGAGATCGCGCGCGCCACCAAGGAGGCCGGGCTGCGCGGCGTGCTCGGACAGACGGTCATCGAGTTTCCCGTCCCAGATGCCAAGACGCCCGCCGACGCGCTGGCGCGAGCCGAAGCCTTTATCAAACAGTTCAGCAAAGACGACCTCATCGTGCCGGCGATTGCGCCGCACTCGGTCTACACGCTGGATGCGGCCACGCTGACGGCCACGCGCGACCTCGCGGTCAAATACGGCGTGCCGGTTCTGATTCACCTCGGCGAGACACAGGACGAAATCAAGATGGCGCTCGATCGCCACAAGATGCGTCCGGTTGCGCTCCTCGAACAGCTGGCGTTCTGGAGGCCGCTCGTCATCGCGGCGCATGGCGTGTGGATGAACGCCGACGAAATCGCGGTGCTGAAGAAGAACAACGTCGGCGTGTCGCACAATCCCGAGAGCAACATGAAGCTCGCAAGCGGCACGGCGCCGGTTCAGGAGTATCTCAGGGCCGGCGTCACGGTCGGTCTCGGCACCGATGGCGCGGCCAGCAACAACGACCTCGACATGTTCGAAGCCATGCGCCAGGCGGCCTTCCTCCACAAGCTGGTGTCTCGTGATCCGCGTGCGGTGAGCGCGCAAACCGCGCTGGAAATGGGCACGCTCGGCGGCGCACGCGTCATCGGTCGCGCCGACAGGCTTGGCTCCCTCGAAGCCGGCAAACTCGCCGACGTGGTCGTGGTCCGGATGGATCAGCCGCGTCAGACGCCGATGTACGACGCCATTTCGCATCTCGTGTATGTGACGCGAGGCGATGACGTCGAGACGACGATTGTGAATGGCAAGGTGTTGATGCGCGACAGGAAGGTGTTGACGCTCAACGAAGCCGACGTGCTGGCCGAGGCCCGCAAGGCAGCGGAACAGGTCAGAAGCGCGGTCAGCCGATAGTGACTGGGGGGCGGGGTGTCGCTCGCCCAAAATCGTTATGGCAATACGCCGATGTACGGCAGATTACGATACTGCTCCGAATAATCCAACCCGTAGCCCACCACAAAACGGTCCTCGATCGTGAAGCCGATGTGATCCACTTTGACGTCGATCTGTCGTCGCGACGGTTTGCTCAACAAACAGGCCGTACGCAGCGACTTGGGATTCCGGGCGCGCAGGATCTCCTGCAGATAATGTAGTGTCAGCCCGGTGTCGACGATGTCCTCGACGATGACGACGTTGCGCCCTTCGAGGCCATAATCGAGGTCCTTGATCAATCGCACCTCGCCGGACGAGGTCGTGCCGCCGACATAGCTCGATAGCGCGATGAAATCGATCGTGACGCGGCCATCCATGGCGCGAAGCAAATCGGCGAGGAAAAGAAAGGCTCCCTTCAGAACGCAGACCAGGTGCAGATCCTCGCCGTGAAAGTCCGCGCGGATCTCGTGCGCCATTTCGATGATACGATCTCGCAAAACTTCTGGTGAAATGAGCGGAGGAATGGCAGCTGACATGAAGCGTTACGACATTATCACCGAGGCGGATGCCCGCGTGCTGGAGATTGGCGGCACGGTCACGCTCAATCCAGGCGGCAAGATCACGCCGCTTGCCGAAGACACGCTGAAGAATCGGCGAATTGCGGTGCTGCGTGATATTCCGGATAGCGCCTCCAGCGATCTCGCGCCCGCTGCCGACGTGCGTCGCGTAGCGATCGGGAGCGATCACTCGGGGCTCGCGCTCAAGGCGGCGCTGCGCGACTACCTTCGCGGCCGTGGGCTGGCGGTCGATGATGTCGGCACTTACACGCCCGATCCGGTCGACTATCCAGACATCGCGGCGCGAGTCGGCCGGCTCGTGGCCCACAAGGAAGCCGACGCAGGCATCGTGATCGATGGCGCTGGCCTGGGCTCGGCGATTGCGGCCAACAAGATCGACGGGGTACGCGCGGCGATGTGCACCGATCGCACGCTGGCGCGTTATTCACGTGAGCACACCGGCGCGAACGTGCTGTCACTGGGCGCCACGCTCATCCCTACCGACGAAGCGAAGGCCATCGTTGATATCTGGTTGGGCACACCGATGCGCGAGGCGCGTTACCTCCGACGACTCGCGAAGATCAGGAATCTCGAAAAGACAAGGTAGAATCAACAACTCTTGTCGGACATCCGCCGGGTCATCGACATCATCCTGCAGGAACTCGCGGCGGCCGGGGCTGTTGCGCCGGCCCGCTGTGCCTGTCACGGATTCTCCACTGACTGTTGCCCCAATCAGGTGAGCGGCGTGCTCGCGGCGGGCGCCTGCCGGCTTGGCCTGCACGCCGCCGGCGGCGGGGCGGGCGAGGTGGCCGGCCTGATTGATCACACGCTGTTAAAGCCGGACGCGAGCGCGAAGGACATCGAGAAGCTGTGCCGTGAAGCGGCGGAATTCCGGTTTGCAACCGTGTGTGTCAATCCGACATGGGTGGCATTCTGCCACCGCCTGTTACGTGGAACCGGCGTTGGTGTGTGCTCCGTTGTCGGATTTCCTCTTGGCGCCACCACACCCGATGTGAAGCATTATGAAACCCGTCGCGCCATCTTCGACGGTGCGAATGAAATCGACATGGTGATCAACATCGGCGCATTGAAGTCGGGTGATCTTCGTCTCGTGGAGCAGGACATCGAAGCGGTCACCGGACCATGCCGGCAGCATGGGGTCGTGAGCAAAGCGATCATTGAAGCCGCACTGCTCACCAACGAGGAAAAGGTGACAGCCAGCGCGTTGACCAAGGCCGGCGGCGCCGATTTCGTCAAAACATCAACCGGTTTCGGTCCCGGAGGGGCGACGGTTGCAGATGTCATGCTGATGCGAAAAGTCGTCGGCGATGCGATGGGCGTCAAGGCGGCTGGCGGCGTGCGCGATTTGGAACAGATGAAGGCGATGGTGGCGGCTGGCGCGAGCCGTGTGGGGGCGAGCGCGGGCGTTCGTATTGTGAAGGAGTTGAAGGGAGAAGGCGTTGCGGAAGCACCTAGTGCTTACTGAAGGGAACTACGAACGAAGAACGAAGAACAAAGACAATGCCTTTGTTCGCTGGGTCGTTCCTTTGGTTCTTAATTCTTAATTCTTAATTCTTCGTTCCTCGTTCTTCGTTCCGAAAGCGAAGTAAGCGGCAAATCCGGAGGTAAAGACAGTGCCGAGATCGTTACATGCTGATACGTTGCGCGCCTATGCGCGGATTGGCGCGATGCGAAGGCTCGAGGAGTTGCGTGAGGAAGAAGCGTCGATTCGAGCGGCGTTTCCGGAACTGTTTCGCGGACGCCCCGCGCGTGCGGCGGGCGCGGCTACAGCGGCTGCCACCTCGAACGACGAGCCGCGCAGACGCCGCCGGTGGAAGATGTCGGCGGCGCAGAAGCGTGCCGTGTCGGAGCGAATGCGCAAGTATTGGGCGGCGCGGCGTAAAGCCACGAAGGGATGATCGCTCGCACGCCGGTGCTCGCCGCGATCATGTTGTGTGCGGCGCGCGCCAGTTTCGCGCAGGACACTACGCAGAACGACAGGTTGCCGCGGGCGGTTGCCGATGTCCGCGTGGCCTCGGTTGGCTTGCCAACCAGCCCCGGATGGACGCCTGCAGTGCCGGCGGGCACGACGGTGCCTGGACGCGCATTGGGATTCGAGGCTGGTGGCCATCTCTACGCTGTCAGATTCAAGGTCGGCGCGATTGGATTCGGGGGCACGTACGTCTTCGGCCGGAGTCATACGTCGCCTCCGGCGGCAACCGCCAGTCAGCCAGCGGTCGAACCAGGCGTGACCACGCGCCTCGACATGTTATCCCCGCAGGTGTCATTGAACTTCGGTCATCGTCTTGGCTGGAGTTTCATCGGCGGCGGGCTTGGGCGCGCTCGCGCCACTAGTGAAGTCAGCGAGCCTGTTGCCGGCGTCCCCACGCCTGCCCCGGCAGAAAGCGGCTGGCAGCGCGCCATCAACTACGGCGTCGGCGCGCGCTGGTTCTTCAGCCATCACGTCGCGTTTAGCCTGGATTTGCGCTGGTACCAACTCTCGGCGGTCGACGCCACCACCACGAGGGGCGCACTCCCACGCCAATCGCTATTCGTGGCGGGCGGTGGAATTTCGATCAAGTAATTGCACGTAGGTCAGGAACTAGCGCAAGGCAGGTAAGAAGCGACGCCTGCGGAGGGTTTGGAGCGGGAGACGGGGATCGAACCCGCGACCAACAGCTTGGGAAGCTGTGACTCTACCACTGAGTTACTCCCGCTCGGACCCCCATCTTACCGTAAGCGGTGGCCGCGCAGACGATGCTTTCAGATATCGGCGTTCAGCTGTCAGTTTCAACGTGGTTGACGACCACGCATGGCCGGCGCTGAATGCTGACAGCCGACGGCCCTCCCCGGATCAGCCTCGAATGATCGCCAGGACCTCGTCGCGGCGCCTCTCCATGATTTCCGGCGTCAGCCCCTCGAGATTCAGCCGCAGCAGCGGTTCGGTATTTGACGGCCGCACGTTGAAATGCCAGTCGTCGAATTCGACCGATACGCCGTCGAGGCGATAGACAAGGCCGTGACGGTACTCCTGCGCCAGTATCGCTAACTTCTCCGCGGCCACTTCCATGCTCGACACCTTGGTGTTGATCTCGCCGGAGATGAAGTAATTGTGGCGGAACGGCTCGAGCAGATCGCGGAGGGACTTGCCCTTCTTTGACATCAGATCGAGGATCAGCAGCGCCGGAATAAACCCATTATCGGCATAGAAGTTGTCCTTGAAGTAGTAATGACCGGTGACTTCACCGCCGAACACCGCGTCCTCCTCGCGCATGCGTCGCTTGATAAAAGCGTGCCCGACACGATTCATCAATGCTCTGCCGCCGTAGCGTGCGACGGTGTCCTTTACCGCATAGCTCGCACGCACGTCGTAGATGATCGTCGCGCCAGGCCGCTTCATCAGGAAGGATTCGGCGAGCAGCGCCGTGATGAAATCACCAGCAATGAACTCGCCAGTGCCATCCAGAAAGAAGCAGCGATCGGCATCGCCGTCCCATGCGATTCCGGCGTCGGCGCGCTCGGCAATCACCTGCGCAGTGATGTCACGGCGGTTCTCTTCGATCAAGGGATTGGCTTCGTGATTGGGGAACGTGCCGTCCACTTCGAAGCAGAGGCGGATGGTACGGCACGGGAGCTGATCGAACAGCCTTGGGGCGATGAATCCAGCCACGCCGCTGCCAGCGTCGAGTACCACGTTGAACGGCGTGATCAGCGCCGGATCGATGAACGACATCACGTGATCGACGTAGCGATTCAGGATGTCGCGCTTTTCAACGCGGCCGGGCGCGGCGGGCACGGGCGGCAGGGTGCCGCTGAGGATCATCTCCTTGATCTCCTTGATGCCCGATTCGCCGCTCAGTGGAAACGCTTCGCGCCGCACCAGCTTGCAACCGTTGTACTGCTTGGGATTATGCGAGGCGGTGATTTGCGCGCCGCCGTCCAGGTGATCGGCGGCCACGGCGAAATACATCATGTCGGTAGCGGTGAGGCCGTAGTCGAAGATCGCCCCGCCCTGTTGGCGCGCCCCCTCGATGAACGATGCCGTCAGCGACGGAGACGACACGCGCATGTCGCGCATCGCGGCGTAGCGTCCCGGTCCCAAGTACGCGACAAAGGCGCGGCCGAGCGCGTAGAAGAGATCCTCGGTGATCTCTGACGGGTAAAGGCCGCGCACGTCGTAGGCCTTGAAGACATCGGGATTTACGTTCGTGGTCGCCATGATGCTCCGCAAAGAACGCGGACCCGAAGGTCCGCGCGACGTGTTAATTCAAGTCCGCGATTCAGATCTTGGTGTAATCGGTGAGCACGGTTTTGTCGCCGAGCACGACCGGCGCGCGCAGCGTGACGTTGCGGCCGACATGGCAGTTACGCGCCACAATCGCGCCGTCGATTTCCGCATGCTGCCCCAACCGCGCGTTGGGCCAGATGATGCTGTTTCGCACCTGCGCCTCTTCTTCGAGCACGGCGCCGCGGCCAATGACCGCGTATTGGCCCACGACGGCGCCTGCCTTGACATGCGCTCCACTGTCGACGAAGCACGGCGCTTCGAGTCTGGCGCCTTCTTCGATGCGCGCGTCAGGCGCCACGATCGGTTTACTGCGATCGGCTGTTGCAAACAGGCCGCCGTTGAACCTGCCGTCGAACATGTCGCGATGCACCTGCATGTACTTCCCAGGTGTTCCGATGTCGATCCAATAGCCGCGGTCAATATACGCAAAAAACGGCTCGCCGCGTTCGACCAGCGACGGAAAATACCCGCGCTCGATCGAATACGCCACGTTGGCGGGAATACGGTCGAACGTGTCTGGCTCGAGCACGTAAATGCCGGCATTGATTGTGTCGCAGCTAATCTCGTCGGCCTTGGGCTTTTCGAGAAATCGTCGCACCGTGCCATCTGGCGCCGTTTCGACCAGGCCGTAGGCACGCGGGTTTTCCACCGGTGTCAACACGATGGTCGCTTTGGCGCGGCGCTCGCGATGCATGGCGATGACCGTGTTGACGTCGATCGAGGTCATCACGTCGCCGTTGAACACCACGAGCGTGTCCGGTGTGCCCTGAGCTGCGAAGCGAATCGCGCCTCCGGTGCCAAGCGGCGAGGGCTCGACGACGTAGCGCAGGCGAACGCCCATGCTTTCACCGCTGCCAAACACCTCTTCGATGCGGCGCGGCTGATAGTTGAGGCTGCAGATCACCTCGTCGATTTCCGCCACCCGTCTCAGCAGGTCGATCTGATAGTGGAGAAACGCGCGGTCGAAAATCGGAACAATCGGTTTTGGGGTATGGATGGTCAGCGGACGCAACCGCGTCCCTTTGCCCCCTGCCAGCAGTATTGCTTTCATCGCAAACCTACCGATATTACCCCAGCTGTTATCGCTATAATCGCGCAGGAGTTCCTCATGCGCCGAACCATTGCTGTCGTTGCCGCGCTCTCCATGGTGTTGCTGGTCGCCGCGCGGCCTTCGTCACAGGAGTTTGGAACCATCACGTTCCCGACGTCTGGCGCCGCCGCGGCGCAAGACGCATTTCTGACGGGCGTCAAAGCGCTCCACAACTTCCAGTTCGACGAAGCGGCCGAAGCCTTCCGCAACGCGCAACAAGCCGACGGCGCCTTTGCGATGGCGTATTGGGGCGAAGCGATGAGCTATAACCATCCGCTCTGGGCGCAGCAGGACATCGAGGCCGCGATCAAGGTTCTCTCAAAACTTGATCCGACCCCGGCCGGACGCGTGGCAAAAGCCAAACTTCTGAAAGAAAAGGCGTACTTCGAGGCCATCCATCAGCTTTACCTTGCGCCCGGTGACAAGCTCGCACGAGACCAGGCCTACTCGCAGGCGATGGCACGCATGTACACCCAATGGCCCGACGATCACGAGATCGCTGTGTTCTACGCGCTGTCCCTGCTCGGGACGGTGCGGCCTGGCGACACCGGCTTCAGGCGGCAAGCGCTCGCGGCGTCGATCGCGCAATCGGTGTTCCAGCAGAATCCAAAACATCCCGGCGCGGCGCACTTCATCATTCACGCCTTCGACGATCCCGATCACGCGCCGCTTGGTCTTCCGGCCGCCCATGCCTACGCGAAGATTGCGCCGTCGGCCGCGCACGCCTTGCACATGCCGTCGCACATCTTTGTTCAGCTCGGTATGTGGCAGGACGTGGCGCTCTCGAACATTGAAGCCTACAAGGCCGCTGTCGATCTGAACACGCGGATGAAGCTCGCGGAAGGGCGCGAGGACTTCCACACGCTCTCGTGGCTGGCGTATGCGAACGTGATGTTGGGCAAGCTCGACGATGCCAAGAAAAACATCGAGCTGGCAAAGCAGGCGGTCGACCGGAATCCGAATAACCGCGGTATTCGCGACGGGTATCTCGCGATGCGTGCGCGCTTCATTTCCGACACCGCGCAGTGGGAGAAGCTGTCGCTCACGACGGCTGCGGTCCCGAGCCAGGGCGGTGAGCACGCGAATATGCCGGGAATGCAGATGGGCAGCTACGACGGTTCCGCGACGTGGACCTACATTGTTGGCGTGAGCGCCGCTAAGACCGGCGACCTTGCCACTGCCGAAGCCGCCGAGGCGCAACTCAAAGGCGTGACGGCGCGCACCGCTGGCGGCCCGACGTCGTATGCCGCAAAGCCGCATTTGATTCGCGAGAAGGAGCTCGGCGCGGTGATTCGCTGGGCGAAAGGGCAAAAGGAAGAAGCGCTGCAGCTCGCCAAGGAGGCGACCGAGATCGAGGCCACCGTTTCCGCGCCGTCGGGCCCGCCCGATCCGATCAAGCCCGCATTCGAGTTGTACGGAGAAATGCTCCTCGACGCCGGCCGCAGCAAAGAAGCTGCGCAGGCGTTTGAGCAGGCGTTGCTTCGCACGCCGAAGCGGACACCTTCAGTCAGCGGCCTGGCGCGCGCGTCGGCCGCCGCAACTGACGCGGCGAGACCGCAAAACCTATTTCCTCAGCGCTGACGTCCAGTTGAGGAGCACGGCGATCGGCGGGCGCCGGGTCCGCCGCCCATGACGGGCCGATACACTCGCCGATGGAACCGACGCCATCGCGCGACGACTCCACGCCAAATCGGAGGGTAGGGATGAAAACACGCAATCGAATCGTGCTTCCAGCCATGACCGCGCTGCTCGTTGGGAGCCTTTCGTCGGCCGATCCACTCGGAGATCCGCAGCTCATTGTGCGTGCCACCTACAACACCGGCCTCGCTGAGAACGGCGCCGAGGTGATCAGCATTCGGCATCGCGACGCGATTGCCGCGCTCACCAATGTCGCAGGCAGCGTGGATATCCTGGACTTGTCCGACCCGTTCTCGCCCGAACTGCTGCGGCGCGTGCCGATCGATACGACGACCGGAACGCCGAACTCGGTGGCGCTGCATCCGCAACACGATTACTTCCTTGTGGTGACCGGGCAAGCGGGGCTGGCCGGAAGCGTACTGGCGTACCGGATCTCTGACGGAACGCTTTTGGACTCCGCTCCGGTTGGTATCCAGCCAGACTCCATTGCAATTTCGCCAAACGGACAACACGCGGTGATCGCGAACGAGGCGGAGGCCACGGACCTGGGGGCCAACGGTGGGCCGGGATCCATTTCGATCGTCGATCTCACTGGGTTTAACGGTGTCGCGCCGGCGGAACTCGCGGTCACAACGCTCGCGTTACCGTCGCTCGCGGGCGTTGCTGGGGTGAGCAGCGGTCGCACCGATGACATCGCGCGGCTAGCGATCGACAACAGTCCGGCGACGCTCGAACCCGAGAATGTCGCCTTCACCGCGAACAGCCGCTTCGCGTACATCACGCTACAGGAAAACAACGCCGTCGTGCGTCTTGACGTTCGCACACACGATCTCGACGTCGTTGGTCTGGGGCAAGTCAATCATCCAGCCGACCTGACGGTCAATGATGCCTATCAGCCGGTGGAAACGCTGGGTGCGTTTCGCGAACCGGACGGTCTGGCGATCGATAAGACCGGTCAGTTCTTCGTCACCGCAGACGAGGGCGATACCCGAAATGCAGCCGGCGCCGCCGGACCACGCGGCGGGAGGACGTTGAGTGTTTTCGACGCCCGGACGGGAGGCTTTGTCGCTGACACCGGCTCGCAACTCGATGACGTGGCCGCGGCGGCGGGACTCTATCCCGACGCCCGCAGCAATCGGGGCAGTATCGAACCGGAAGGGGTCGATCTGACCGATTACCGCGGCAAGACCCTTGTGGCGGTCGCGCTCGAGCGCGCAAATGCGGTGGCGCTCGTCGATGTCTCCAATCCGAACGCGCCCACGGTCGTCAGTATTGCCGCGGTCGGTGTTGGCCCCGAGGCAGTCAAATTCTTCCGGCACGGGTCGCGTTTGTTCGTGGCGAGCGCCAACGAGGTGTCCGGGACGGTGTCGATCGTCGAAGTGGTCTCGTAGGCGATGACAGCAAGCGCGCCTCCGCGCGTGCTCGGGTTCTGGTCCGCCGTGTCGCTCGTCATGGGCAACATGATCGGATCTGGCGTGTTTCTCCTTCCCGCCTCACTCGCGAGTTACCGCGGATTCAGTCTCGTAGGATGGCTGGTCTCGGCGACCGGCGCAGTGATGTTGGCGCTGGTGTTCGCGAGACTCGCCCGGCAACTGCCTGCTACCGGGGGTCCGTACGCCTACACGCGCGCGGCGTTCGGCGACTTGCCAGGCTTTCTCGTGGCTTGGGGGTACTGGCTGTCAATTGTGGCCACGCTCGGCGCGTTGGCGGTCGCGTTTGTCGGCTATCTCGATCCGTTCGTGCCGGCACTCGTGCGCACGCCGGCTGCGGCCGCGGCGCTCGCCATAGCCGCGATTTGGGTGCTCACGGCCGTCAACGTGGCGGGCGTCGCCCAGGCGGCACGCGTGCAAGTGTTCACCACTGCGCTGAAAATCCTGCCGCTGATTCTGATTGGCCTGGGGGGCCTGTGGTTCTTCAATCCGGCAGCGTTCGTGATGCCGGCGAACGAGGCGCCTGCGGGCGGACAAATCGTCTCGGCCGTGACGCTCACCCTTTGGGCCTTTCTCGGCCTGGAGTGCGCAACGATTCCGGCGAGCAGCGTCCGCGATCCTGAGCAGACGATTCCACGTGCGACGGTCACAGGAACCCTGCTGACGGCCATGATCTACATCACGGCCACCGTGGGCGTGATGAGCCTGGTCGCGCCCGACACGCTTGCCACCTCTACCGCGCCGTTTGCAGACGCAGCGCGCGCATGGCTCGGCGATACTGCCGCGGCAGTGGTGGCAGTCGGCGCCGCGATCTCCTGCTTCGGCGCGCTGAACGGGTGGGTACTTGCTGCGGGTCAAGTGCCGATGGCAGCGGCCGCGGATCGACTGTTTCCACCGGTCTTCGCCCGGTTGTCGCTGCGCGGCACCCCGGCGCAGGGCATGGTCATCGCCTCGGTGCTGGGGTCGGTGCTCGTCGCGATGAACTATGCACGTGGTCTTGTCGAGCTGTATACGTTCATCATTCTGCTCGCGACGCTCAGCACCCTGATTCCGTATGTGTTCTGCGCGCTCGCCGTGTGGCTGATGCCTGGCCAGCCACCGCCGACCGGTCGAGACGCCGTCGTCGGCGCGCTCGCGTTCGTCTACGCCATGTTCGCCATTGGCGGTGCGGGCGCGGAGACCGTGTTCTACGGGTTTCTCCTGCTGTTCGCGGGGTTGCCGGTATACGTCTGGCTGCGGCGCACGGGTGAACTTGCGACGTGAGCGCCATGAACGAGTACGGAACGCTGCGCCGCGTGGCGCTGCGATCGCCGCAGGTCGCGTTCGGCAGCGAGCGCGATGTCGCGGAACAGTGGCAGGGCCTCAACTTCGCGGCACCGCCGGATACCGCGCGTGCGCTCGAGCAGTACGCGCTCTTCGAAGAGCTCATTCGCGCATCGGGCGCCACGATCGACCATCTCCCGGCGGACGCTGGCCTCACCCTCGATGCCATCTACGTTCGCGACGCATCGGTTGTCACCCCGCGCGGTGTTGTGCTGTGTCGGATGGGAAAACCCGCGCGACAGCAGGAGCCTTACGCGCAGGGTCGCGCGCTCGCAAGCCTCGGTCATGTGATCGCCGGATGCATCAACGCCCCTGGCCGGCTCGAGGGCGGCGATGTCGTATGGTTCAACGCGCTGACGGTCGCAATCGGCCGCGGCTATCGCACCGACGATCACGGCATTCGGCAATTTCGCCGGATGTTGCCCGTCGGCACCGAAGTGATTGTCGTGCCCCTCCCTCATTGCCGTGGTTCAGACGACGTGTTTCACTTGATGTCCATCCTGAGCCCGGTGGATAAGGACCTCGCCGTCGTCTTTTCACCGCTCATGCCGGTGCCGTTCCGCGAGTGGCTGAAAGATCGCGGCATTCGATTTGTGGAAGTGCCCGACGAGGAGTTTGCGTCGCTGGGCGCCAACGTTCTCGCGATCGCGCCGCGTCGATGCATCATGCTCGACCGCAATCCCATCACACGCGCGCGGCTCGAATCCGATGGCGTCGAGGTGCTCACCTACGACGGATCTGAAATCAGCGTGAAAGGCGGAGGTGGTCCGACCTGTTTGACGCGTCCGCTCGTCCGCGACCCGAGCGGTTGAGCGGCGGCGTGCTCGGCGGTGATTTGCGGGGATGCGCGCCTTGCTCGAACGCATAGGCGAGCCTCAACAGCGTTGCTTCAGTCCACTCCGGGCCGAGGAACTCGAGGCCGATTGGAACGCCAATAGGCGCGTCGCCGGTTGGCGGCGAAAATCCACCGGGGAACGTCAATGCCGGAAAGCCGGTGCTGTTCGACAACACGCCGTTGCGTTCCGCCTGGTCCTCGCCAATCGCGACGACCAGACGACGCTGGTGCGGATAGAGAAGCGCATCGAGCCGGTGAGCCGCAATGACCATCATCACCGCTTGCCTCAATGCTGCACGTCGTCGCAGTTGGTCCTGATACTCGGGTTGGTCCGGCCCGTCGACGACCCGCAGATAGCCTTCGAGAATGGTTCTTAGCGACGGCTGAAACTCACCGCGGGTCATGAACTCGGCAAAAGTCTTGACGGGAGCATTCGGGCCCAGGCTCGCGAGATAACGATTGAACGTTGGCTGGAATTCGAGCGACATGAGGCTGAGATTGCGCGTGAGCGCCGCGAGGTCAGGGATGCTCACGCGGACGACTGTGGCTCCCATGGCGGTCATCTTCGCGACTGCATCATCAACTACCCGATTAACGGCGGCGTGGATGGATTCACTCCCCATGAAGTCCGTGAGAAGCCCGATGCGAGCATCGTTCAGCCCGTCAGCCCGCAATGCCGTCGTGTAGCTTTTCGGAATATGACCGGCACCGAAGGCCGTAATCGGATCGGCTGCGTCGTATCCGGCCATCACATCCAGCAGGCGCGCGGCGTCCTCGACGGTACGGGTGATTGGGCCGATTTCATCCTGTGTCGCGCTGAACGGCATGATCCCGTCTCGGCTAATCAAGCCGCGGGTGGGGCGCAGGCCGACCAGGCTCGTCGCCGACGCGGGTGAGCGGATCGACTGCCCGGTGTCGCTGCCGGTTCCGAGCACGGCGAAGTTCGCGGCAATCGCGGCGCCCGTGCCGCCGCTGGATCCTCCAGCAGTGCGCGTCAGATCGTACGGATTCTTTGTCTGCCCGCCGAGCGAACTGACGGTCGTCCCGGTGAGCGCCAGCTCAGTCAGATTGGCTTTGGCGATGATGATTGCGCCGGCTTCCCTGAACCGCTTGACCACGAACGCGTCGTCCGGCGGTATCGAGTGGGCGAGCGTGAGCGACCCGCCGGTCGTTGGCATGTCGGCTGTATCGAAGTTGTCTTTGAGGACGATCGGAATGCAGTGAAGCGGCCGAAGGGAAGTCCCCGCGACATCAGCCCGATCCAGCGCCTCGGCCAAGGCCATCGCTCGCGGGTTGACGTTGATGATGGCGCGCAAGACGGGTCCCTGATCGTCGTACGCTTCGATCCGATCCAGATATCTGCGTACAAGCTGCGTGCAGGTGATGACGTGTGCGGTCAGCGCGGCATGAATCCCGCTTAGGGTGGCCTCTTCGAGCGCAAACGTCTGCGCCGGCGTTTGTGCGGTGGCGCATGGGATGGCCAACACCGCGCACACTGCAACAAGCAGCCCGAACGCGAGATTAGGAAAACGCATGAGGGTTCGGTCGCGCGGTTCTGCTCCCATGCGCGCGTTCCGTGCCACTCGCCGCAGGTACTCGCTTTGGACCGTACGAGATTATGGCACCGCTCGGCGCGGGCGGGATGGCCGAGGTCGACTGCGCGCGCGACACCAGCCGCAATCGCGAGGTCGCGATCAAGCTGGCGCCCGGGACCTTGTTCGCTCGACGCCAAACGCGTTGCGCGCCATCAGTCAGCGGTTCCACGAGCCGATACGCCGTCGAAAAGATCCGTCAACGGCCAGCGAGCGATCACGCCGCGTGCCGCCCCGAGTGTGAACACCTCGTGCTCCATGAGCACACGAAACGCGTGAAGCCGCTTCGCCTGTTCCGGTGGCGGCGAGTCGAGCATCTCCTTCGTTGTACCGAAGGCGGATTGGTGTGCGGCAAACGCGACGAACATGCGGTCCATGTACGGCCGCGCGTCGAATTCACACGCCACCATTTCCGCCGCGACCGCGAACACGTTGGCGTCGAGACCGGCGGTCACGCCCCAGCCCTCGCTTCGCTTCCTGTGCTCGAGGAAGTCGTCGACCGTGAAGGCGCTGTAAAAGAGACGCTCCGGCGCGTTGGCGCCGAGCGTGCCACTCGAGAAGAACGCCGCTGTCGTGGCGCGGTGGACCGCGAGATGATCCGGGTGATAGTAGCCGCCGTGGGGGTCGAACGTCACAATCACGTGCGGCTGGACGTCTTCGATCACGCGGTTGATTGCGGCTTCGATCTCCAGCATGTCGACGTTGACCAACGCGAGGGGATCGTCGCGTCGCACGCGCTCTTTGCGAGCGGAGTCGTGGAACCCCAGGAACACCGGCTCGCCTAGGCCGAGCAGCGCACACGATCGGCGCAGCTCCTCGGCGCGATGCGCGCCAAGGTCCGTGACATGCCCGACCGTCGGATGCGGCTTGCCCGCTTCTCCTTTGGTGGCGCACGCGAGCGTGACACGCGCGCCGCGGTCGGCGAGGTGAGCCAGCATGCCGCCGCCGTGGAACAACTCGTCGTCGGGATGCGCGTACACGGCAAGAACTGAAGCGTGCCGGAGTGAGGCCATGACGTTCATACTACGCGCGATGCGTTGTAAAATTGACAAGGCTGCATGAACCTCCCGAATTCTCTGACGATCGCGCGCATCTTTCTCGTGCCGCTGCTGGTCGTCGTCATGCTCACCAAATTCGAAGGGCGGCTCGTCCTTGGACTTCCTGTGGAGCTCGTGGCGGCAGCGATCTTCGGAATCGCGTCGCTCACCGACTGGCTCGACGGCTATCTGGCGCGTCGCCGCGGGCAGGTGACGCGCATCGGACAGGTGCTCGATCCCATCGCCGACAAGTTGTTGATTTGCGCCACGCTCGTGTCGCTGGTGCAGCTGGATCTTGCTTCCGCGTGGATGGTGTCGGTGATTATCGGGCGTGAGCTGGCGGTTACTGGTCTGCGCAACGTCGCCTATTCGCGCGGCCTGACGATGCCGGCGTCGGGACTGGGGAAGTTGAAGATGGCGTCGCAAGTGACTGCCATCCTCCTGCTGCTGCTTGGATGGGAGCGGATTCCGCTGTTGTTGATGGCCGGAAAAGCGGCGATGTGGGTGGTGTTGGCCACCTCGCTCGTGTCCGCCATGGATTACTACCGCCGCTTCAATCGCGCCATGAGTCAGGTTGCGGAGATCGCGGACTTCGAAAGCGCGAAGGCGCGGTCGCAGGAGCGAAAGCGCGCCGGCTAGCGCTCGGGTGCCGCGCGTGCCGAACTGAGAACCAGCCAAGGGCCCTGCCTGGCCCTGCCCTTGATATCCGGCTAACTCCGCGGCCCTTGGCTAGTTCTTGTTGTTGGCTTGGCGCGCTCCGCGCGCCGTAGACCGTTATGCGGGTCCACAACGCGTACAAAATTCACGTCTGTGGCCGCAACTTGTCCCGGTTCGTATCGTCACCGGCCGGTGATCGAAACTTCACAGAATGGGCGCTGGCGCCGGAGTCTTGAGCTCGTTGACGCGTTTGTGCGCGTCCTGTAGATACTCGCTCCGTTCGAATTCCGTAATCAGCCGCTCGTAATACGGCAGTGCTTCGGCCGGCTTCGCGCTCTTCACCAGCGATTCGGCCAGATAGAAGTAGACGGCGTCGCGATTGGTGTACTCCGGGTCGGTGGTCAAAACTTCACGGAACCGGTCGATCGCGCCCGGATACCATTTCACTCTGTAATAATGCAGGCCCACGCGATAGCTCGCCGTGCTCAGGCGGTCTTTCGCGTCGCGCATCAACTTCCGCGCTTCCGGCAGCAAGGCGCTGTTCGGATAGCGATCGAAAAATGTCTGCAGCTCCTTGATGACGTCGCGTGTGGCGCTTTGGTCGCGATCGGGCGCGAGCATCTGCTCGGCGTACGCAAATGCCAGCCGGTACTGCGCGTAGTCTGCGCGCGGGTTGGTGGGATAGAAGGTGAGGAATTCGCGGAACTCGTTGGCCCCCAGGACAAGCGCTTCGGTTGTGTGGTCACCGATGTAGGTGTCGCCCACGGCGAGCTTGGCGTCGGGACGGAACGGGCTCTGCGGATAGTTGTCCACGATCTGGCGGAAGAACTCGCGCGCCGTGGTCCAGTGCTTCTCCTTGAGCTCCGCCTGGCCTCGTTCGAACAGAAATTGATCGGCCTGCGCCGTTCCAGGCGGCACCGCCGAAGGGTTGCTGGCGCAAGCCGCAGCCAGTGCCAGGCCGGCGACAAGCAACAGAAAAAAACCACGATGCATCATGTTGCGAGTTGTTTCCATCCAGACGAACATTTGCCGCAGCCCCTCTTCGATGGTGACAGAGGCAACGAATCCCAGATCTTCGCGCGCGCGGCTGGTGTCGGCGTAGGTGTCGCGCATGTCGCCCTTTTGCGCCGGCTGGTGATCGATCGTGACCGGACGGCCGGAGACGCGACCAATCAGGCCGAACACCTCCAGCAGCGAGACGCGCGAACCCCCACCGATATTGTAGACGCCTCCGGGCGTCCCCCGGACGGCCGCCGCCACTGTCGCCGTCACGGCGTCCGCCACGAACGTGAAATCGCGCGTTTGCCGGCCGTCGCCATATTGCGTCACCGGACGCCCGTCGAGCAGCGCGCGGAAGAAGCGGTTGAACCCCATGTCGGGGCGCTGACGCGGTCCGTACACCGTGAAATAGCGCAGCGAGACTGTCGGCACGCGATGGTTGACGTAATAGAGCTGACACAGATGCTCGGCGGCCAGCTTGGTGACGCCGTAAGGAGAAACGGGTCGCGGTACGGCATCCTCCCTCATCGGCAACGCGACCTCGTCACCGTACACCGAGGAGCTCGATGCGAACACGAAGCGCTCGATTGAGCGTCCGACGCACGCCTCGAGAAGTATTTGCGTTGCGTCGACATTGAGCTCTGTGTAAATGCGGAAATCGCGTCCCCAACTCTTGCGGACGCCGGCCTGCGCCGCAAGGTGAAATACGTGCGTGACGCCATCGAGCAGCTGCGCCAGGTCGTGACTGGCGATGGCACCCTCCACGAAGCGGTAGCGATCGCGCCCGCGGAGTGTGGAGAGATTTCGCTCCTTGATCTCGCGGGGATAGTAGTTGGTAAAACAATCGAGCGCGACGACCTCTGCGCCGTTTGCGAGCAGACGCTCGCTCAAATGGGAGCCGATGAAGCCGGCTCCGCCTGTCACCAACGCCTTCATGTCAGCAGTTCCTTAACTCGAGCGGGCAGCCGTGTCGGGCGTCCGGCCGCATCAGTCGTGACGTGGACGGTGTAGCCCGAAGCTATGGGCACGCCGTCGGCCTGTCGCGTGAGCGCGTAGTCAAACGCGAGCCGCACTGGCGAGATCAGGCGCGCCTGTGTCGTCACGGCGATCTCATCGTCATACCGCGCGCCGAGTTTGTATTCGCAGTGGGACTCGATCACCGGCAGCAAAAGACCTTCGGCTTCCATCTCACAGTATGTCCAGCCGGTTTCGCGCAGCCAATCGGTGCGGCCGATCTCGAACCAGACGAAGTAATGTGCGTAATAGACAACGCCCATCTTGTCGGTTTCAGCGTAGCGGACGCGCACAATCGACGTGGACGCCGGGGCCGGCATCAGGCCCGCTGCGCTCGCGCAGCCATGACGGAGCGTGCGGCGTGCTTCAGATCGCGCGTCGCTTTCTCGGGATGGCCGGCGCCAAATATGGCGTTGCCGGCGACCAGGAGTTCAGCGCCGGCGCCGACCACGAGCTCGACCGTGGTCAGGTCGATGCCGCCGTCGACCTCGACCGGTCCGGGGTTACCGGAGACGTCGAGCAGCGCCCGCACGGCTCGGATCTTGTCGATGCTGCGAGGAATGAACGATTGCCCGCCGAAGCCAGGGTTGACCGACATGACCAGGACGAAGTCCACATCGGCGGCAACATTCTCGAGCGCGACGACCGGCGTCGAGGGGTTCAACACGGCGCCCGCCTTCGCGCCGCGCTTCTTGATGTAGCTGATCGTGCGATGAAGGTGGGGCAGCACTTCGACATGAACGGAGATCATCGATGCGCCCGCGTCAACGAAGTCGTCGATGTAACGATCGGGTTCTTGGATCATCAGGTGGACATCGAGCGGAACCCTCGTGACACGCTTGATCGCACGCACGACCGGCGGTCCGATTGTGATGTTTGGCACGAAGTGGCCATCCATCACGTCGACGTGAATCAGGTCGGCGCCGCCACGCTCGGCGGCGGCGATCTCGGCGCCGAGATTGGCGAAGTCGGCCGAGAGGATGGATGGCGCCACGCGCACGTTCATCGACTCACCTCGATCGAGATCGCATCGCCGGGATGCACCTGATAACCGCCGGCGGGCGTTTGGCGGATCACGACGCCCGGGGGAATACCTGGCGCCGACTGCTGGGACACAATCGCGACGCGGAAGCCTTGTGCGCGGAGCAGATCCGCCGCGCGATCGCCGTTGACGCCAATGAGGTCGGGCATGACATAGGTCAGGCGATCTTCACCGCGATTGACGAGCAGCCTGATTTCCGCGGTATGTGTGTCAGGCGGAGGGTCCTGCGCCACGACGACACCCGGAGGATAGTCCGCGTCACGGATCTCAGCTAGCGACGCGGTGTTGAGGCCATCCTGTGTGAGTCGAATTTGCGCCGCGCGTTCGGATTCGCCAACCAGGCGCGGCGCAACGATGGCGCGGGGGCCGCCACTGACCCAGACACGAATGCCGCGCTGCCGGCGGGTCGTCGTGCCGGGCGAAGGATCCTGGCCCAGGATGTGTCCAGCCGGCACCGAGGCATCCGGTCGCCGCGCTTCGTCGATCCGGAGGGTCAAGCCTTGCTGCGCGGCATACGCCGCCGCATCCTCGAGTTTACGGCCAACGAGGCTGGGAACGCTCACCTCGCGGGCGCGCACCGCCACGCGCATGGCGATGCCGGCAAACACAAAATAGGTCGCAAAAAGCGCGCCCCCGAGCAGGAGCAGCTTGCCGACGCTCCAGACCATTCGACTCCGACCCTTGCCTCCGTCGCTCATGGCCAGTCGTCATGGCGTGAGCGAGCGCCGTCTTCACGCGAGTCGAAGGTACCGGGCTGCATGCGTAACGCTCAATCGTACACTACGCGGACCTCCGTCCCGCTCAGCGACCTCCGTCCCGCTTAGTGACCTCCGTCCCGGCTAGCGACCTCCGTCCCGC
>JBKPDL010000106.1:0-20444 GCA_046727855.1 Acidobacteriota bacterium
ACTGGCGTGAGTGCAAGTGGTGCGCTGTCCGCGATTCGTCGGAAAACGAAGGTAAGTACACTGCCAGGTCGGTTCGTGGAGTTCCCGAGTCACCGGACTGGGCACCATCCTTGAGGCGATCCGCTAACGGACCCGCCCCTCTCGCGCCGGCGCGACACCGGATCGAGTTTTCGAGAACCACAACCACAGAAGTCGGACGCATCTCGGATTGGGCAAAGACACGCCTGACGGCAGACCGGTGCAACCGGCGAGCGTCGGACGCATCGTCGCAATTTCCGAAGTTGGCGGCTTCCATCAGCGATACGAGCGCCGGGCGGCGTAACGTCCTGGCCCTTTCATCCTCCAGATATGCGTCCAGTCGGCAGGCGACACGGCGCAGGCCGGGTTCGTCTCGTCGCTCTGTGGGAAATGCGAATTGACAGATCGTGGAGCGCCGACGCGTGAGGGAATGCGCGCACGGCCACCTGCCCGTTCGTCCACAGTTAGTACGATCGACTTTGACAGAAGCGCGCTCCGATGACATTTTGGCGAACGACACGGATTTTTGGACACTACGGGATTGCAAGCGAACGAATTTCAAGCCGAACTGACCGCGGTCAGTAGCTGCGGTTCCAGCGCGAAGGTTGCCGGAATTCCTGATGCCGGGCAACATTCCACATCTGGCCGCACGACTCACAGCGCCAATACGTCGAGGCGTTGACTTTGTTTTTCGGGGCCGAAATGTCTGTGGACTTGCAGAAAGGGCAGTTCTCCGGCGTGACAGGCGACGCCGACGACTCGGTCGTGCGCGATTTCACGTGGTCTTCACTCCGGCCGGGACGGTCGCGGCACTAGCGGCGCTCGAGACCTTGAGCCTCTGCATCAACGCCGCGACACGCTTTCGCCGCAGCAACCGCGCCTGCCGCTGTCTCTGGAACCTGGCGCGATCGCCATTACGTCTTGACATGTGTCTTCCTTGGCGAGCGGAGCTCGCGATGCAGCAGGCTCTCAGCCCGAGACACGCTCGAACGTGACGCTTTGCGCGAGGAGATTCGGTGCAGCGGTTCGGCTCGCCTCGATCCAGGAACGCGATTGCGAGGACGGGACAGCGTCTGCCTCGGGATTGGCCCACCAGTCCTTGCGAAGCCGCGCCAGGTCCGGAAGCGCGAACCCCAGGAGGCCTTCGATCTGCGCGAAGGTCAGGACCACAGTGTCCGCAAATCGGTTGTCCAAATACCGGTACAGCGACCGGTACTCCCATACGGACGATGGCGACGAATGAGGCTCGGTCATTGCCTTCCACTATATCGGCAACGTCGTCTGTTTCCTGTTCCGTATTGAACACCAGCAGCGGCGGCATCGAGCGAGTCGCGGGCGTGTGACTGGCGCTCGATTGCCGACTAGTTGTGAACGATGACCGTGAGCAGAGAAGGATTGATCGTGAGGCCGTCCGCGTCGTACTCGATAAACCCGAGCTTTCTGAACTTGTTCAGGAAAAAGTTCACGCGTGACCGCGTGGTGCCGACCATTTCTGCAAGGGTCTCCTGGGACACGCTCGGCAGGACCCGCTCGGGCTTACTCCCCTTGCCATAGCGCGCGAGCAAGAGCAGCGTGCGCGCGAGCCGCTTCTCGCTCGAATTGAACAACTGATCGACGAGGTCGGCCTCGAGACGGGCGTTGCGCCCCAGCATGTGCTTGATGAACCGGTCTGAGAAGGCATGTTCGCTGTGCAGCAGGTGAACCATCTCGCGCCGTGGAATCACCAGCACGGTCGTCGCCATCGTGGCGCGGGCGGTTTCGAAACGGACCGGGTGACCAGCAAGCGCCCCCTCGCCCAGGAAGTCGCCGGGACCGAGGGTGGCCACGACCGCTTCCTTTCCGGCGTGCGACAGCACCGACAGGCGGACCGCCCCGGTCTGCACGTACATCACGGTGTCGCACGGATCGCCCTGCGAGAAGATGGTGTCGCGACGCGCAAAAGTGGCGATTCGTTTCCCAACTCCCGCCGACTCGAGAAACGCGTGGGCATCGAACGGCGGTTGCGACTTCCGCGCCATTGGCGCTTCGGGTCTCATGCCAATGGTACTGCATCGCCCTCAATCGTGTAAGACAACGCTCAGCAGCGAGTCGTTGATCTGGATGCCCGCATTGAGGTTGCCGTCGTAATTGATGAAGCCCAGTTTCTTGAACTTGTTCATGAAAAAATTCACCCGCGATCGGGTCGTGCCCACCATTTCCGACAGCGTCTCCTGAGAGATCTTGGCGACCACCGGCCGCGGCTTCGCCTGCTTGCCGTAGCTCGCCAGCAGCAACAGCGCTCGTGCCAACCGCTTCTCGCTCGAGTTGAACAACTGATCGATCAAATCCTGTTCGATGCGGACGTTGCGCGACACCATATGCGCAATGAAACGATCGGAGAGCGCGTGTTGTTCGTGCAGAATCTTCGCCATCTGTTTCTTGGCGATCAGCAGCACGCTACTCGGCGTGATCGCGGTGGCGCTCCCGATCCGCAGCGCTTGCCCTGCGAGACAGGCTTCGCCAAAAAAATCGGTGGGACCCAACATCGCCACCACGGCCTCCTTGCCGGTCTTGGAGACGACCGAGAGTTTCACACCGCCCTCTTGGATGTACATGACGCTGTCTGCGCGATCGCCCTGAGCGAAAATCACCTCGTCTCGTCGATACTTCACGATTCGCTTCGCCAGCCCCGTCCAGTCGAGAAACGCCTGCACGTTGAAACCGGTCGTGGTTGTGCCCATGGGAGCAACGATACCGCCGCAACGCACCCTCCGGGTGTGCAGAACGGGACAGACGCCGCTGGCTCGACCTGTCACAATCGCAATCATCATGACTACCGTCAAAACAGTCGAATTCATACCTCTCGAGCGCGACGCGTTGCCAACGCCGACTTGTCCGCTCTGTCACACGGAGGACACCACCATTACGGGTCAGGCGGTCGCCGAGGGCGGCGCCTGGCGGTGTGCCAGATGCGGTCAGCTGTGGAGCGCCGACCGCCTGGCGACGGCCGCCGCGTACGCCGCCACCCAATTCGGCGCAAAGGCACAGGTGTCCTGATGACGAGATTCTTCACCAAACACATGCCGTCACCGCGCATCGACACGCACGTGACGAAGGAAGGGTCTCTTGAAAGGCCGGGCATCGATGCGCAGAGGATCGCGAGCATGCCGCGAGCAGAGGACGACGACGTTACGCGCGCGCGCAGTCCTGAGTTTCACGACCGCCCCGGGAGCGGACGACACACGGCTGACAGACACCGGGTCTTCTAATCCCGGCTCGAGACGGAACACGTGCCGTTGCAGCCAGGTGTGCAATCCGGAACAGCGTCAACGGTGATGGCGGCGTACAGTGACAGATATGGACCTTAAACACATGAAACGGGTCGTTGCCGCCGCTTGGATTCTCGGAGCGGGCATCGTCGGGCTCGTAGCCAACGTCAGTTCTCTCCCCGCCGAGGTGATTCTCGCCGTGCTGGCGTTCGGCCCGCCGCTCGTCATGCTGCGGTTGTGGAAGCCCCCGCAGCAAACGATTGCGGAGAGCGTTCAAGAGGCGCGTCGGTGAAATGTTTCGATTACCAACGGACGCGCGGTGACTTTTGGGATTAGGTGACAGGACCCGCCGCGTTTCCACCAGGTGTCGACAAGACGCATATCGTGAAGGTCGGCGACACGCTGGGCGCCATTGCGCAGCAACATCTCGGGAACGCTGGCGACTACGTTTTCAGGGGGAGCTGCGAATTCATGAATTCCAGAAACAACTGCGGCATAACTCCGCCGCCCACACCGCCAACGGGCGGCTTCGGCGCGCAGAGTCACGGGAGTCGCAAGGGACTGGGCGGCGATCTGCCCAATGACCCTCACAAGAGGCGTGGCGCGCCGCGTCGAGCCGACGACACCACCAACGCGCAGATCGCCGACATGCAAAGCGAAGGGCCGGGGCAGCCGTAGCGCAACTGCGCTACTTTCGCTCGCGGGACGCGATGCTGTGGGAACAACAGATCTGAGTGTGGCTCGCGGCCTCAGCGAGCAAGGTGTTTAGACTGTCAGTGTGATTTCAGGCGCAGCCGACCGCGACTACGACGTCATCCTCTACGGCGCCGGCGGCTTCACCGGGCGCCAAACGGTGGCGTACTTCGCTGCGCACGCGCCGTCGGATCTCCGTTGGGCGATTGCCGGTCCCCGTCGTCACACGCTCGAAGCGGCCCGCGCGGCGGCTGGCGCGCGTTTGCCCGACAGCGATCTGATCGTCGCACCCAGTCAAGATCAACCTGCCGTCGACGCCCTCGCGGCACGTTCGCGCATCGTCCTCAGCACCGCCGGTCCGTTTGCGATCTATGGCACTCCCGTCGTGGACGCCTGCGTTCGTTTCAGCACGCATTACGTCGACATCACCGGCGAGACGCCATGGATGCGTGAGATCGCCGACCGCTATCACGCACGGGCGGCGGCGGACGGCACGCGCATCATTCCGGCCTGCGGCTTCGATTCAGTTCCATCGGATCTTGGGGCGATGCTGATAGCGCGCTACATTCGCGACTCGATGGTCGTCCCATGCGCCGAAGTCCGCGCCTACTTCCGGTTCAGCGGTGGTCTCAACGGTGGGACGGTCGCCTCGCTCTTGAACATGCTGAACGCTCCGCGCGGCGCAAACACGGAGACGACGTCGAAGCAACGCGACGGACGCATCCGCTTGATCAGGAAGCCGCAGTACGATGCGGCGCTCGGGACGTGGATTGGACCATTCGTGATGGCGCCGACCAACATGCAGGTGGTTCGTCGCAGCATCATGCTTGCCGAGGAGTGGCAACAGTCCTACGGAACGAGATTCGTCTATCAAGAGGCGATGCGTTATGACCCGCCATTGGCCCGCGCCAGAGCCTTCGCTGCGTCGGCCGGACTGGGACTTCTCTTCGCCGCGTTGAAGCAGCCGCTCACGCGTCGGCTCGTTCAACCGCTGCTGCCGAAGCCGGGCACGGGACCGTCAGTCAAGACGATGGACGAAGGATGGTTTACGTGCGACCTGCTCGGACTCGCCGAGGATGGCCGGCGGATGCGTGGGCTGATTCGTTACAACGGTGATCCCGGCAATCGCGCGACCACGGTCTTTGTCTGCGAGTCGGCACTGGCGCTCGCGCTCGACGCGGACGCTTTGCCCGGCGGCCGCGCACGCGGGGGTGTGTTGACGCCCGCAACGGGATTAGGCGACGTGCTCGTGCAGCGTCTGCGCAACGCCGGCACGGTGATCGAGATTCCGTCGATCTAGAACCGACTCACTCGATGACGCGGCGTATTCAGCCGGTCCTGGGAGAAGTCGCCACCGACATGGCAGCTCACAACTACCATTTCCGTCACATGAGGTTCGGACCCCGTGCGGTGGACGGACTACGGCGCTGAGTCGAACCTCTCCCAGCTTCGGAATTCTCTCCCGAATCTGCAGGAGGCCCGCGGAAGCGATCTTGCCGACGTGAGCATGATTCGCCAGTTCATCCACGAGCGAAAGAGTTGTCCGGAGTCGGTGGACCGAAGCCGGTTCTTCGTTCTGCAGGGCGCGAGTCATCGTGACGAGTTCGTGTAGCAATTCCTGTTCATCAGCCTTGGTCGTCATATCGCCTCCCTCACTTCGCCCGCGCACGTTTGAGGAATTCGTCTTCCGTGACAATCGGAATCCCGAGCTCGCGGGCCTTCTCGTACTTCGAGCCGGGTTCTTCTCCAGCAACCACCAGATCCGTACTGTGGCTCACGGACGCCGCGGTGCGCCCGCCGAGCCGGCGTACCAAGGCCTCAGCGTCGCTTCGCGGCATGGTTGCGAGACTTCCCGTGAACACGACCGTCTTCCCCGCGAACGGGCCCTCCTGCGGACGCGCTGTTCCGGCGATCTCGAGACCCCGTTCGACGCACCGCTCGATGACCTTCCGAGTGGTGGGTTGCCTGAAGAACTGCACGACGCTTCTGGCCACCACCGGACCGACGCCGGTAACCTTTCGCACCTCGTCTTCGTCCGCCGAGAGCAGCGCATCGAGTGTGCCGAATCCGTCCGCCAGGTCGCGCGCGGTCTGCGTGCCCACATCAGGAATGCCGAGCGCATACAGGAACCGAGAGAGCTCCGGCCGTTTGGCCCGTTCGATCGCTCGAACGAGATTGCTTGCGGAAATCTGTGCGAACCGCTCGAGCGTGAGGAGATCGCGCTCCTGTAGCGCGAACACATCGGAGACGTCCCTCACGAGACCGGAGGAGACCAACGCATCGACGGTCTCACGGCCGAGCCCGCGAATATCGAGCGCGTCTCGCGAGCCGAAGTGCTCGATCGTGCGTTTGAGCTGCACGGGGCACGCCAAGCCATTGGGACACACGTCGAACGGGCCGTTCTGAACAACCGGCGTGCCGCATGATGGACAGGTCGACGGCATCGAGAATGACCGCCCGCGTTTCTCTCCGCGTGACACCCGCTCGATGACCTCGGGAATCACGTCGCCTGCGCGGACCACCCGCACTCGATCGCCAATGCGGAGATCCTTCCGGGCCAGTTCCTCCCGGTTGTGCAGCGTGGCTCGCGTGACGGTGACTCCGCCAATCTGCACAGGTTCGAGAACGGCTACCGGCGTGAGCACACCGGTGCGCCCGACCTGCACGACGACATCCTCTATCGTGGTTTCCTTCTCGCGAGCGGTGAATTTGAACGCCAGGGCCCAGCGCGGATGCCGGGCGGTCACGCCGAGTCGTTCGCGCCCGGCGACGTCGTCAACTTTCACGACGATGCCGTCGATCTCGTAGCCGAGCGAATCGCGCTTTGCCTCCACTTCTCGGTGGTACGCCAGCACGTCGTCAACCGTGGCGGCACGCCTCGCCAGTGGCGCGATTCGGAGTCCCCAGTCCTGCAAGCGGTTCAGCACCTCCCAATGCGTGTCAAGCCGTAGCCCGCCATCGATGACGACCAGTTCGTCATAGACCACCAGGTTCAGCCGCCGTGACGCCGTGATTCGCGAATCGAGCTGGCGAATCGAACCCGCTGCGGCATTGCGTGGATTCGCAAATACTGGTTTGCCGTCGCGTTCGAGCGCCGCATTGAGAGTGGTGAAGTCGTCGATGTGCATCAGCGCCTCGGCACGAACGGCCAGGACGCGTGGCACGGCTGCGGCACCCGTTCGAAGCCGAAGCGGTAGCGCGGGAATCGTCTTGATGTTCTGTGTGACGTCCTCGCCGCGCACGCCATCGCCGCGTGTGGACGCGCGGACGAAACCACCGTCCTCGTACACCAGCTCCAGGGACAGCCCATCGAACTTCGGCTCCAGCACATACTTCGTACGCTCGCCGAGGGACTGGCGGATCCGGCGATCGAACTGGCGAACGGCATCCGGTGTGGTCACGGAATCGAGACTCAGCATCGGGGCGGCATGTCGTACCTGCGTGAACGCGGGCAGCGGCGCGCCGCCCACTCGTCGCGTCGGAGAATCTGGCGTGACCAGCTCGGGGTAGACCTGCTCCAACCGGCGCAACTCATCAAACAGGAGATCGTACTCTTCGTCGGAGATCTCGGGCCGATCGAGGACGTAGTATGCGTGGTCGTGCCGACGGATGCTTTCACGCAGCGCGTCGATGCGCGGCCGGGCCTCGTCGAGTGACGGCGTGGTGCTCCGGCTCGTTGAGGAACTTACCGACGTGTGGGCACGAGCGCCGCCTCGAGCGCGTCGAGTCGCTGCTCCGCTTCGCGAATGGCGCGCGCGCGTTGCGCGATGTCTTTCCATGGGTCACCCTTTCGCGCCAGTCGACGGCCGATCGTCTTATCGTATAGGGTTGTGCGTCTCGCAGACGGCTGAGCTCTGCCCAGTCGAGTGGTGTCGCCACTCAATACTGCCGCGATCGCGCTTTGGCGTCCGGAAACTACAACGGACGCCTCCCTTGAGTCCGGAAGGGCTCTTGGATGCTGGTCATGCCTTCTTTCGGCGCCGAACGACTTCCACGGAGCAATGTGCGTGGGCAACCACAGCCTGTGCCACGCTGCCCAGGACCAGCCGCTCGAGGCCAGTCCGTCCATGAGATCCGACCACGATCAAGTCCGCGTGCCATTCGTCCGCAGCGTCGACGATCGCGGTTCGCGGATCGCCCTCGCGAACTGCTGTCTCAACAGATAAGCCGGGAGACGCAATTCGTTCACTCGCTTGTCGCGTGAACCGCTCGGCGTCAGCCGCTTGCTGTTGCCGGATCTCTTCGAACGTTGCGGAAGCGAGAACGACTTCTGTCGCGGGCGGTGTATAGGGTTGAATCACCGACAGTATGCGCACCGCGCTCGGGCTGGGCCACGGGCGGCGCGCCACTTCCTCAATCGCGTTCTGTGATGGTGCCGAGCCGTCGATCGCCAATAGGATCTTCATCATGCACGTCCATGTTCCTGCAAGCGCAATACAGCGAGGTCAGCCTAACCTGAAACGATGCTCATGAGCGCGTCGTACGAACGAGGCGCGAAACCAGTCTGGTCCATCATTCCGAGATGCGCGGCGATGCCGAGTGCACTGAGCCCCAGCATCACCAAGACCGGCAGCACCAGCAGTACCAGAGCAGCCGCCAGGAACGCTGTCTGCGGTCGCGATGTTGGCATGCTGTCTCTCCATCGTTCTCACGAAGGCTTGAAGGTGACGATACGTCCCCATACGTCGGAGGTGCCCCAAAGACCTGCACGCAATGCCTCGAGCTGCACGATCTGGCTGTGATCGACGAACAGGTTGACATCCGGACCATAGGTCTTCACGTACCAGGTGAACACTGCCGGGTCCGCCGCCTCGAACATCACTCGACTGATGCCGAGAGCCGCGACGATTTTCGCGATGATGTGATGACGCGGCGTGCGGACGTTCTCCGTGAGTCCCTCGGATTCGATCATCACCAACGGCAATCCACGCCCCAGGTAACGCTCGGCCATTCGGATTGCATCATCGGCTGCTCGCGGCGCCTCTGCCTCGAGTTGTTCGATCGATGATCCACCTCCGGCTCCGAACTGCACGCCGACTTCCGGTTTGACACGAAAACCGCGATCGAGCGCACGTTGTGCAAGCGCCAACAAGTCGTCGGCCGGTGCGGTGACGAAGCCCGAAGACACTTCAATCGTGTCGAAGCCTAGTGCGCGACACGCATCGAGACAGCGATCGACGACAGCCGGTCCCAGCGGTAACGCACGTTCAAGGAATCCCCCGGTCGACACGAGGACATCATGGCGATGGCACAGCTCGATGATCTCCCGCACGCTTGCCTCTGGCATCAGGCAGAAGGAGCCTCCCGCAAACTTGAGGCTGTCTACATACGTCCCCATGGTGTCCAGCAGATCCGTGAGATAGCGCGAGCCGACAACCGAGTAGTACGGCCCCCGGATCTCCGTGAGCCCAGCTGCGCGTGGCTTCTCATCGCGTCGATTTAGCTGCAGCAGTGTGCTCAAACTCTCCATGGCGACAGCTCGGCGTGGCGCTTGCTATCAGTTGAATTCGGGTGCAAGAACGCTGCGACGGTCCGACTGAACCGACGACCGGGCGGGCTGATCTGCGCTTTCGGTATTTCGCAAGCCATGTTCCAATCCCATGCAACAGCAGTTGCGCGTCCGACGCCCGCCGACGCGCCGGTGATCATCACCACCTGCGATCCGTCAGTGGGTGTCACTGTTCTCCTCATGGTGCCATCAAGCGGCCGACAGGCCGCAGTTAGAAACCAGAGCGTCGCCAGTGCGACGAGGATCCAGATTCCGACAAAAGTAGCGCTTGAGGCTGTCGGCTGGCGAGCCATGACGCAGATGCGTAGTCCAAGATCAGTGCCGACCTCTTCCAGTCGGCGGCGGCCCGGCATTCATAACTCGTCCGCGGGATATCAAAGCGACTTCACAGCATCCTCCACCTGCTTGGCGAGTGCTGCATAGCCCTGTCCCCGGAGTCTAAGTGGCGCTCCGAAGCTCCCCGATGCAGGACCCGGACGTGCCATGCGCCATGTCGGGTGGAGCACGCGGTCGAGCCCTTTTACCCGAACGGGAACGACCGGCACGTTGAGCCGCGAGGCCAACATCCCGACACCGGGTTGGAATGGCAGCACGCCTCCACGATGCGAGATCTCGCCCTCCGGAAAGATCAGGATTGAGAAACCATCACTGACCAACTCGCCCATGTACCGCAGCGTCTCTCGCGTGCCGGCTTCGCGGCGGGGGATTGGAAACGCATTGAAGACGAGCGCCGCGAGATAGTAGGCGGTTCGCAGCGCCAGAACCTTCCGCCACGGATGCCGCTCGGGATGGAAGTGCGCGTCGAAAAAGTCCTTCGCCATTGCCGGCGCCATGCGGTATCGCCAGCGCGGAGGGAGCGCACTGAGAATTGCGGGCGTGTCCACGTGACTGAGATGGTTGGACGCAAAAATCACCGGGCCGTCCACGCGCTGGAGGTGCTTGAGCCCCTGCACCTCAATCCACGCGAACACACGGGCCAGCGGCAGGATCCAGGTCGCCAGGTTGATACGGCGAACGGCACGTGCCCAGAGACGCCGGTTCCACGAGGGGAACGTCATCGGCTCGCCACGACGAGGCCGAACCTCAGCTCGGCCCGACGGCGCAGCGGCCGCCTCACCGGGCTTGGATGTTCCTGCGCCCACCGCTGTGCCCCCATGCACTAGGGATTCGAGATCGCCAACGGTTCGGGCGCCTGAGAATTCGCCTTCATCAATCGTCGTGTCGAACTGCTCCTCGAGGGCGGTCATGAGCTCGATACGCTCGAGTGAGCTCAGGCCCAACTCGTCGAGTGTGGTCTCAGCGGTCACGCGATCGCGATGCGCGAGCTCGGCGACGATCGACGCGACGGAGCGCTGCGCAGCCGGGCGCGCACGTTCTGCCGGTGCACTTCCGATCTCAGCCCATCGCTTCAACTCACGCCGTTTGAGCTTCCGCGTGCCTTCCGTCCGGGGGAGGCTATCTTCGGTCCAGATCGAGGCCGAGCGAATCTTCTGGTGCTCCTCGAGTTTGGCATTCGCCTGACGCACGACATCGTCCTGATTGACACCAGCTTCCAGGACGAGCACTGCGTGCACGCGCTCTTCACCGTCGCGAGTCACGCCAACGACAGCCGATTCGCGCACGCCTCCCACATCATTGAGCACACGCTCGATGTCCTCGGGAAAGACGTTGAGCCCTTCGGGGGTCACAATCATTTCCTTCTTGCGGCCGCGAACGACGAGTCGTCCTGACTGATCGATCTCCCCGACATCTCCCGTGTGCAGCCACCCGTCCTCGAACGTCTCCGCGGTCTCCTTGTTCGCCTGGTAATACCCCGGTGTGACGTTCTTGCCGCGTACGAGAATCTCGGCCGTCCGGCGCAATCTTCACATCCACACCCGGAATCGGCGCACCAACCGTGCCGCGACCAGGTTTGAACGGATGGTTGACCGTGACGACCGGCGCGGTTTCCGTCAAACCGTATCCCTGAACAACGACATAGCCGAGGCGTGACCAGTACTCCTCGAGCTCGCGTTCCAGCGGCGCCGCGCCGACGACGAAGCTCCAAAACTCCAGCCAAGCTGCCGATGCACTTGGCGGTGCCGCCACAGACGGCGTGGAATGGAGATGCGCGCCTTCTCCCATTCGAGAGCTGTTCGTGTCTCGGGAAACTGCTGCATCACATACTCGCGCAAGCCGTCCAGGATCTTGGCACGCACACGAGGACGGAGATGCGGCGCGTCTTGAGCTGGCGAACGATCTCGCGGGGGTTATAGCCGCGCATGAGCACGACGACGCCCGTGAGCATCGGCGGAATGAAAGCCGCCATCGCTTGGCCGAACATGTGGCTGAGCGGCAACAGATCCAGGAAGCGAACCGGTGAAAACGGCCAGGCGAGCGGTCGGTACTTGCTGACCTCCCGCTCGATCGGGACGATATTCGCGAGGATGTTCCGGTGCGTGATGACGACACCCTTCGGTTCGGCAGTCGCACCGGACGTGAAGATGATTTCTGCGGTGTCGCCGGGATCAACCGGCACACGGTCGCGCGGGGGGTTGCTCGCGCTCCAATTGATTTCCGTCAGCCGCCAAACTGGAACATCGATGGCCGTACCGAGCGTGACGTCCTCGCCAACGAGCAAGGCGCGCGGTCGTACGACAGGCTGGATGCGTTGGACGAAGTCGGCCGACGAGCGGTAGTCGACCGGCACGACGACGACGCCTTCCGACAGGGCACCCCAGAGCGCAACGATCCATTCGGGACGGTTCTCACCCCAGAGGATGATCTTCTCCTCCTTTCCGATTCCCTCACTGCGCAGACGCGCTCCAAACGTGTAGGCGGCGCCCCTCACCTGCTCGTACGTGTAGCTCCAGGTCCTGTAGCCGTCATCGAAGACGAGGAACTCCTTGGGTGATGCATAGACATCATCCAAGAAGTCGAGGAGTGTCTCGCGGGCCCGTTCTGAGTGCTGTGACCACTCAGTGGTCCCAGGCAGCGCAACCTTCAGCCACACGTCTACAGACCTCAATCGATTTTAAGCGGCCGGTGGCTCGACCACGCCCGCCTCTTGCGTAATAGGGACAACTCCCATCATTACCACTAACGATGCACCTCAGGGGAACAAGGCCGAATCCATTGATGCTGGATGCGGTGAACCGCCCTCGGCGGCTCGGGGAAGCCTGCGGATTGTCCGGCCAATCGGAACGCATGTGTCGGCCCGCGAAAAGCGGGTTACCCGAGCTACTGCGCAGCAGGCTGTTTTGGCGACGATATCGGCATCGTTGACGTGGCCCCCGAAGCGGCGACAAGGCTCGCGCGGTTTTTCGATCCGGATCAATCACGCACATGGAGTGGCTGCTCGATTCCGATCGATCAAGCGCATGGCCGAGACAATCGATCTCGTGTGAAAGAAGCGCGACGACCACAGACGTTGGGCGCTCAGGTGGAACTCGCCGGCAATCACGTTGATCGGCTTGCCGTCACCCGACGCGAGCACGATGAGCGCACGCGCCGCGGGCGCAGGTGCCGTGGAGCAATCGCGATTCCGGGACGAATCAGCTCAGCTTCTGTCGGAGCGTGATATCGAACACACCGCGATGACCCATGCGGCCGGATCCAGGCATCGCGGCGCGTTCGAGGTGAATTGTGAGTGATTCGCGCCACCACAGATCCCAGCGGTTGTACTCGTCGCCTTCGAAGAAGATCTGCGTCGTCAGTGGCTCGCACTGGGGGTGCGTCACGGTGAGATGGATGTGGCGTGGCCGGGTCAGCGGCCAGAACAGCGGGTATCTGCCCGGGAGAATGCTCTCGAACTGGTAGCGTCCGTTGTCGTCGCTCATCAGCCGGCCGCGCAGATTGAATGCACGAGGATTCGAGGGTTCGTCGAGGCCGAGGAGATTCGAATAAAAGCCCCTTGCGTTCGTCTGCCAGACATCCAGCGTGGCGTTGGCGACCGGTTCGCAATCAACCGCGCGCCTGATGGTGCCAGTGATGGACAGCGGCTCACCGGGCTCGTCGATCCGACACAGTCGGGTGCGCCAGGGTGCCCCACGCCGGTATAGCGGGCCGCGAGTCGCGTCCGTGGTCGGCAAACACGACACGCACAGCGCCCGCATGCCGCGCGTGACCCACGGCAGCGGTCGCAGGTACCGCGTCAGAGTGCGGCCCGCCGGGACTAAACTGCGGCTCATCTGGCGTTATCCGTCACGTCCGCAACCGAATGCCACCGCGATGTGGCATTGAGGTCTGGTGGGCGGCAACAACGCAGAGGCGGCGGTCTCAGCCTCGACCGCGGACCGTGCGGAAAGATTGGTATCCGGTTCGCTAAGCAGAGCGGCTGGGGATTCGAGATGATCCAATGACGAGCACTCACGAGCCACGGCCGCCGCGCAATCGTGATCAGAAACTACCACGCCGGAAGGGCGAGCTGATTGATGACGAGCGTGACAAGAAACCTGAACGAGACGAGGTTCCTGACACGCCTCCCACCGAACCCGAACCGCCAACCGGTGAAGGAGCCACCGGAGCCTCCCGATACACGAGGACCATTGATCGCGAGACAGATTGCTGTCCTGCTTGTTATATGACTGCGCGAAACGACGCGATGCGAAAACGCCATGATCGAATGGCAGACGCTCTTCACCGATGTCGAGTCATGCGTCGATGCGACGATTGAGCGCGTTGGCCGGCGCATTCGGCTCGGTACGCCGCTCGGCCTCGGCAAGGCCAACCATCTAGTCAACGAGTTCTTCCGTCGTGCGCGCGAAGATCCGCGGCTCGACCTGCACATTTTTACTGCGCTCACGCTTGCCCGGCCGCGTGCACACGGGGAACTCGAGCGGCGCTTCATCGAGCCGCTCGCGGATCGGCTCTTCGGCGGCTATCCCGAACTTGCGTACGTCGATGCCCTCCGGCAGGGAACACTGCCCGATAACATCCGCGTCACCGAGTTCTACTTTCAACCAGGAAGCGTTCTGAACTGCGCTCTCGCCCAGCAGCAGTACGTGAGCAGCAACTACACGCACGTCGTGCGCGACCTCATGAACGCGGGGATCAACGTGCTCGCGCAGCTGGTCTCGAAAGCCCCGGACGAAGGCGGCGCGATCAGTCTGAGCTGCAATCCGGATCTTACGCTGGATCTAGCTCCGCAGATGCGGCAGACAGCCCGTCGCGGCGAGAACGTCGCACTCCTGGCCCAGGTGAACAGGAACCTCCCATTCATGTACGGCGACGCGGCTGTGTCACCGGACTACTTCGACGCCATTGTCGACGACCCGAAATATGACTTCCGCCTCTTTGCGCCTCCGAATCCCTCCGTCAGCACCGCCGATTACCTGATCGCCCTCTATGTCAGCGCGCTGATCCGGGATGGCGGCACGCTCCAACTGGGCATCGGGGCGCTCGGCGATGCGATCACCTACGTGCTGAAGCTGCGCCACGAGGACAACGACGTCTATCTCAACGTGCTCTCAGACGCCGCTGTCCTCGCACGCTTCGGCGATGTAATCGAACACGTAGGCGGGACTGGGCGATTCGAGCAGGGCCTCTATGCGGCCACCGAGATGCTGGTCCACGGGTTTCTGGAGCTCTATCGCTGTGGCGTATTGAAGCGCAGAGTCCATTCGGACGTCGCGGTGCAGCGTCGGCTAAATGCCGGCGGCACCGCCGAAGACCTGCGCGGGACTCACGTCGCCCACGCGTGCTTCTTCCTGGGTCCTGAGCGCTTTTACGAGACGCTCCTCAGAATGGACCGCCGCGATCGGGAACGGTTCTGCATGACCGGCATTGGGTTCGTCAACCAGCTCTATGGTCAGGAGGAGTTGAAGCGACTACAGCGAAAGGACGCAAGGTTCGTCAACACGGGTCTCGTCATCACGCTCTCAGGTTCGGTCAGCTCCGATGCATTGGAGGATGGTCGCGTGGTCAGCGGCGTCGGCGGACAGTACAACTTCGTCACGATGGCGCAGGCGCTCGACGACGGCCGATCCATTCTGCTGATTCGCAGCACGCGTGAGGATGATGGTGCGCTACGGACGAATATCCGCACAACTTACGGTAACGTGACGATTCCACGCCATCTTCGCGACATCGTGGTCACAGAGTACGGCATCGCCGATGTGCGCGGCCGCACAGTTCAGGATGTCGCCACAGCGCTCATCCAGATTTCCGACTCTCGATTTCAGCGTGAATTGCTGCAGGAGGCGCAACGGGGCGGCAAGGTCGGCACACGCTACCAGGTTCCCGAGTGGTGTCGCGGCAATACGCCGGAGCGGCTCGATCACGTGTTGTCGCGCTATCGCGCGAGCGGCCTGTTCCCTTCCCTCCCTTTCGGGACTGACCTAACACACGAGGAGATCGTGCTGAAGAAGGCGCTTGAACGTCTCAAACGAGCGGCCAAGCACAAGAAGGAGTTGGTGCCCGGACTAGCCGCTTTGCGCAAGATCATCGACGTCCCCGATGAGGCGCGACCGTACCTCGAGCGCATGAGGCTCGATGCTCCGCGAACAGTCAAAGATCGCTTTCTGCAGCGAATCGTCGTGTACGCCCTTGCCTCGATCGACGCGATCTAGGATCGTCTTGCTCGCAGCCGCTCCGCCTCGCGACGAGAGGCCACACGATCGGCGCTGAGTGCAGCTTGACATTCCTTCACTAGGAGCTCAAGTGGAGTCGAGAAGTAGCGCGGTGAGATCCTATTCGAGCTTCTCCAGAATTCCAGTCGACTCACCGACTTCGATGAGATAGCCGTCGGGATCGCGCATATAGCAGCGGATCTCCTCGCCGTGATCTTTTGGCGGTGTGAGAAACGTGGCACCCTTCGCCGACCAGTCTCGATAACAGGCGCGAACGTCAGCCACACGGATATTCATGAAGGCGGACGCTCGGCGCAGATTGTTAGGGGGCGCAAGGATGACGTCTGGCTTGTCGTCGGTGGGCCCGCCGCCGACATTGAGGATCACCCAAGAGTTCGCGAGCCGGATGAATGTTGGTTCTCCGCCACCGACGATGCGTCCGCCCAGAACGCCCGTGTAGAACGCGGCGGATCGATCGACGTTGGCCACTGTGAGGAAGTGGGTCAGAAGAATCCCTTCTGCCGGAGCCGGGAAATCTGCGCGTTTCATGGAAGCTCCCTTCATCTCGGTTAGTCTCGATTCAACGGGGCGATTCAGCAAGAATCAATGCGACCGTGAGAACCGACGCCGAACGCCCCCTCGACCGAAGCCGGAGCTGCCAATTCCCACTCTCACGGAGCCGGCGGACGACTGAGGCGTTGACCGAATCAACGGCCGCGAACTAAAGGCCCCCCGAACCAGGCGCTGTACTTGACCGGGACCGCATGTAGGGGGTTTCGCGACTCAACGCTCCCCCGTGCGGCCCGGCAGGTGAGCTGGGTCGTTAGGTCCCCATCAACGCCGCGGGTTTACCGAGGTTGGTCGCGACCCACAGCCCGCCCGGCGCGGTGGACGTTTGCCAGATACTCGGCGGAGCTCGATGAACGTAACTTCTTGTTTCATTAGCGCGCGTGGTTGGAGACGTCGCTGCAGACAGCGCGAGAAGACTGCAACCACTTCAAGAATCCGCTGTATTCAACGCCGCTCGCCACGGTTCGTCAGTGGACTTACGCCTGCGGCTCGAACCGCACGCCTGCGGCTCGAACCGCTCTTCATCGAGTACGGTGTCGACGTCGTGCTCCAGGGACACGACCACGTGTATACTTCGTTTCCGGATCAGCTGGGCAGTTGCGGAAGGGCAACATGCAGCCACCGGCGCACACCCCCTGCGTACTTCAATCAGGATCAAAGCTTTATATTCGTCGAGGTTGCCGGCGACGAGATGTACTGCCAGGTCATCTCACGCGCGGGACGGTCAGTTGATTTCGGTACGATCCGCCGACACATACGGCAGACCGCGCCGCAAATGCACTGCGCTGAACGGTTTCGAGCGATAACGTTATGAACCACGATGAAACGGGGCACGAACGGCCGCGTCGCGTGCGAGGCACCGTTCCTCGCGTTTCATCGTTCCTAATCGAGCACTTCCTCCTGCTGCCAGTCGGCGCGCTAATCGCACTCGCGTGGGTGAACATTGAGCGCGAGAGCTACTATCGGTTCACTCTTGCGGCTGCCTTTGCGGTGAATGACGTCGCCATGGTGTTCTTCTTCGCCGTAATGACGAAAGAGGTTGTCGAAGCGACGGCGCCAGGCGGAGTCCTTCACTCGTGGCGAAAAGCGTTGCTGCCCATTGTGGCGTCCATTCCGGCGGCCGCGGTGCCGGCAGTGCTCTATGTGCGCGCGGTCGCGGCGCTTGACGAGCCGAGGCTGGAGGTCGCCTGGCCGGTGTCGCTCGCGACGGACATCGCGGTCAGTTATTTCGTCGCGCGGATCGTGTTCGGCAGACATGCGGCGATCCCATTTCTTCTGCTCCTCGGTCTCGTCTCGGATGCATTCGGCGTTGCCGCACTCGCGTTGTTCAATGTCAATCGTCCGATCCACCTTGCCGGCCTGTTGCTGTTGATTCCAGCGATGCTCGTCGCCAGGGCGTTACGACGGGCGCGCGTCACGAGCGTTTGGCCCTATCTCATCACCGCGGGTGGTCTCGCCTGGGGGGCGCTGTTCTGGAGCGGGCTCAATGCCGCACTCGCGCTCATGCCGATCATCCCGTTCCTGCCGCACGCGCTGCGCGATCCAGGGCTCTTCGTGGATGCATCGCCAGATGCCACCGACACGCTGAATCGGTTTGAATACTGGGCACGCTATCCGGCGCAAGCGGCCGTGTTTTTCTTCGCACTGGTCAACGCCGGCGTACCCTTTGGCGCACTCGAACTCGGCACGTGGGGAGTACCCATCGCGGTGATCATCGGCAAGCCGCTCGGGGTGCTTGTCGGCGCCAGTCTCGCGACCGTCATCGGTCTGCATCTGCCGCACCGAATCGGCTGGCGAGAGCTCATCGTCATCGGCTTGAGCGCGGCGATAGGTTTCAGTATGGGGCTGTTTTTCGCCACCGGCCTCCTGCCGCCGGGTCAGCTGCGCTCCGAGGTCAGCATCGGCGCGCTGTCGACTGTTGCTGCGGCGCCTCTGGCGATCGGAGCTGCGAGGATGCTGCGCGTGGGCAGGTTCGCGCGCCAACGTAGCGCCCAAACCGCGCGCTGACGTGTTGTGGGGTTCAGCCGTGCCTGTGACAGACGTCAGAGGGAGAGCCAACCTCGAAGCGCCCCGTCAACCGCGTCGATAAACGCCGAAGAAGTTTCCGACGACGGTGAGCACATCGGGAATCCCTTAAGAATGTTCTTGGTGTCTGTCAGCTCGCCGGTCGGCAACTGATATCGAAAATGCAGCTCTCCCACTCGTGGAACAATCAACCTACGACCTTCAACCGGCACAAGTGTGCGGTCTTCCAAGTCGCCGTCTGACTGTAGCAACGCGTCCTCGGCACGTCCGGGAACCTGGGCGCGTGGTTAAGGGTAGAAGACAACCGGTACTTCGCGGGCGGCGGTGTAGTTCTGGATTCATATCCTGAACTCGACCCTATCCAGCCATTCCCGCGTAGATCCCCCTCGCCCGCCGCCACAACTGCAGCACTTCTTGCTTCTGCGCCGGCGTGTCGAAGGCGTCCGATTCCTCCAGCAGCTGAAGCACGCGATCAATCCATCGCACGAAATACTTCGCATCTTCCGGCGATCGCGGGCGGGCGCCGTCCTTCACGAGGTAGACAGGGTTGGTGTGCGCGTAGACGTAGCTGTCCATCAGCAGGCGCTGCCGCTCCGGACCGGTCACGCGCGCAGCGATCCAGCCGCTTTGTTCGACCGGCACCTTCCCGCTGAACTTCGCGTGATAGGGATCGGTCGGCTTCAAGGTCTGCACCACTTTGCCGTTCTGGACGATGTCGAGCGCCTCCATCGGCAACATCGATCGCGCCTCGACCTCGACTTGCACCGAAGCGTTTCCCGGCCCCAATTTCAGTTCTTCGCCCGGCTCGCGCCCGTCCACCTTCATGAAAACCAGCGGCCCATTGGTGATAAACGATCTCCCGGCGGTCATGGCGCCGATCCACTGCTCGTAATCCACCGGCGCCGGCGTGCGCACGTAGACGCGGGTCGTGCCAATCGCCGGCGCGCGCCAGTAGTTGGTCATCGCATCGGTGCCGGCCGAGGCCGGGACGCGGAACCCGAGGTTGAGCACCCGATACCACACCTGCGCCGAGATGTACTCGTCACTCCAGATGCACATCACATCGTAGTAGTCGACGTTACCCACCGCCACGTTCACGGGAAACTCACGGGCGCCGCTGTAGTCCTGTTCCTCGGGATGACGCTTTGGCGTCTGGAACGGATGCACGTATCCGGCGACGCCGCCCTGCGCGTGCACCGCTTCGAGGATGTGATCGTTCGGCGGATATTGCGCCGGCAGCGCCGTGCCCTGGTTGCCCAGAAACTGGGGCCATACGAACTTCTTCAAATTGAGAAGCGCCATGTGCCCGGCGAAGCTCGGGCGGTATTCCTCGTTGAAGTAAATCAGTCGGTCCGTCTTGGAAATGGCGTTCAGCTTCCCTTCGAAGTACTCGAGATCATGAATGCGAGTACCCGACTGATTGGCGATGAGGTCGTTGACGACGTGCAGGTCCTCGGCTTCGGCCTCGAGCATCAGTGACTTCGGCGTTGCCTCGTAGATGCCGCCGTAGTTCATGTGGAGGTGGTTGTCCCCCGAATGCCAGCCCTGCGCCGACATATCGATCAGCCGCTTGAGCGAGAACTCGACGGTGCGGGTCTCTCCCACCGCGACCTGCAGCTGTTGCCGTACTGGTTGATACTCGAAGCCCCGGGTCAGCTCGATCGTCGCCGGCCCCGCCGGCAGCTCGATGGTGAAGCTGCCGGGCGCATGGAAGTAGTGGTCGCCGGTGACCACGACCATCCGGTGGAATCCCTCATGGGGCGTGTAGCTCTTGCCGTCGCTGCCGACGATGTAGGCGCGAGCCTGTGTTTCCTGGCCGGTGCCCGCGTCGCG
>JBKPDL010000107.1:0-29421 GCA_046727855.1 Acidobacteriota bacterium
CGGCGCACGCTGAAGACCGACCAAGGCGTGGCGCTCATCCTCAGACAACACGAGAGGGCGCGCGATATTCGCCATGTGCCTCCTTTGCCGGAGAGTGACATGGCGCGCATATTAACATGACTTCTGTTACGGTGTACTAGCTCTTTGTTCTTCGTTCTTCGTTCTTCGTTCTTAGAGTTCCTCGTTCCTAGTTCCTAGCTCCCTCACGTGCTAGCCCCGTCAGCGTCCTCGACAACCAAACACCGCCCAGGAGCACAAGCGCCAACGCCGCAACTCCGATCACGACGAGTCCACGCTGGATGCGAACATACGGCCCGATTGCTTCATCTCTCGACTTTACGATAATCGCCGACACCGCGGGATCGCTCGCGAGCGCAATCTCACGAGCCGCATAGCGCTGATTGCCAATCTCCACGTCGATGAAACCATTGGAGCGACCCTTGTCAGCCTTCCATGCCTCGAGCGAGCGCCAGGGCGTCTGCGCATCGCGAAGCGTCGAAGCGAGAACATTTTGAGTGGACAACAGAACGACCTCGTCCTGTGTCGCCTCACTTACAGCCTCGGCGAACGTCTGATCGATCGGTTCGGCGGCAACCACGTAGCCGAAAATTGTCCCGCCGGCTTCCGACGTGATCGCGGCGGCAAGGCAGGGCCGGGTGTCGACATTCAGCACTGTTCCTTCACTTTGATTCGTCACGAGCGCGGCAAGCCATTCTTCGCCCCCGGCATCTGGCGGCCGGCCGGCATCGTCCGTTCGCGCGAGGACGGTGCCTTGTGCTCCTAACGCGACCAGGACAGGCGTACCCGGAATCCGCTGTTGGAACCCGAGCAGGAAATCCTCGATGGTCGCGGCGTCGGTCGCAAACAGCGCTCGCAGTTCCGGGAACGACGCGACGAGCCGCGCGGTGAGGGCGAGGCGTTGCAGGTGTTCTCGGTGCAAGCGCCTGACCACTCGCTCGGCGCGGGTCAAGTCGGCTTCGATGACCTCACCGACTGCGCGGCTGGCTGTCAGGCGCACGAACCCCCATGTCGCACCGGTGAGCACGACGAGAAGGCCGCAGATGATCGCGAGCCACGTTCGCAGTCGCCGCGATGTCCCGAGCGCGCGCAGGCCACCGGTTGTAGGCACGGCCGCTGGCGCGCTGCCGATGGCTTCGAAAAACAGCGCGAGATCACGAGCCGATTCAGGTCGATCCGGCGGGTGTTTCTGCAGGCACAGGTCGATCATCCGGACGAGAGTAGGCGGGACGCCCGGGACCTTCTGTGCGATCGGCGCCGGATCCTCGCGCAGGATCGCTGTTTGCGTCTCCGGCGTGGTTGCTCGCCTGAACGGATGCGTTCCCGCCAGCATTTCGTACAGCACTACGCCAAAGGCAAACAGATCCGAGCGCGGCGTGGCCGGATTTCCCAGGATCTGTTCCGGTGCGACGTAGCCGATGGTGCCGACGATGAGGCCGGGTCGAGTGAGTGGCGCCATCGTGGCGTCGTTCTCGGCGGCCGACGTGCCCTCATACGCGGCAACACCAAAGTCGAGGATCTTCACTCGACCCGCTTCGGTGATGAAGATGTTCTCGGGCTTTAAATCGCGGTGCACGATCCCGCGCTCGTGCGCGGCCGCGAGGCCGCGCGCGATCTGGATCGCGTACTCAATCGCCTTGCTGGGCGGGAGCGGTTTGCTGCGGGATAGACGATTGCGCAGCGTCTCGCCCTGGAGCAACTCGGTTACCGCAAAGTGAATGTCACCTTCGCTCCCGACATCGTGAATGGCAAGGATGTTCGGATCGTTCAGCGCGGCGACGGCCCGGGCCTCGCGCTGGAATCGCGCCATGGCATCGGTCGACCCGGCTGCGTGCGTCGGCAGCACCTTCAGTGCCACTTCGCGCGCGAGCCGGGTGTCGTAGGCGCGATAGACCTCTCCCATCCCGCCGGCTGCGATCGGCGCACGTATTTCATACGGGCCCAGACGCGCGCCCGGCTCGAGCGCGCTCGGCTCGGCGAGCAACTCCTGCCACAGCGGACCATCAAATGCCCCGCCCGGCTTCAGGAACGCGTCGGGATCGTCGGGCTCGTTCAATTTGCGTCCACGGTTGGGTTCATCGCCTGCCGCAGCCACGACTTCGCTCGCAGCCAGTCGCGCTGGACGGTGCGGCTCGAGACGCCGAGAATCTGCGCAGTCTCATCTTCGCTGTAGCCGGCAAAGAACCGGCACTCCACCACTTGCAGGAGTCGTGGATCGTGCCGCTGCAGTCCCGCGAGCAGCTCGTCGAGGGCGATGAGGCGATCGGCTTGCTGATGGACGGCGATTTCGCGTTCGTCGAGGGCCAGGGGATGCGCGCCGCCACCTCGCTTCTGGCTGATGCGCCGCCGTGCGTAATCGATGATCACCTGCCGCATCGCCCGTGCCGCGATCCCATAGAAGTGATTGCGATCCTGCCAGTCCACTTTTGATTGATCGACCAGCTTGAGATAGGCCTCGTGAACCAGGCTTCCCGTGTCCAGAGGCGCGCCTGGCCGCCAGTGCCGGAGTTGAACGCGGGCGATACGCCGCAGCTCAGGGTAGATGAGCTCAATCAGCCGATCGAACGCGCCCGGCTCACCTTCGCGATGCGCCACGAGAGCGGCAGTAATGGTTTCGATGCCCGACACAGCAGCTTCCTTCCCGCGAAGTGTGCGGACGCAAGCGATTGCGCCGATTGCAACCCGCGGCCCTGCGCGCAGCCAACGTTGTCTGTCGGGTGTTGCCGTCGGTCTGCGTATTATCCTCCAAGGCTGACGTGAGTTGATGGCGCGCCCAAGGGGAGAGCGCTCGAACATCGCCTGCTGCGGCCGCAATCGTCGCATTGCCGCGAGGCCACGATTGTCGACACAACGTAATTGGGGAAGGAGGCGACCTTTGCCAACAGGTGGGAACGCCGGGCGTCGAAGCAGGCGCTCGGATCCGTCCGCTCCTTCGCCGAAACGAAGAAGCGGACGACCCGGCTCGCACACAAGTGTCGGACCTTATCGCGTCGCGACGTTGAGTTCAGTGAGCTTGGCGACCATATCTTCTGCCGACGTCGCCGGGCGTACCTCCTTGTCGACGGCGGCAATTCGACCGTTCTTGTCGATGTAGAAGGTCCACCGGTTGGCGACGCCGCGCTGATTCAGGACGCCGTACTTCGTCGCCACTTCCTTGGTGGGGTCGGCGAGCATCGGAAAGTCAGCTTCCTTCTTTTCGACGACGTTGTCCCCGAGCTTCACCGAGGTTGCTTTTGCAAACTTGGTGTTGTCTTCCAGCGTGTCGACGCTCGCCATGAAATAGGCGACGTTGAACTTCTTGATCTTGTCGCCGTTCTCCGCCAGCGACTTGCATTCGATCGTGCAGCCTTGTGTGAAGGACTTTGGGAACCAGGCGATCACAACCGCCTGCTTGCCGCGGTAGTCCGAGAGCTTGTGCGTCTTGCCATCAGTGCCCTGCAGCGTGAAGTCGGGAGCAGGGTCACCCACCTTCAGTTCCACCGGCGTCTGCGCCGACGGTCCTGCCACCAAGGCCGCTGCCAAACCAATTGCGAACAAAGTACGCATCACGACGAAACCCCCTTGACGGATAGCTGGGCAATAACCGGCTGAATTTTTCAGTATAGTCGACGGCGTCGAGCAAGGTGTCGCCCGACGTGCCATCCACCACGGCCTTGTAGCGGACGAGGAGCGGAAACTCCGCGCCGCCGCAATCGCGGCAATCAGCGTCCATCGGCGACTCCCGCTCACGTTGTTGTTGATCTTATAAACGGCACGGCCGACCAGCCTCGCCGCGACAGCGTCGGAAGAAGGTGTGTGTCATCGTGATATGCGCCTGACCATCTTCGGCGGAACTCCAGCCTGGGACGCGCGAGAACTTGCCTGGCTCGTGACGCTTATATCGCCGAAAGTACGCCGCAATACGTTCTTGCTCAGCAGCGGTCAGTTGATAACGCGGACGTCCGTCGGCGCGCACTGGTGAGAGCACGACCTTGGAGTCGGCGCCCTTCTCGTCCTCCATCATCATTAATCCGACGATCAGACCCTGCACGACCTGTCCGCCCGGAAGCGCGGGACCCAACACCAAGGCGTCGAACGGATCCCCGTCGTACGAGACGGTCTGAGGCACAAATCCGTAATTCACCGGGTAGCCGCCGACCTCCGCGGGCATCACGCGATCAACGGCACGCGCGTTCGTACGCATGTTGAACTCGAACTTGCGCCGCTCTCCGCGCGGGATCTCTATGTACGCATTCACGTGGTGATCGCTCTGCGGCGCGGTGTCGCGCCAGATGTGTTTGGCATGCGCGCGCGCGGCCTCGAGGCTGGCCGCAAGCGCCTTCGTCGCGTCCTCCGGAAGGAGATTCGAGGGACGTTCCGACACCTGCGCCGCGAGCACAGCGGGAACACACAAAAGCACGAGCATTCTGGCGATGACAATGTTCATTGCACCTAGCGTATCAACTCGATTGCGGCCGGTGGACAAGACGCCGCAGCTCCGCCACGGCGAACATGATTGCAAATGCATCGGCAGGGAGCCGATATCGATCCTGTACGGTGTTGAACAGCGCGGTCGCGACGGTCAGATACAGAACGGTGATCACCAGCAGCGCGGCAAGGTCGGTACGCGCGTGGCGTTCTCGCAATGCTCGGACCATCCCCACGACTGCAAAAGGCCACAGCAGCGGGAGCACCCAGTACGCAACGCGAAAGTACGCAGCAATCGCCGTCTTGAGCGGCTTGCGATCGGGTGGAGGCGTGTTCGGAAACGCGCGAAATGACAAGTCGGCGCCGCGTTCCGAACACAAGTAGGGGCCCTCGACAGCGTCGCAGATCTGCACGCTGCGATACGGAGCCACGAGCAACAAGGCGAGCTGCTTGACGGTGCCAACGGCAAACCGCACTGGGTGCGCCGCGACTGCCTCGAGCGCGAAGCCGAACATCACCTCGTCGGCCTGAGACGCCGAATAGCCACGCTGATAGTTGAGCTCGTCACGAACTGCGTAGTGCAGGTACGGATGCGTCGGACGCAGCGCTTCGAGAACCTGCTTCACTTCGGGAAACCTGGTAGTAGCCGGTGGATCGATCTCGTCGATGTCGAAGGTGCGGAGAAACAACCACAATCCCTCACCGCGGCTGATTCCCCAGAAGCCGTATGTCTGTCGATTGACGTACATCCAAGGCGCAACACTCGTGCAGAACACGGCGACGAGCACGAGAGATGGCAGGATCAAACGCTTTCGCTCACGACCCCACCACCACATGACCGCAAGTACGGCTGGCACCAGGCCTTTTGCCACCGGGCGCGTCAGTGTCGCCACGGCACACATCAGCCCGACAAGCGCCGCGCTTGTCACTGATCGAGTTCGCAGCATTCGCGCCGCCGCGACGATGGTGAGAATCAACACAAAAACAAAGAGCGCTTCGGTTGCCACGACGGTCTCGTAATAGAGCTGCAGGGCCGAGACCGTCCAGAGCAGTGCCGCGTAGAAAGCAACCGTCTTGTCGAATACTTCGCCGGCGAGGCGAAACACGAGAATTGTTGCGGCAACGGCGAGCGCGCGCTGTGCGGCAATCATGAGCGCTCCGGCTTCCGGCGTGGTGCCGATACTGACGAACGTGGCAAGGAACGCGGGGAATAGTGGAGTGCTGATCAGATTGTGAGCAAGGAAATCGCCGCGCAGAAACGAAAGTGCAGTGTCGTAGTACTGCACGGAGTCGGGCCAGAGAATCCCGTAGGTGCCGGCGCTGAGCACAACGCGTACGGCGACAGCGATGGTCACGAGCACGGCAAGCGATCGACGCGCATTCGACGCGATCGAATGATGCCAGCTCGTGAGCGGAGCGCCTGCCCGCCGAAGCCTCTCCGCGAGAGGCACGCGCAGTAGGTAAAGCACGAGCGCAATCCAGAGTCCGGGCAGAACGACACGGGGCACGTACGGCGGCAGGCGCAGGACAACCGACGCTGCTGGTGAAAGAGGCTGCTGCGAAAGGTCGGCACCGTTCAACGGACGCAGTGAGCGGCCGGCGGGCGACATCAGCAGCTCCGGCGCGTCGCCGTCGAGCGCAAATGCGTAGCGGAATCGAAGTTGATGATGTCCGGCCGCGAGATCAACGGTGCCCGGCGCATACTCGAGCCGCGACCCGCGAGTCTGCAGCACCGGCTGGCCATCGATGATCAGCTCCGCCGGGTTGTGGGAGATGAGGAGTACGGAGAACGCGCCAGATCGCCCGATCGTGAGCGTGCCACGACAGTCGGTGCTGAAGAATCGAACAAAGCCCGCCGGTCGCGTCGCAAACAACGGAGTGGTGAAGTCGCGCTCGATCCGCGTCTGAAACGCGGCGCCGTGCCAGCTGGTATTCGCGTAGTCGTGACATTCGAGACCGGCCGGCTCGGCAAAACGCTCGCTGGCGACCACCAGCGTAGCGACCACGGCAAACGAGATCAGGACAACGGCAAGCCCGCGGGCGGGCGTCAAGCGAAGCGGAATCGCGAAGCGTGGCACGGCGAATTCCGCCGTTATGGTATCAACTCGAAGACGGCCGTCTGGCCGACCCAGTCGCGATACCAGCCGAGCCATCGCAGCTCGTGCCGCGTGTGCAATTGCACAACGAGGTTTGCTCCCCTCGGCGGCTCGAAATACGTCAGGTGAACCAGGAGGTAGCGAACACCAAGCTGGCGGATGAACCTTATTGAATCTGCGTCGGGCAGCGATCGAAGTCGCGCGTACGTGGCGCCATACGACGCTGGATAGTAGCCGCTGTAACCATTCACCAGTTTGCGCCAGTGAGTTGTCGACCAATACATGTAATCGGCATCGAAACCCGTGTCGCCGAAATGCTCGGGTAGTGGCAGCTCCAGCACCACGCCGCTTGGCAACTGGCGCAAAAACGTGTACACCGGCGCGTTCATGTCAACTTGCAGAAGATTGAGCTGTGGCGACCGATACTCCACGCACGCCGCCGCGATCGCAAGTCCCACGATGAGCCGCTTGCCCGCCTTCGAGAGACGCGCCCGCTGGATGAGATGCTCGGCTCCGAGAGCCGCGAGAACAGCGACCGCTGCCAGCACGAACAGCGCGTACCTCGCCGGCGCCCGTAAGCCATGGAGTCGCGGCCACCAGTCGAGGAAACGAGGATAGAGCAACCCGTTGACGCCGAACGACAGGTCGATTGACAGGAGCAGGACGATGAGCGCGGCCGCGACCACACGGCGCCGCGGGGAGAACAGCCCAACGCTCGCCAGCAGGAGGGCGAGCGTACCCGGGAACAGCCGCCTCTCCCCGGAGCCGAAGCGATCGGCGGTACCGCCGTACAAGGTGTTGGAGGGCGGCGATGCAAGATAATTCCGCGGCGTCGCGCTGTAGAAGGTGATGTCGCTGATCGGCCGCTGTCCAACTCGGGTTTGCTGGCTTGCATACACCAGAGCAATCGGCATCGTCAGGGTGCCGCACAGCGCCGCGGCCACGGCCCCTGCACGAATCGTGCGGCGAGGATCGGGCAACGTTCTTATCGAGGCGGCGGCGAGCACAATCAGAATCGGCAGCAGGAAAATCGTGTAGTACACGCTGGACAGAAATTGCAGCCACACTGATAAGCCCAGGCCAACTCCGTATTTCCATTGCGGGGTGTACAACACCCGATAAAGGGTGCCAAACGCCACGGCTGCAAACGCCGCCCACTGCAACTCGAGGTGCATGATGTGCTCGATGCGATAGGGTGCGAGCGCGAAAACGATCGCCGCGACGAACGCCGGCAAACGCGCGATCCCGAAACTCGTCGCCAGCCAGTAGATCGCGACGCCTGAAGACACCATCCCAAGCAGGAGCAGCGAATTGTAGACCACAGGTAGCCGCGCTCCGATCCAGAGCGCGGGCGCCGCCACCGCCCCCTGCAGCAGCGTTGCGTCCGAAAGCAGATAGGTATAGGGCTCGGGATAAAAAATGTTGGCGTGCCACAGCGGTTCGCCGCTCGCGATGGCGTGCGAGAACCACGCGACCCGCCACATGCTGAGCAACGGGTCGATGTGGCTCACGACGTGGCTGGTAAACAGGCGGGCGTGCGGCCAGGTGACAAACGCCGTCGCCACACACAAACCGGCGGCCACCAATAGGTATTCAGCGGCGCGGTATGCAATGCCCCGCGCGCTATCGAGATATTGTTTTTTCATGCGGGCATGGTCAAGGGCAGTACCCGGACCTCGGGTACTCCAAAGTACCAGAGGTCCGGCGAGCGCAAGGCCGAAGGCGACAGCGGCGACGCCGCGGCGTTACCAGTCCACCTTCCCGCCGAATCGCACGATGCGCGGCGAGATGATGGTGGTGGGAAACCCGAACGAGCTTCCTGACACATAAATCTGCCGGAACTCCGCGTTCGAGTTGGTGATGTTGTAGAGGTCGACGAATCCGGAGACGGAGCGCCCTGCAAAGCGAAAGACCTTTTCCGCGCGCAGATCCCAGAGCGTCGTGTGATCCAGCCGGTTGGCGTTGAGCGGTTCGGACAGGACCGGTTGCGTGCCGTAGTTGAATCCGACCTGCACGATACGGCCAAGCTGATCACCCGACTGATGCCGCAGCATCGGCGTGAGCCGGATGCCATAGGGCGCTTCGATGGTGGACATCAGCTTCGCCGTCCAGTTCGTGAAGTGGAACGCGCCGTCCTCACGATCGGTGTTGATCAGATCGTTCGGGGTGTACGGCAACGCATATTGCCGCACTGTATTGCCGGCGTAGATGGTGGCGTGATCGTAGTTCCAGGTGTGACTGAACGACGCGCGCAACGACCAGCGTCCGGCCATCCGGCGATTGGCACTGACTTCGAGCGTGTAGTAATCGCCGTTCGCGCCTGGGACGTTGGCAACGGTCGTCAACGTCGGCAGGCCGAGTCGCGACGCGTTGAGGTTGAAGCCATTGATCCGCGGCCCATCGTCCGCGTTGCCGGCGACGCCGTCGGGACCGGGATCGGCGAACGATGCCGGCGTATCGAAGGCGCTGAACGGACGGTTGGCATCGACGTTGGCGCGCTGGTTCCGGATCTGCCGCACGACAAAGCCGGTCCGCACGCCGAAGTTGGCGGCAAGTTCACGCTCGAACCAGGTTGAGAACTCACGCGTGTACGTGTCCTCGAGGTCTGGATCGACGACCGCACTCGCAACACCACCTTGTGTCATCAGCGGGCTGCCAACCTGCTCACCCTCGTCCCAAACACCGTTGCGGTTGACGTCGCTCCAACTATAGCGACGGAACCAGGGTGAGCGATTTGGATTCGCCGGTGTTGAAATATCGTTGCTCGGATTCCACCAATACTGGCCGTAGTTGAATTTCAACACTGTGCGGCCCGACCCTGACAGATCGTAGGTGATGCCAATTCGCGGCCCTACCAGATTCCAACTCACCAGGTCGTCGACTGCGGCAAAGGTGATTGGCGTCGCGCTGAAGCGGCCGGCGGGATGCTCCTGCTCCGGCAGCGAATTGATGAAGCGGTCGAAGCGCAGCCCTGGTGTGAGCGTGAGCCGATTGTTCACGCGCCACGTGTCGTTGGCAAACAACGAATACGTCATCAAGGTCGCATCGATCCTGCCGGGATCGAGGAGATCGACTTCCGACGGCGTGCCGTTGCGCAGGTAGGAGACGCTCAGATTGCCGTACGAATCGGGCATGAATTCTTCGGTGAAGGTCTCATGGAACACCTCGCCGCCAAACTTGAAATCATGGCTGCCGGCGAGGCCATCCTTGAAGTAGCTGACGCTGCCCAGCACCTGATCGCGACGACGGGCCTGAAAGCGATTCAGGTTGGGTCCGCTCACGATGCTGTTGCTGAGATCCTCGATTCGCGATCCGACATTCGTATTCGGAATGAGCGGCCAGTCGTAGCCAAACTGTCCGCCGCGCACTTCCGCGAATGTCGAGTCGCTTACCACTTTGTTCCACTCGCCTTTGTAGACCCACGCCCAGTGACGCTGATGCTGTGTGGATTCTTCCGTCAGATTGATGGGGTTGTTCGCGCGCCGCGCATCCAGCCGCGTCGGCTGAATCTTGAGCGTACGCATCATCGAGCCGATGATCTTGTTGTTGCCCGCAAGTGAGTAGGTGACCTTGCCGCTGAAATGACGCAGTCGCGTCTGATGCGGCCGCACTGGAAAGCGCGGCTCGTTGACCTCCGTGTCGAACTCGCGGAACGACCCGTACCACCATAGAGCATCTTTCTTGATGTAGCCGCCGGCATCGGCATTGAAGTCGTAGTAAACCTCCATGCGATTGACGTCTTTGTCGCGCGCGCCGCGGCTTACTTGCTCGTCCGTGATGTTTGTGGCCTGCAGGCTGGAATTCTGATAGTCGCCGTATAACGAGCCGTGGTACTCGTTGCCGCCGGACTTGATCATCATCTGCGTCTGCACGCCAGGCTGACCCATGTCGGCTCCGTGTCCCGCAGTGCCGGCGGTCACTTCTTCGAAGGCGCCGTAGTCGACATAGACCCCGATCGCCCCGTCGCCTTCCGTCGTGACGAGACCGTCGATCATCACGCGGTTCTGTCCGCCGCGCGCGTCATACGTGCGATAGCCGCTTTGCGTGCCGGCGGCGCTGCCTCCGACGTCGATGCGCGCCATCGTGATGGCGGGCGACTCGGCGAGGATGGCCCACATGTCGCGCGCGCTTGGAATCGAGGCGAGCTCCCGGAAGTCGTAGTTGGTCGACGTCTTCGTGGACGTGACGTCCACCACCGGCGAGTCGCCGGTCACGGTGACCGTCTCCTCGACGCTCGAGACCTGCATCGTGACGTTGAGCGTGGCAGTGAAGCCAAGCGTGACGCGAATCCCTCCGCGCACGACCGTGGCAAACCCGGGTAATTCGTACTGCACGCGGTAAGTGCCCGGCGGAATTCCGGGAAACCGGTAACTACCCTCCTCATTGGTAATCGCGGTTTGACTACCTTGCATTTGCGGCGCCGAGATTGCGACGGTGACGCCCGGCAGCACGGCGTCGGATGGATCGGTGACTTTGCCGTTGATGGCGCCCGTCGTCGCTCCAACGGTTTGCGCGACGACGGTTGGGGGGAGTAACAGCGCGAGAGACGCGACCAAGCCGATTAGCACCTTCATCGACACCTCCGTCCGCGGGAGACTGCCAGACTTGCCCTGCAGTTCTGCGGGGCGATCGCGTGATTATTGCGCGACGGCGCAGCCGATGCGCGCTCGTACGTCACATTTGATTGCCAAGCCCGACGGTGATCGAAAGTGGGCGACCAGGTCAGCCGTTTTCGGCGCTTCCAACTCTGGACGGAGAAAACGGCTTTGCGGCGAGCGCCAATAATCGGCGGCAGGTCGTAGGTTGGGCCGAGAATCTCGTGCTCGATCCGATCAACTGCACGCCGCCGCAGAAGCTTCAATTCCGCGCGGTTGTGTGGAACCTCGGCACGAATGAGACGCACGAACTCCCGCTCTACCCCGGCGACTCGTCGAGTGCCGCCACCGCCATCAACGATCGCGGACAGGTAGTGGGCTCACCAGCGGTAACGAGCGGCTGGCCTTTGTGGCGACACCAACGCGCCAACCCTGAACCAACGCAGAGATCATGACGAGCGAAACGCGCAATGCAGTGGTTCGGTGCCCGAGGTAGCCAAAGCTTGCGGTACGAACGATACGGTTGTAGTGCTCGTTGTTCGCATCATCGACCTAACGGTCGCCGTAACTGCCGTCGGAGCCAGCTAACTGGTAGAGACCAGGCGCGTGCATGATCGCGTAGCCTTCGGCGACCAGGGCGCGGTTGCCACGTCCCGCGTCCGGCCGCGACAACCCGGTGACCCGCGCCAGCTCGCCGGGAACCGTCAATCCGGCGCCGGCAAGAAAGCAGCGCGCGATTTCGCGCAGCGCGACGTCACGATTGACGCGGCGCCGCAGCGCTTCGGGAAATCGTCCCACGCCAAGCGTCCAGATATACGTGAACTTCGGTTGGTAGTAGACCTCGCTGGGTATCACGATCATCGCAGCCTGCAACTCGTCGAGCGCCGCGTTGAACGCTTTGCGATCCTTCACGCCCGACTCATCACGCAGATCGGCGGTGGCAATCTCCCACTCGCCGCGGAGCACGCGCAGGACGGCCTGTGCGTGTCTGCTCAACTGCCGGTGCTCGTCTGTCCGGCGCACTCCCCAGATAGCGTGAAAGTACGGAATCATGCGCGGCGCCAGAAACGTGGTTTTGCCGCGAGCCAGCTTGGCGTAGTAGACCTTGCCGCGTTTCACCAGTTCGTCTTTGAGCACCCACGTGAGCGACGCTTCCGGATCCTTCTGCACGTTGCGCGGCATGACCGCGTCGCGGCGCCCGCACACGGCGACATACAACGATGGCCCGGGCCGCCGACAATCGGTGAGGCAGGCGGCAAACCCGACGTTTTCGATGAAGCGTTCGGCGTCGAGGGCGGTCTCGACTTGCCGTGTCGCTTCGCGGCGCCAGCGTTGGTCGCGGAACTCTTCGATGTCTGGCGGGATGACTGGCCTGCGGCGCACTGTTCGCCGCCAATCCTACGGTTTTTCGTTGCTTTGCGCCGTCCCTCCTCGGTATGCTCCTGTCAGTAACTGATAGGAGCGGCCATCAGCAAACCGACCGATCTCGTGCAGGGCACGCTCGACCTGTTGATCTTGCGTGTGCTCGCGCTCGAGCCGATGCACGGCTGGGCGATCGCACAGCGCATCCGGCAGATGTCCAGCGAGCAGTTGCGCGTCGGGCAGAGCGCTTTGTATCCCGCGCTCCACAAGCTCGAGCAGCAGGGTTGGATTGAGGCGGAGTGGGCGCTGAGTGAGAACAATCGACGCGCCAAGTACTACAGGCTCACCGCCGCCGGCCGCAAAGCTCTGAAGAACGAAACGGCGCAGTGGGAACGCCTTTCCGCAGCCATTTCGCTGATTGTGAAGCCGATGTGAGGCCGACATGCGCTGGACTCAACAGCTTCGTCTGCGTCTTCGTTCAGTGTTCCTGAGCGGCCGAGTGGAGCACGAGCTCGGTGAAGAGATTCAGTACCATCTCGAGCATCTCATCGACGGCTACGTTGCCGCCGGCATGTCTCCAAGCGAGGCGCGTGACGCCGCGCTTCGGGAGATGGGTGCAATCGAACAACGAAAGGAGGAGTGCCGCGACGCGCGCGGAGTCGCGCTCGTTGAAACCGTCAAGCAGGATTTGATGTACGCACTGCGCGGGTTCCGCAAATCGCCGGGCTTCACCGCCGTGGCGATCCTCTCGCTTGGTCTCGGCATCGGTGCCAACACCGCGATCTTCACGCTCTGGAACACCGTGCTGCACGCGCCTCTGCCGGGGGTTCACAAACCCGGGCAACTGATCATGCTCTCCAATCCTGACGAGTCCGGGAGCTGGACAGGTCGCTGGGATGGTCGCACCGATGGCCCGCGATCGTGGCTCACCTATGGCGAGTTCGAGGACTTGCGCGATCACGCCAGCAGCTTCGCCGCGTTGATGGCGTCGCAAAGCAGCCTCAATTCCTGGCAACTGCGCTTCGCGGGAGGCGCGTGGGAAGCAGCAGCCGGACGGTTGGTGTCAGGAGGGTTCTTCGACGTGCTGGGCGTCGCACCCGCCATCGGCCGCGTGTTCTCAGCGGCCGAGGACCGTGCCGACACGCCGGCAGCGGTCATCGGTCATCAGTACTGGCAGCGACGCTTCGGCGGCCGGCCGGAAGTGCTCGGCAAGACCTTCACGATTCGCAACGCCGTGTTGACCATCGTCGGTGTCGCGCCGCGTGGTTTCATCGGCGAAACCAGCGGCCAGCAGCCGGACATGTGGCTCCCGCTGCGCATGCAGCCCTACGTGCTGCCCGGCAAAGATCGGCTGCACGATACGCCTCCCGAAAAGGTGATGTGGCTGCAGGTTTTCGGAAGGCTCAAATCAGATATCAGCCCGAGGCAAGCGGAGGCCGAGGCCAACGCGATCTTCCAGGCTGGCTTGCAATCGTTCTACGGCACTACGTGGTCAGCGGAGCGCCGGCGCGAGTTTCTGGATCAGCAACTGCAACTCCGGCCGGCCGCACGAGGCGCGTCGCCCAGACGGCCGGAGTTCGCTGAGCCACTGACCGCGCTGCTGATCGCGGTTGCGGTGCTCCTTCTGATCGCGTGCGCGAACCTCGCCAACCTGCTCCTCGCGCGCGGCGCCGCGCGGACGCCGGAAATCGCCCTGCGTTTGTCGCTCGGCGCCAGCCGCGGGCGCGTGGTTCGTCAGCTGGTCACCGAGAGTCTCGCGTTGGGGGCAATGGGCGGAGTCGCGGCGCTCGCGATCGCCTACGTGCTTCACGGTGCGCTCGTCGAGATGCTGGCGAAATCGGATTCCGACTTCCACGTGACGTTCGCGCTCGACCCAGTGGTGCTGACCTTCCTCGTGTCGGCGACGATCGTCGCCGCCTTGTTGTTCAGCGTGCTTCCCGCGTGGCACATCTCGAAGACGGACGCGGGACCCTGGCTCAAGGAACAGAGCCGCGGCGCGATCGGCACGCGCCGCCAGATGCGTTCGAGCCGAATGCTGGTAAGCGTACAACTGGCGCTTTCGCTCCCCTTGCTGGTTGGCGCCGGACTGCTGGCGCGAACGGTCTACAACCTGCAGCGCGCGGACCTCGGGTTTGCCGCCGAACGTCTGCTGCTCGTGCGCGTCGATCTGCGTGAGCAGGGCGACCAGACACGGCGCGACAGCCTGCGCGGCGAGCTGCTCAGCGCATTGCACCGAATCCCCGGCGTGAGAGCGGCGAGCTTTTCGCAACTGGGTGTGTTCAGCGGCGGCGAGTCGTCCGCGACGATTGAGGTCGAAGGGTACACCGCCCGAGGCGATGATGATCGCAGCTCAGCACGCGATGTGATCGGACCCGATTACTTCGCGGCGTTGGGAATTCCGATCCGGCGTGGACGCGACATCCTCGCCAGCGACCGCGGAGGAACCGCCGCGGTCTGCGTGATCAATGACGCCTTTGCCCGGCGATTCTTCCACGGCCGCGACCCGATCGGCATGCGAATTCGCGAGCGCAGCGACAACGACGAGCAGAGGGGGTGCAGCATCGTGGGCGTCGCCGGCAGCGCGCATACCCAGGCGCTGCGGGGCGATGTCGCACCGCGCTACTTCGTGACTGCCGGGCATGCGCCATCATCCCTCGATCTGCCGACGTTCTTGATTCGCACTGAACGCGAGAGTGCGCTGGGAATGGCAGCTGTCCGCGACGCGATCCAGCGCGTCAACGTTGCGCTGCCGATCTTGTCCGCCGCCTCGATCGAAGAACAGATGGCGCCGTTGACGGCGCAGGACCGTACCACGGCGCAGCTCGTCGTCGTGTTTGGATGCGTCGCCCTCGCGCTCGCAGCTATCGGCTTGTACGGCGTGCTCTCATACGGCATCGTGCGCCGCACCGCCGAAATCGCGATCCGCATCGCTCTCGGAGCGCAACACAGCACTTTGATCTCCATGATTCTTCGCGAAACTGTCGGCGTTGTCGCGACCGGACTCGTTCTCGGCGGCGCCCTCGCCTATGCCGCCTCGCGTGTCATCGACAGTCGTCTTTACGGCGTCGCTCCGCAGGATCCGCTCACGCTGACATTGTCGATCGCTCTGCTTCTGGTCGTGGCATTCAGCGCCGCGTTCGTGCCGGCGCGGCGAGCGTCGAAGCTGGATCCCATGGGAGTCTTGCGCTGAGCCGTAGCGGCGCAACAAATTCCGCGCACCCTTGGCGCGCGCGAGCATGTACGCGGAATAATATGTGCCACACGAGGGCTTTCTATGATCGCGGTGATGTGGCAATTCGACGTCAAGAAAGGATGCGAGAACGAGTTCGAACGGATGTACGGATCCGAAGGTGATTGGATGGTGCTCAACCGGCAGACGCGGTCGTATCTTGGCAGTTCGTTCCTGCGTGCCCAGAGCCAGCCCTCGCGTTACATCCTCATCGAATACTGGAGTGAAATGCTCGTCTACGAGCAGCACCGCTCCTATCGATCCGACGTGATTTCAGCGCTCGAATCGCGCCGGACGATGCTGGTCGAAACGGTGGAACCACTCGGGATCTTTACCGCCCTGAATGTGCCGGATCGATTCGGTCCCACTTGGTCGCAGCGACGATAGCGACGCTTTCATGCGGCCGGCGCTGACGCGCCACGAAAATGCTTACGAAAATCGTAGCCGCCACCGGCGGGGCGGCCGTGATCTGCGCAAAACGCCGGCTTTCGACCGCACGGCCCGGCTGGCCTGGTTGTTGCTGCGCAGTTCGATGCGCCGACCCAGGAGCAACCGCTATGCTGAAACGCACGATTCTCGCATGCGCGTCGCTGGCCGCAATCCTCTCGGCAGCGTGTGGCGGCAAATACAGCGCGCCAACGAGTCCGAGTACGACGCCGCCGGCTGGCAACACCACGTCGAACGCGGTGACGATCGACATTCGATCGATCACCGGCGCGCAATCGTTCGCGCCGAACCCCGCCGCCGTCAATCAAGGGCAGATGGTCGCATGGCACAACAGCGACGGCCAGACACACCGGATCGTCGCCAACGACGGATCCTTCGACACCAGCAATATCGCGCCGGGTGCCACGAGCAACGGCGTGTCGATGCCGCGCGGCACCAACTATCACTGCAGCCTGCACACCACGATGGTGGGCGCGATTGGCGTCGCGGCGGAACCGCCGCCGGAGTGCACCGGCCCGTATTGCTCGTAGCGCCCACGATGAAAGACGTGGACCGAAACGGCCGTGGCGGCGGCGTCGCCGCTTTCCGACGCTGGCCATCCGCGCCAAGCAAATCGGCTCAGCAAGGCCGACCAAATCGCGTCGCCGCACCGACGTCCCTTCTCTTCCGCACACGCTGCACCTGCGGGCAATCCAGTCCAGCGCGATGACGGTCGTGCGCTGGCGGCGCGCAGGCGCAGCGCTTCTGGACGTGCGGCTAGCGATTTGTCTGCCTTCGCGTGTACGGCCTTGTTCGATGATTTCTTGTCGCGAATGGCCAGCGTCGCGCAGCGGCGGCGTCGCCGCTTTTCCGACCCTGGCCATCCGCGCCAAGCAAATCGGCTCAGCAAGGCCGACCAAATCGCGTCGCCGCACCGACGTCCCTTCTCTTCCGCACACGCTACGCCTGCGGGCAATCCGGGTCGCGAGGCAGGTTCGCTGCGCGTTTCGCTGGCACCCGTCGCGCGTCTGGTATCTCGCGAACAGTCGACAGCCTGGCGAGGCGTCGTGCTCGACGCCAGGCGCCTATCCATCAGTGGCGCGTTACCATCCCACGGCTTGTCCGTCCTTTCGATGATCCGATCCCGCGCGGTACACACCGTTGACCGGCAGGTCCTCACGTGCCGCGCGGGCATCGAAGACTGGCGCGGGCAGCCGCGGATCGCGCGTAAAGAGAATGCCCTGATACCCACCGACGGCGCCGCCGTTGACCGCGCGCACCTCGTGGCCTTTTGCTTTGAGCGCAGCACCGATCAGATCAAAGAGTGCGCTTTCGAGTGAGAGCATGTTCGAATTCTGGTTGTGCGTGAAGCGCGCGGCATCTGTGGTCATCTGAACGTTCATGCCGAGGTCGATGAGATTGACCATGTGCTGCGCGTGCGTTTCGGGCTGCACGCTTCCACCCATGTTGCCGAACGTCATCACCGGCTCGCCGTCTTTCATCACGAAGCCCGCGATGATGGTGTGAAACGGCCGCTTGCGCGGCGCGACGAGGTTGGGACTCTTGGGATCGAGTGAGAAAGCCGAGCCGCGATTGTGAAGGACGAAACCATACGGCGGCACTGTTGCGCGGCTGCCGTAAACGCTGAACACGCTGTGTACGAGCGACACCATGTTGCCCCAGCGATCGGCGGTCGTGAGATAGATCGTGCCGCCCTCCGTGCCTCCGGCAACGCCCGGTTTGCCCGCGACGTTTGGATTTATTCGTCCGCAAAGGCTCGCCGCGTGGGACTTCGAGATCAGATCGGCGACAGGCACCGACGCGAACTTGGGATCCGCATTCTTCGCGAGGAGATCTGAATACGCGAGCTTTTTGGCCTCGACCAGCAGGTGCCAGTACATCGGATCGGTAGGACCAAGTTTGATCAGTGACAATCCGAGCTTCGGCACGCAGACCTCGAGGATGTTCAGCATCTCGAGCGCCGCAAGTCCCTGGCCCGGCGGGGGCAGCTCGTACACGTCGTAGCCGTGATAATCGGTCGAGACCGGCTCCACCCACTCGGCTTTGAATTCAGAGAGATCGTTGAGGGTCATGACCCCGCCATTGGCTTTTACCTTGGCGACGATGGCGCTTGCGACTTCGCCTTTGTAGAACGCATCCCGACCCTGCGCCTGAATGAGCCGGAGTGCCTTTGCCAGTCCCGGATTGCTGATTACGCTGTACAACGCCGGCGCCTGCTCGCCGTCGAGAAACGTCTGCTTCGAGTGGGGATCGGCCTTGAGCCCGTTGACGGCGCCGCGCAGATCGGCGTGACGGCGCTCCGCGAGGCCCCAGCCTTCTTCGGCGATGCGCGCCGCGCGCTCGAACGTCTCCTTGAACGTCATCGTGCCGAAGCGCGAGAGCAGCGCGTCGTAGCCAGCGATTGCGCCGGGAACGGTTGCGGCATTGACGCCGTTGTTCGGCACGCGCGTCACTTTGAGCCGCTCGGTAAAGAACGCAGGCGTCCACTCGGCCGGCGCCCAGCCACCGGCATTGAGCGCGTAGAGTTTTTTGTCCTTGGCCGACCAAACGATCGCGAACAGATCGCCGCCGATGCCGGTGTCGTTCTGCGACGTCACGTCGAGCACTGCGCCAGTCGCTACCGCCGCATCAATCGCGTTGCCGCCCTGCCGCAGAATCTCGAGGCCCGCTTGCGCGGCCAGCGGATCACTCGTGGCGACGATGCCGTGGCGCGCGAGAACCTCGGAGCGTCCCTGTGCCAGCCAGCCTTGCGCACGTGAGCCGGGAACAGCGGTGATCGCCGATCCAGGTTGTGGCGTGTCAGCGGACGGTCGTCCAAACGAATTCGGCGACTGAGCGTGCCCGCCGACCGCCCAGACGGCAATCGCGACACCACCCACGACGAAGCCAAATGTAGCGCGCCTGCCTATCATGCGTGCCTCCAGGTTATGCAGAGGGGTTCTCCGATGTGAACGAGGCCCGCGCCGGTCAAGCTTGTGGGCCCAGCTCATGCCGCCGTTCGCATCGGTAAAGTAGCGGTCGAGCGAGACCTGTTTGAACACGCGAAGCTGTCGCATCGTCGGCGCGTGTTCTAGCTACCGGGAATCATGATGTGGGCGCCCGTCGTCCCTGCGTTCATGATCCACGCGCCGCCTTCCTTGTTGTTGTCGGGCAATCCCATCGATTGCGCAGTGGCGCCGGGAACCGCAATCGTCGTATGTGTGCGCGCGCTGGCGCGGTCCTGTCCGCTCATCGTGATAAACGTTGATCCGAACTCGGGCTTGACGCGGGTTCCATCTTTCTCGGCGGCCTCGATTGCGGTCCGTCGCGCCGCGGCGTCACTTATCGCTTCGAACTTCTTGTTCTGCGCGACGCGCTCGAGATTGCCGATGCTCGTGCACTGCACGGAGAACGGCTGTTCGGTGGGCTCGCCTGACTGGTCGTAGCACACCAAACGGTTGGTCCCTTTTCGGAGCGTGTCGTGGGTCCCATCCGGCTTCCACTTGATGACGGTGGCTCCTTCTTTCATCGCACGCGGCGCGGCAGCCAGCGCCCGCTCGATGGGATCCTCGGGTGTCTGTGCAAACGCGGCGGCCGACATGGCCAATACGCCCAGCACAAGAAGAACAGTGCGCTTCATCGGGTGACCTCCAGCCGCGACAGTATAGCCGAGGGAAGGCGGGCGTAATGTGATGATCTCGCGACGTGGCGATGTAGCGATGTGATGTATCGGTGTGACGAGGTAGCGATGTGTCTGTGGATGTGGCAATGTGATGTGGCGATGTGATGTGGTGATGTGATGTGGCGACGCGATACATCACTAGATCACATCGCCACATCGCCACGTCGCCACCTCGCTTCGCCCCCTCAGTGCTTCACGAACCGCCGGAAGAAGCTATCCTTGTTCCATGCCGGTTTCGTGGGCCGGTTGGCGACTGCTTCGATCAGCGCGAGGTACACCTTGTTGAAGTCCTCGGCCGACTGGCGATCGATGGGCTGCGCCAGATCGTCCGAAGGCGCGTGATATCGCTCGGTCCGCCAGCGCTTCACGATCTCGTGCTCGGCGGAATCTTTTGTGAATCCGACTTTGAGCGAAATCGAGGGGACGCCGTTGCGAATGAAGCTGTATTGATCGCTTCGCACAAACGCGTTTCGCTCCGGCTCCGGATCCGAATAGACCTCGATCCCCATCGGCCGCGCCGCCTTTCGCAGATCGTCGGCGAGATCCGACTCCTCCAGCCCCTGCACGATCAGGCTTCGCAACGGAAAGAGGGGCAGGAACATGTCCGTGTTGAGATCGGCGACGATGGATGACGCTGTGACTGTCGGTCGATTGGCGTAGTAACGCGACCCCAGCAACCCCTTTTCTTCCGCCGTCACTGCAAGGAAGACGATCGATCGCTTCAGCGTCTTTTTTGCTGCCGCGGCGCTTGCCGTCTCGATCAGCGTTGCCACACCGGAGGCGTTATCCATCGCGCCGTTGTAGATCGCATCGCCTGTGATCGTCCCGACGCCGACATGATCGAGGTGCGCCGACACGACGACGTACTCGTTCTTCAAGACCGGATCGACGCCCGGCAGAATGCCGACGACGTTGTCGGAAGTCAGCGATTCAGTCGCGACCGCCACAGTCGCGCGGATCGAGCCAGGCACGGCGAACCGCGGCAACACTTGTCCGGCGTTGGAAAGGGCAAGCAGCTCGGTGAAGGTATGTCCGCTACCCACGAAGAACTTCTCCGCCGTCGCGGGATTCACCGTCACGGCAAGCTGCTGACCAGTAGTATCGTCGAGCGCCGGATCGGCAATCGCCATCGAGGGGAGGAAGCGCGCGAGCTTTGCACGATCCCAGGGAATGTCCTGCCCTTTCGGATTCTGAATCGACACGACGCCTATAGCGCCCGCCTGCTTCAGATACGACCAGCGTGTGTTCTGGTAATGCGCGAGCAACGGCCCCGGAATTGACGAGGGTCCGCCGCTCAGCAGAAGGACAACCTTGCCTTTGAGATCGAGCCCGGCGAGATCGTCGTGCTTCGACTCGGGCACTTGCAGGCCATACCCCGCGAACACCAGCGGCGCCTCGACCCCCGGCGCCGGATCGATGCGCATGTTGAACGTTGCTTCGTCGCCAAGGACGACGGGCACGACGCTCGATCCGCGAACGATGGCAAGGCTCGACTTCTCCTCGTCGATTCTTCGCGATTTGAACGACACTGGCTGCAGGTAACCGTCGGTTCCGCCTGGCTTCAGGCCGGCTTCTTTGAAATGACGGGCCACATACTCCGCAGCTTCGCGATGCTCCGCACTGCCGGTCTCTCGCCCCTTCATGCGATCGGCGGCGAGAAAGCTGACGTGCTCCCACCAGCGCGCGGCAGGGATTTGCGCGGCGACACCGGCCGCGCCGGAGAGAAGCAGGACGACACAGACGAAGCGCATGTGCGGCATAGAACGCAGATCATACGCGGCTTTCGCTTTTGGATTCGTTACGAAGGTGCGTGCTGGCCGTCACTCAGGTTTCGTGTGGCACGGAGGATTGCCGATCCAGCAGCCTGCATCTTTGCTACACGGCCAGCGGCAATGTAAACGTCACGGCGGTGCCTTCCCCGAGCCGACTTTCGGCGGTAATGTCGCCGCCGTGAGCGACGACGAGATTTCGCGCGATGGCAAGGCCGAGGCCGGATCCGCTCGAGTCGACGCCTTTGGCAAAGCGATCGAAGACCTTTGGCAGATCGTCAGGATGGATTCCGGCGCCAGTGTCCTGCACACGAACGCGAATTCGGTTCTCGACAGGTGTCGCGCTGACGTCGACGCGACCACCACGCGGCGTGTGGCGCAGCGCGTTGCCGATGAGGTTTGCCAGCACCTCACGAATCCGCACGGGGTCGATATCGATGAGCGGGAGTTCCGCACCGGCGCCCGCGCTCAAGGCAACGCCTTGCGCGTCGGCAAGCGTAGCGAACCCGCGAACGACATCCTGGATCAGAACGGCGAGATCGGTCGCCTCGCGCTGCAGCTTGAGCGTGCCGCCTTCGGCGTGCGCGAGAGTCCGCAGATCCTCCACGAGGCGTTCGAGGTGCTTCGTTTCCTCGACCAGCTGCGTCAACGTTCGGTCGTCGCGCGCGTAGACGCCGTCGACGAGCCCCTCGAGACGGCCGCGCATGATTGAGAGCGGCGTACGGAGTTCATGCGCGACATCAGCCATCAGGTCGCGCCGCTGCCGTTCGTTCGCTTCGAGCCTGGCCGTCATCGTATTGAACGCGCGCGCGACGGTTCTGAGAAATGGCGGTCCGCGCTCGATCAACCGCGCCGAAAAGTCGCCGCTGCCCACCCGTTCCGCGACCTCGACGATGTCGCCCAGCGGCATGCCGACACGGCGCATGCCGCGGAAGAAAAGCGAGACGACGCCAAACACCACCGCGAGCAGCGCGATGACGACGAGCTGCGCTGGCAGCACGATGCCGGCGCTGGCGGCGAGCGCGACGATAGCGCGAACCAGCCCGAAGGCGCCGAACACGAGCGCGAAAATCAGCACGCCGGCGGCGCGAAACAGAAAGAAGTAACGGCGGCGCCGATGCCAATCGCGAGGCGGACCGTGGGGATGCATCACTCTGCGCAGCGATAGCCGATGCCGTAGACCGTTTCGATGTAGCGCGGATTGCGCGGGTCCGGCTCGAGCTTGCGTCTGATGTTCTTGATATGTGCGTCGATGGCTCGGTCGAACGCCCCGCTGTCGCGGACACTGTCGAGCAGCTGCGCCCGCGTGAACACACGACCGGGCTGACGCGCCATCACGGCAAGCAGCTGAAATTCCGTGGCAGTGAGATCGATTGTCTGTCCCGCGCGCGCGACTTTCAGTCGCGGCACGTCGAGCACGAGATCGCCGAGGCGAACGACGTCCGTCGTCAGCGACGTGTTGGCGGCACGTCGCAGCACCGCTTGGACACGCGCCACCAGCTCGCGCGGGCTGAACGGCTTGGTCACGTAATCGTCGGCGCCCAGTTCGAGCCCGAGCAGCCGGTCCGACTCCTCCACGCGCGCGGTGAGCATGATGATCGGCACGTTCGACTCCTGTCGCAGCGTGCGCGCCACGTCGAGCCCGTCGACGCCGGGAAGGCCGAGGTCGAGGACGATCAGATCCGGCCGGCGCTCGCGCGCAAGGCGCAGCGCGCTCACACCGTCGCGGGCGACGGCCACGGCAAAGCCGGCGCGCCGCAAGTAGTCGCCCGCGATCTCGGCGATTTGCTTCTCGTCCTCGACGATCAGGATCGTCCTCATTCCTTCGCGTTCATGCGATCATGCGCGCGCCGGTGCCAGTCTTCCAGCTGGTCGCTCGAAGGCGGCCCGCCATAGTACCAAGGCCTCCACGGACGCCAGAAGAGCGCGCGCGCCAGGAGCACCCAGCCGAAGAAGAACAAGGGAAAGAACAGGAAGCCGAACCCCCACGGACGATACCAGCCATATCCGTATGGATACGGCGGCGGTGTCGCGGTCGCGGCGGACGCGCTCGCTTCGGCGACGCCGTGGGACAAGCCGATGTTGTAGGCGACGCCGGCGGCGGCGACAGTGAGCAGTACGACAAGCAGGGCAATGGCCCAGCCGTATCGCCGGTTATCGTTCATTGCTGTTTCCTCCATGCCTCTACTTTGCCGGGGCAATGTGGAGGAATTATGAAGGGCCTTTTGACCTGTCTTTATACATATTGTATAAATGCGGCGTGACGGTGCGCGACTACGAAGGAGCGCTGCGGCTGGCGCGCGCGGAGTACGCGCGACTGCTCGACCAGCGCGAGGAGCTCGACATCCGGCTGGCGCGTCTGCGGCAGGCGATTGCGTCGCTCGCGGCCATCTGTGGTGAAGCGGTTGGGGACGAGTCGCCAGGGTTGACCGACGCCTGTCGTTCGGTATTGAAAGCGGCCGCGCAACCGCTCCCCGCGACCGCGCTGCGCGATCGAATCGCCGCCCTCGGACTCAACCTGGCCACCTATTCCAATCCGCTCGCCTCCATCCATGTCGTGCTGCGCCGCCTGGTGCATGCCGGCGAGGCGCGACTGGTGCCGCGCCGCAGCGGCGCCCCGGCATTCGCCTGGCGGCCGCGCGTCCGCAGCGTGGTCATCACCGAGCGCCAGGCGGCGGCGCTGCGGCGAGGCGATCGCCGTCTGCTGCGCCGGCTGGAGAAGCCGAAGTCATGAGCGCTATGTCATTCCGCTCGACATCTATCGCCGCGTGTTTGCCGAAGAAATCGGCGCGGTCGCCAACCTGAGAGTAAGTGAGAGCGAAGGACGTGAGAGCTATGGAATGAACGTGAACTTCGTCTGTGTCGAGCGGCCGCTCGTCCACGGCCACAGCATGCCGCCGCTTTGTGGACGCACCTGAGCACGGATGCGGACGTAGTACTCGCGATTTGGTTCGAGGAGCGACGTGCGGAACAGCGCGATGCGATCAGCCGTCGTCATCAGCTGCTTGACGACGGCATCGTCTTCGGTCACGCGCGTGTCTTCGACGCGGCCGTCGAGCGTGCGCACCACCGTGTGACGCCGCGTCAAATTGTCGAAGTGAACGCTCGTGGAGAGCACGGCCGACGCGATCACTCGGTCCATCCAGATCGGCGCCTGCGCCCTGAGCTCAACGGTGTAGGTAATTGTCGTCTGCAAGCCGCTTTTGATCGCGTCGCGGACCTCGTTGGTAAATCCGTCCGAAAGATCGAACGACACGAGCACTTTGTCTTCGCGGATGAGCGGGATCACACGGAAGGGATCGGCCGCGTTGGCCGCGACCTGCATGAAGAGGATCGCAAGAGCAGCGATGAGAACAATTCGGCCGTACAGCGCAGAACCCTTCGTCAACAAACCGCTCGTAAAGTATCACACTCTGTGGCGATCGCTGATACCGAAACCTCACCACTTCGGCGTCACGCCTGAACCCTGAAAACTGACAGCTCATACCTGCTATGATCCGGCCGAGGTTCGTTTGAAGGGTCCTGCTCGCGCATGCCGCGTCGGTGCGGCTCTACTGGCCGGGACACTCGCGCTCCTGCAAGAGCCGGCGAGCGCGCAAAATCTCGCGTTCTCGCTGTTCGAGCGTTATCTCGAGTCGTTGCGCCAGCAGGCCGGCATTCCTGGCCTTTCCGCGCTGATTGTGCAGGACGGCCAAGTCGGCTGGGAACGTGGATTCGGGTACCGCGACGTCGAAGCCTCGCTGCCTGCGATGCCCGACACGCCGTATCCGATCGCCGATCTGACGCAAACGTTCGCCTCGGTGCTGCTGATGCAATGCGAAGAGCGCGGCACGCCGGTGCTCGACGAGCCGTTGTCGCAATGGTCGGCGGACTCCACGGCAACGGTTCGCCAGGTGCTGGCGCACGCCACCGCGCCGCCAGTCAACGGCTTCAAATACGATCCGAACGCCTTCGCGAAGCTTACCCCGGCAGTGGACGCATGCGGGGATCAGTCGGCCCGCCTGCGCGTCGTCAAGGAGGTCTTCGATCGCCTGGTCATGCATGATTCGGTTCCAGGCCGGGACGTTTCTGATGCCGACTCCCCAGTCCGCCCGGCGTTCGATGCGGTGCACCTCGAACGATACAGGGCCGTGCTCGCCAGGATGGCGACGCCGTACAAAGTGGACAGGCGCGGCAAGGCATCGCGCGCCGAGTACACGTCGAAGCGGATCGATGCGTCTACCGGCCTCATCTCGTCAGCGCGTGACCTTGCGCGCTACGACGCCGCGATTGATGATCGGGATCTGCTCCATGATGCAGCGGTGCAGACGATGTGGTCGAACATATCGTCGACGGGTGCCGCGCGGCCGATGGGACTGGGATGGTTCGTGCAAAGCTACAACGGCGAGCGCATCGTGTGGCATTTCGGCTACATCCCCGACGGCTATTCCTCGCTGATTCTCAAGATTCCCTCGAAACGGCTCACGCTCATTCTTCTTGCCAACAGCGATGGCCTCAGCGCACCGTTCGATCTCGCGCAGGGCGACGTGACCAGTTCGGTCTTCGCGATCACGTTCCTGCGACTGTTCCTCTGACCCGCTTCTTCGATTGCAAGCCCGGCGCCGGCAAGCGGTGGCACGTGATCGCGTTGCTTGCGGTTTTCACGGTCTCTGCTCCGGCTGCGGCATCGGCCGACTGGTTCATCACACCGCTGATCGGCGCAAAGTTCAAAGGCTCCACGAGCATCGTCAATCTCGATCAAGGCGCAAGCAACACGCGTCTGACCTTTGGTGTATCGGCAACAATTCTGAGCGACGAGATCTTCGGCGTGGAAGGCGAATTCGGCTACTCGCCGCGTTTCTTCGAACGCTCGAGCGGCACTCTGGTGGCGCGCAGCAATGTGCTCACCCTCACGGGAAACGTCATTGCGGCGGTACCGAAAAGCATTACGCGCGAAGCGCTGCGTCCTTACGCCATTGGAGGTGTGGGCCTCATGCACGTCGGCATTTCCGACGTCGCCGACTTGCTGCCGGTGGACAGCAACCTGCTCGGAGTCACGTTTGGCGGCGGGGCGATGGGTCGTGTGACGAATCGCATGAGCCTTCGCTTCGAGGTGCGCCATTTCAGAAATCTGACGCGCGAAGACGAAGATGTGGTCAGTATCGGCCCGACACGGTTGAGTTTCTGGCGCGCAACCGTCGGGGTGGCGCTCCACGGCAACTTATTCTGAGGCCGGTGTTTTCTTTTTGTTTCGCTTGACGATCCGGCCGCTCTGCCCGCCGGTGATGAACATCTGCACCACGGTGCCCGCAAGTCCCAGTACCAACCATGCGTAGGGAACCCAGCGTTGACCGGGCGCGGGTGTCATCGGATACACGACCCAGATGTCGCCCGCGGCTGCGGCGTTGAGCGCGGTCCGATCGCCCATCAGCGCCAGTGCACCGACGATGATCGTCCAGGAACCGGCAAACGCGGTGCCCAGAATGATCACGTAACGCTGCAGCCAGGTCGCCAGAAGCGCGCCGGCGACCGAGAACAACACCACAACGAATGGATGCGGATCGCCTTCGATCTGCGTCCAGATCAAGTTGGCGATTAGCGCGCCGAGTCCGGCGCCGACGAGCGCAACACCGACGAAGTACGCCGCCAGCAGCAACAGCGCTCCAGCCAGACCTCCCACGAGCGCAGCAATCACCATCGGCGTCGTGTCGCTCGGTCCGAAAATGGAGCTCGCCGCCAGCGCACCGAAGATGAAGCCGAAAATTGCGAGAACGAACTTGAAAAGTCGATAACCGAAAAAGCACGAGACGAGACCGCCGACGATGAGGAGGACTGCCGCAGCCAGTGTGTAGGCGCTCGGAAGCATTAAGGAGTTACAAGTTCAAAGTTCAAAGTTCAAAGTTCAAAGTTCAAAGTTCACAGTTGAAAGTTCAAAGTTCAAAGTTCAGCGACTTTGCGAACTTTGCGGGCGGTATTGTAGCAACTTTCCGACTTTCAACTTCGAACTCAACCTCCGAGGCTCAACGTTCAACTGCCAACTTTCAAATCACTTGAACTTTGAACTTTCAACTTTCAACTTTCAACTTTCAACTGTGAACTTTGAACTTTGAACTTTGAACTAGACCTCCCGTCTTCCCTCCATGGCTTTGCCCATCGTGAGCTCGTCGGCGTATTCGAGATCGCTGCCGACGGGGACGCCGGTCGCGATGCGCGTGACACGCATGCCGAGCGGCTTCAATAACCGCGCAAGGTAAATCGCTGTCGCTTCACCTTCCACCGTTGGATTGGTCGCCAGGATGATCTCGGCCATGCCGCCTTTCTCGATGCGTGCGAGCAGACCTTTGATCTTGAGATCATCCGGTCCGATCCCCTGGAGCGGCGAGAGCGCGCCGAGCAGCACGTGGTAGACGCCGCGAAATCCGCCGCCCTTCTCGACGACGTGCACGTTCTGCGGCTCTTCGACGACACAGATCATCGTGTGATCGCGCATCTCGTCGGCGCAAAAGGCGCAGGGATCGACGTCGGTGATGTTGTTGCAGACCGAACAGTAGGTCACGCGATCCTTCACGTCGCGAACGGCGTCGCAGAGGCGTTCGGCGTCTTCGCGCGGAGTCTTGAGGATGTGAAACGCGAGGCGCTGCGCGCCTTTAGGACCAACGCCAGGGAGCCGCTTGAACTGGTCGATCAGGTTCTGAAGGGGGGTGGGAAGGGCCATTCGTGCGGAGTCAGAATCCCGGCAGGTTGAGGCCGCTCATCATACTGCCAACGCGATTCTGCAGCTCCTCGTCGACCTTGCGAATGGCGTCGTTCACGGCCGCCATGACCAGATCCTGCAGCATCGTCACGTCTTCTTTCGATACCGCCTCCGGATCGATGGTCAGCTTCTGTACTTGTTTGTGGCCGTTGACGGTCACGGAGACCATGCCGCCGCCGGCTGCGCCTTCGACCGTGAGCGACGCCATTTCCTTTTGCAGCCGGTCCTGAAGTTCCTTCGCCTGCCGCATCATCTGTAGTGGATTCATCGCAACCTACATTTCTTCGATTTTGGCTTTTTCGACCGGAAAAATCTCGAACAGTGCCTGCACGGCGGGATCGGTCATCGCTTCCTGTCGCAGCTCTTCGTCGGTCGCTAGCTTCGGTTCCCTGCCCGGCGTGGCAGTCGCGGCCGGCGCTTGCGCAGGAACCGTCTCGGCGACCGCGACGGTCACGGGAATTCTCCGACCCGCAACTTTTTCAGCGACGCTCTCGAGCCACGCGCGGCCATCCTCGCATTGCTGCTTCGGCACGCGCTGGTTGGGCAGGAACGTGAACGTGATTTTCGCAGGCGTGACATCCACGCGATACGCCTGCGCGACCACGGTGTTGTAGAAAAAGACCTTCCCGGCTTTCACCTGGCTCAGAAAGGCGTCTTTCAAGTCGACGCCGGCACCGGCATCAGCACCAGGTGCAACGGGTGCGGAAGGTGCGATAGGTGGGGAAGGTGCGGTGCGCTGCACGGGTGCGTCTGACGTGGCGGTGCGCTGCACAGGTGCGGCAGAAGCGGCCGCTGCGCTGGGACGGTATGCCGGCGAGGACGACGCAGCTGCGGACCGCACGGCACCTGTCGCACCTTTGGCAGCCGACGCCCCTTCCGCACCGGCAATCAGATCCGCCAACGGCGTGAGTTTGCGCAGATGCATCAGGCGCAGCAGCGCCATTTCGACGTTGTAGCGCGGCTGATCGGACGTGCGCACTTCCTGCTCGCTTCGCGCGAGCAGATCGAACCCGCGCAGGAGATCCTCGCGCGACGACTGTTTGACGAGCGCGAGGAGACGATCGCGTTCGCCCTCGCCGGCCACGTCCGAATCGTTGGCGCGTG
>JBKPDL010000108.1:0-37184 GCA_046727855.1 Acidobacteriota bacterium
GCCCTGGTCTCCTCGTCTTCTCATTTATCCCCTCATCGGATCCGCGATGGCGGCGGTGCTCAACGCGGGTAACAACGCACTCAATCAGATTTACGACCTCGAGATCGATCGCATCAACAAACCGACGCGTCCGCTTCCGACTGGACGGCTGTCGACCGCCGACGTGTGGATGTTCACGGCGATCACTTATGTGACCGCCCTGATCCTCGCGTGGTTGGTCGCGCCGGAGGGCCGCCACGAGTGCTTCTGGATCGTCCTCGCGGCGGTGATCTGTACCTTTCTCTACTCGATGCCGCCGTTGCGCACGAAGCGGCTCGGCATCTGGGCGAACGTCACTATCGCCATCCCGCGCGGCATGTTGCTCAAGGTGGCAGGCTGGTCTTCCGTCAAAACGGTGTTCGGCGTCGAGCCGTGGTACATCGGCGCGATTTTCGGGTTGTTTCTTCTGGGCGCGACCACGACGAAGGACTTTGCCGATATGGAAGGCGATCGCAAAGGCGGGTGTCGTACGCTCCCGATTCAGTTTGGCGTGCGGCGCGCGGCGTGGATGATCTCGCCGTCGTTCGTCGTGCCGTTCTTGATGATTAACCTTGGCGCCGCAAGCGGCGTGCTCACGGGAGATTTCTGGTTGCTGCAGCTGCTCGGCCTGACGATGACGCTGTACGGTGTTTACGTCTGCTATCTGATGCTGCGCCGGCCCGAGGAGCTGGCGATCGAAGAGAACCACGTATCCTGGGCGCACATGTACCGAATGATGTTCACGGCGCAGATCGGTTTTGCGGCAGCTTATCTGCTGTGATCGCGGACCTGAAGTCCGCGTTCGCCTTTTGCGGCGGCACCGAGCTCGCGAGTGCCTTTGACTTGACTGGCGAACAAAAAGCGAAATAATGAGAACGGGCCGGTTTTCCAATGGAAGAGTCCGCGCTTTTGTTCGACCTGGGCCGGCGTCTCCCCACTACGCGCGACGTCGCGCGCATGGTCAAGGAAGGCGGCGTCGCCGCTCTCACTGAGGCAGAGCGGCGCGCTGACGCCGCGTCGTATCAGGAGATTCGCTGCCGCTCCGCGCTCAACAGCGTCAAGGGCATGCCGTTTAACTGGACGCTGAACCCGTATCGCGGCTGCACGCACGGTTGTCACTACTGCTTCGCGCGCAAATATCAAACCCACCTCGAGCTGGGCGCGGACGACGAGTTCGCGTCGGTGATCTTCGTCAAGGTCAATTTCGTCGACGTGTTGCGCAAGGAGCTTGCCCACCCGAAGTGGACCCGGGAGCTGGCAGCGCTCGGTACTGCCACCGATCCGTATCAACCGATCGAAGGACACTACAAAATCTCGCGTGGGACGCTTGCCGCGCTCGTGGAGGGCAAAACGCCCGTCGGCATTGTGACGAAGGGGCCGATGGTGGGACGCGACGTCGACGTGCTGCAGGATCTCTCCAAAGCCGCTGGCGCAACGGTCTGCATCAGTGTCCCCACCGTCGACGACTTCGCCTGGCGCACTCTGGAGCCGGGCACGGCTCCGCCGCTGCAGCGGCTGCGCGCGCTGCGCACGCTCGTCGATGCCGGCATCGAGGCCGGCGTATTGATGAACCCGCTGGTGCCGGGTTTCTCAACGGCGCCAGCTCGGATCGAACAAACGATCAAAGCCATCGCCGATCACGGCGCGCGCTTTGTCGGATCCAATCCGATGTTCCTCGAAGGTGGCACGCGCGATCACTTCATGCGCTTCCTTCAGCAGGAGTTTCCGCAACTGATCGAACAATACGATCGCCTCTATGCGGCGAAATACCTGCCGCGCGACTACCGCGACCGCGTGCAGAAAATTGTCGGGATGTTCAAAGCGCGCTACGGGCTGGACGACAGGAAGCGTGCGGCGAAAACGACAGACGTCAGCCCGCCCAAGGAGCCGACCTCAGCATCTAACGCTGAGCGCCAAGCCTCCCAGGGCGAGTTGCGCTGGGGCTAAGCCACCCCGGCGAAGGGGCCTGCCTCCGCGCTCTCGGCATCCACTGTCCCCGTGACGACGATCTCGCCGTTCACGACATCGACAGAGAACCGATCCGCGGTGCCCCAGATCTGGCTGAGCGGGATCTTCACGCGATTGTCGATAACGCGCTTGAGGAACCGTGCACCATACGCCAGGTTATGGCCTTCCTTCACGAGCGCCGTGAGCGCTTCGGGCGTCACGGTGAGTTGCTTGCCGCGCGCCGCCGACGTTGTCTTCAACAGGTCCAATTGCAGCTGCGCGATACGCGTGACTTCTTCCGGCGTGAGCGGGGCGAACACGATCACGTCGTCGAGCCGGTTGCGGAATTCGGGCGTGAGGCGCCGCTCGAGCTCGCGCATCACGTCACCTTTCACATCCTCGACACGCGCCTGCTGCTCGCGGAAACCGAACGGGTTCGAGAGTCTGCGGAAGTGCTCGGCGCCGAGGTTGGACGTCATGATCACAACCGCGTCGCTCAAATAGGCGCGCCGGCCGCGGCCATCGGTCATCCAGCCCTCATCGAACGCCTGTAGAAACAGATTGAGGACCGACGGGCTGGCTTTCTCGATCTCGTCGAGCAACACCACCGAATACGGGTTGTCGCGCAGCTGATTCGTGAGAAGGCCGCCACGTTCGGATCCGACGATGCCGCGCGGCATGCCTATCAACTTGTCGAGGGCCGCGGTGCCTTCCTGGAACTCGGACATGTCGATGCGGATCATCTTCTTGTCGTCGCCGAACAGGAACTCCGCAAGCGCCTTGGCCAGTTCCGTCTTGCCGACGCCGGTTGGCCCGAGGAACAGCAGAACGCCGTCAGGCCGATCGAAGCCGTCCTTCAGGGGACCCTTGTTCAGAATCATGCGGCGTGCCAGCGCACGAATCGCCTCGCGCTGACCAATCACTCTTCGGCCGAGCTGCGCCTCGAGCTCGCGGAACCGCTCGCCGACCTCGCGGAACACCATGTCAACCGGGATGCGCGCATCATCCGCGACCACCGACACCACACCGGCGGCATCCACGGCCGGCCGCTTGCCGATCTCGGCGCGCACCGCCGCAGTGTCGAGCCACCCAATGGCTTTGTCGGGGAGGCGGAGATGCCGCTGGTAGCGTGCTGACAGCGTCAGCGCCACTTCAATGGCTTCGTCGAGGATCTTGACCGAGTAGTTCTGCTCGAATCGTCCGCGTAGCCGCTGCAGGATCGTGCGCGTTTCGTCGAGCGTCGGTTCCGGAATCGAGACCACGCGGAATCGCCGCGCCAACGCCTCGTCCTCCGCGATGTGCTGCTTGTATTCGCTGCGCGTCGTCGCGCCGATGATGCGCACGTCGCCGCGCGCGAGCACCGACTTGAAGACATTGGCCGCGTCCGACGGCGCGCCGAGCGCTGAGCCGGCACCGACCATGGTGTGCGCTTCGTCGATGAACAGCAGGTAATTGGGCCGTTCGCGTACTTCGCGCAGCACGTTCTGGATGCGATCTTCGAACATGCCGCGGAGCATCGTGCCGGCCACCAGCGCGTTCATCTGCAGATTGAGCACCTGGCAGTCGCGCAGCTGCGCGGGGACGCTCTGCGGGTCCAGCTCGATGCGGCGCGCCAGGGCCTCGGCCACGGCCGTTTTCCCGACGCCAGGTTCACCCACCAGCATCACCGAATTGGCGCGTTCGCGGTGGCAGAGGATCTCGACGATCTGCTGTAGCTCGGCGTCGCGGCCAAACACGGGCGGCAGCTTGTCCTGACGCGCCAGCAGATTCAGGTTGACGGCAAACTGCCGTAGGAACGGCGGCAGCTCGTAGCGTTTTCGCAGCTTCTCGTCGCGCAGCTCGATGTCACGGACGACGGTGATCAAGCGCGCAATCACCGCTTCCCCGTCGGTGCCGAATCGTTTCAGGATGGTGACGGGACCGCTTTGCTGCTCTTCGAGAACGGCGACGAACAAATCGAACGACTCTGCCTGTTCGCGGCCCGCGTTAACGGCCGACTGGATCGACCGCCGCATCAACTCCTGCGTGAGCTTCGTCGCGCGCAGCGTGCCGGTGGCGAGCTGGGGCACCGTCTGCAACCCTGCCGCCACCGCATTGAGGATGTCGTCAGGGTTGAGCGCGAGATCGCGCATGATCCGCGCGTAGAGCGCCCATTCGACCTGCGCGAAGGCGATAAAGAGGTGTTCGCTTGTGAGCAGGTCCTGACCGCGCCGGCGCGCCTCGTCCTCGGCCCGGGTCACTACCCGCTGTGCGCCTTCCGTTAGCTTCGAGACGTCAAGTTCCAGATTTTCCACCGTCCGGATGCTCCTTACGCAGGGGTCGATTACCTGCCGTAGAGCAAGTACGGGGCCAACCCCAGCAATAGGCAACCGTCGATTTATCAATAGCTTGGCGGGTCGGAGTGAGGCAAATCTGCCCCGGAGTGCCACTTCGAAGCGACACTATTGTTGATGCGTCAATCGGGCGAGCAGACACGCGATCAGCGCCGAGCGCGGCACCAACGCAGACAGCGACACGTGTTCGTGCAAGGCGTGGGCACCGTCTCCGATCGCGCCCAGACCATCGAGCGTCGCTACCCCCAGCGCTGCGCAGAAGTTGCCGTCGGAACCCCCACCGGTACCGCCCTCTTCAATTGACAACCCGAGCTCGCTGCCGGCTGCGCGTGCAAGCTCGTAAAGTTTCGCCACACCGGCCGTGCGCTCCATCGGCGGCCGTTCGAATCCGCCGCTGATTTCAAGCCGGGCACCTTTGAGGTGAGGCGTGAGCGCTCGCAGCGCGGCGTCGATGCGTTCCGCGTCGGCGCGGGTCGGGGCGCGCGCATCGATGCGCGCTTCTGCGCGTTCGGCAATGACGTTGGCACGCGAGCCCCCGGCGATCAGGCCGGCGTTGAGCGTCACGCCGCGGTCCAGATCCTGCAACGTCTCGATCGCGAGCAGTTGACGCGCGAGCTCGCGAACAGCGCTCACGCCTTTGCCTGGATCGACACCGGCATGCGCGGGAATGCCATGGACCACCAGATCGTATACGCCGCAGCCCTTGCGTCGCGTCTTGAGTGCGCCGCCCGGAAGCGAGGGTTCCAGCACCAGGACGGCGTCGCTCCGCACCGCCTCCGTTTCGATCAATGCGCGCGACGTCTTGCTTCCCGTTTCTTCATCCGTGGTCCAAAGCATGACGATGCGCGCGTTGGCGGGCGGCGAAATCTCCAGTAGTGCGCGCGTTGCCAGCATGCCCATGGCGAGTCCGGCTTTCATGTCGAACGTGCCCGGCCCGTGAAGCCGATCGCCGTCGCGGCGAAGCGGCATCCGCTCGAGCTGACCGACGTTCCAGACCGTGTCGAAGTGGCCGAGGAGCAGGACGTTGTGCGAGCCCGATCCGAACTCCGCGCGGAGATGGTTGCCAGCCTCGGGCGTTTCGATCGCCGTCACTCGTCCGCCGATCGCCTTGAGCCGATTCGACAATTCAGCGCCGCATCGATCGACGGCGGCTTTGTCGTGCGTGGGCGACTCGAGACCGACCAGCGCTTCGATGGTTTCAAGAAGCCACGTCTCGTGCGAGCGACAGCGATCGGCGAGCGCGGCGGTCAGTGCCATGGGCGGATTTATAATATTTCTGTGATCGTCCGGCTTGCTGCTTTACTTCTCGCCGTCGTCGTTGGCGCTGGTGCGAGCGCCTCGGCACAATCGCCGCAGCCATTTCCTCGGCCGGCACAAACGCAGCCGCCTTCCCGGCCACCATCCACACCGCCTGGGACGCCAACGACACCGGCGACAAAGACGCCAGTTACAACGACAGATGACGGTCCGAATGAGATGATGCTTGGCGTGCCGCTCTATCCGGGGTCACAATTCATCGCCTCGTACGATGCCGGCCGCGGCCAGCGTTACTACCTCTATGGCGTGGCCACACCCTATGCCGAGATGGTGCTGTATTACCGGACGACGCTGAAGCAGAAGGGAACGGAGTTGTTCGAATCGCCGCCAACGCACCAGTTCGAAACGGGCAGGTTTCGCGAGGAGACGATGGCGTTTCCGCCGAGCGTCACGATCAAGGACTATACGTGGGGCGGTTCTGCGGGGTACCCAAACCCCAAGCGCGGAATGAAACCGGAACGGTTCCCTACTGTGGTTCAGATTGTGCCCGCTACAGAAAAGTGATCCGTCAAAATCTCCAGATTTTCTCCAAATCTCCAGATCCCAACGTCTCCAGATTCACTGCTTTATATAGATCTCCCCAGCCTTTCTGAACTCCTCCGACTTTTCCTTCATCCCCGCTTCCGCCATCTGCCGCACCTGTTGCGTCAACTCCATGCTGCAGAACTTCGGCCCGCACATCGAGCAGAAGTGTGCGACCTTGGCGCCCTCGGCGGGCAGCGTTTCGTCGTGGTACGCGCGCGCGGTTACCGGATCCATCGAAAGGTTGAACTGATCGTTCCACCGGAACTCGAATCGCGCTTTCGATAAGGCATCGTCCCACTCGCGGGCACGCGGGTGCCCTTTGGCGAGATCGGCGGCATGCGCGGCGATCTTGTAAGCAATCACACCCGCCTTGACGTCGTCGCGGTTCGGCAAACCGAGATGCTCCTTCGGCGTTACGTAGCAGAGCATGGCGGTGCCGTACCAGCCGATCATGGCAGCGCCGATCGCCGACGTGATGTGGTCGTAACCTGGGGCAACGTCGGTGGTGAGCGGGCCGAGCGTGTAGAACGGCGCTTCGTCGCACCATTCCAGCTGCTTCTCGATGTTTTCCCGGATCAGGTGCATCGGAATGTGCCCCGGGCCTTCGTTCATTACCTGCACGTCGTATTCCCATGCTAAGCGTGTCAACTCGCCTTGCGTTTTCAGCTCGGCGAATTGCGCTTCGTCGTTGGCGTCGGCAATCGAGCCCGGGCGCAGCCCGTCGCCGAGCGAGAATGAGACGTCGTACGCGCGCATGATCGCGCACAATTCGCGGAAATGCGTGTAGAGGAAATTCTCCTTGTGATGCGCAAGGCACCACTTGGCGATGATCGAGCCGCCGCGTGACACGATGCCCGTGACCCGAAGCGCTGTCAGCGGGATATAGCGCAGCAGCACGCCCGCGTGGACCGTGAAGTAATCGACACCCTGTTCGCACTGCTCCACGATGGTGTCGCGATAGATCTCCCACGTGAGCGCCTCCGGCTTGCCGCCCACCTTTTCGAGCGCCTGATAAATGGGCACGGTGCCGATCGGCACTGGCGAGTTGCGGACAATCCACTCGCGGGTCTCATGAATCTGTTTGCCGGTGGACAAATCCATGGCGGTGTCTGCGCCCCACAGCGTCGCCCAGCGGAGCTTCTCGACTTCTTCGTCGATGGACGAGGACACGGCGGAGTTGCCGATGTTGGCGTTGATTTTCACCAGGAAGTTGCGCCCGATGATCATCGGCTCGAGCTCCAGGTGATTGATGTTGGCGGGAATGATCGCGCGGCCGCGCGCCACCTCCGACCGTACGAACTCGGATGGCAGTCCTTCGCGCCGGGCGATGAACTCCATCTCGGGCGTGATCTCGCCGCGGCGCGCGTAGTGGAGTTGTGTCACGACCGGCTGCCCTCGGCGTGAGGCGACCCACGACTCGCGCAACTTTGGCAGGCCGGCACGAGGATCGTGTCCCTGGGGGCCGCTCGTGTCGTACAGCCTGATCGGCGGCTCGCCGGCGGAAAGGCTCACCTCGCGCATCGGCACGCGAATCGCCACAGGTCCATGCGGCGTCTGCACCAGCGCGTCTTCGTAGGCTTTCGTGGAATCGGGAAATGAGGTGCCGTAGTCCATGTCCGCTCTCCCTCCGCCGGTTTCAACCGGATCCGCCGTTTGCACATGCTGCGGCGAGACCCCGCCGTAGCGCGTCGCGCGAAGGCGGGTCAGGTTCCAAGGGTTTGTCTCAATCGGAGTTAGAATCCGATACCCCTGGCGGTGACTATTCATCTTATGACAATCCTCCGATGACCGGCCGCACTCTGTCGCACTACCGAATCGGCGAAGAAATCAGCCGGGGCGGCATGGGCGTGGTGTATCGGGCGATCGACACGCGGCTCAATCGCGAGGTCGCGCTCAAAGTGCTGCCGAAGGAGGTCACGCACGATTCCGATCGCAAACGGCGGTTCATTCAAGAGGCACAGGCCGGGTCGGCGCTCGAGCATCCGCATATTGCCGTGATTCACGAGGTCGATGAAGCGGAACGTTTCAGCTTCATCGGCGACATCGATCGCGCGCGTGTCGCAGAAGCCGAAGCCAAACTGCGCTAACCAACTCGCCGCAGGATGAAGCACTTCAGGTAATACGTCTCCGGCACGCCGAGCAGCACCGGATGATCACGGCCCTGCATGCGTTTCTCCACCACCGTGACCGGCACGCGGCTGTCGACCGATGCCTCGTAAATCACCTCCGCGAACGTGGCCTCGTCGACGTTGTACGAACAACTGCACGTGATGAGGTATCCATCGCGGTTGAGCAGGCGCATCGCGCGCAGATTGATGTCCTTGTACCCGGCGAGCGCTTTCGCAACCGAGGCTTTGTTTTTCGCGAACGCCGGGGGATCGAGCACGATCGTGTCGTAACGCGCACCGTCCTTCTCGAGCCGGCGCAGCTCGTCGAACACGTTCGCCTCTCTCGCCTCGAGGTTGGTCAAGCCGTTGTGATGCGCGTTCTCCGTGATCTGCGCCACGGCGTCCGCGGAAATGTCCACGGCCTCCACGGTCGTCGCACGATGCGCGAGGCGCAGCGCGAACCCGCCGTTGTAACTGAAGCAATCGAGCAGCCGGCCATGCGCATAAAGCGCGGCGGCCTCGCGATTTTCTCTCTGATCGAGAAACAGTCCGGTTTTCTGGCCCTTCCAGGGATCGACCTGATATTCGACCGGACCTTCGCTGGCCGTGATGCGTTCGGGTAGCTCACCGTGAACCACGTCAACCCGCTGCTCGAGGCCTTCGAGCAGCCGCACGCGCGGATCGTTGCGCGCGAGCACCCCCCGCGCGCCGGTCGCGTCGACGAGGATTGCGACGAACATCGGGAGGAGCCGGTCCGTCGATTGCGACAGCGCCTGCACCACGAGGTAGTCCCCGTAACGATCGACGACCAGCGAGGGGATCAAGTCCGCTTCGGCGTGGATCAGCCGATACGCGGTCGCATCGATCTCGAGCGACGCACGAAAGCCCACAGCCGATGCGATACGCGCACGCCAGAACGCTTCATCAACGGCGGCGTCGCCGCTCGCGACCATGCGCAGCGTGATCAGCGACTTATCGCTGAAGAACGCGCGGCCGAGGATGCGGTGCCGCTGGTTGCGCACCTGGACAACGTCGCCGGCAGATGCGGAGACGTCGACGACGTCGCTGCGATAGATCCACGGATGGCCGCTGCGAATACGCTCTTCGCCGCGCGCGCTCACGGTTGCTGTGGCAATCATTGTGGTGAACCTGAATCTGGAGATCTCGAGAGTTGGAGATTTCGAAATCACCAAATCCGTTCCAAATCTCCAAATCAGCAACTCTCGAGATTCGGGTTCGTTACCAGGGATACCGGCCCGCGCGGATCACCTCGCCCGCGATACGGCGGCGAGCCGAGACGGTGTCGATGCTTGGCCGAGCGGCGAGCCGCGCCACTGCGTCGGCGAAACCGGGCGCCGCCACTCCGTGCGCGCTCAACGCCGCGCTCACCTGCTTGCTCGAATGCGCAATGCGATCGGCGGCGTCGCTCGTATACACGCGCGCCAGATCGCTCGCAATTGGGCGTGTCTCCGTACGCAGCCGCGCAAGCTTCGCGGTGCGCGCGAGAGCGCTCTCGATCGCGTAGACCTCGATGATGACATCGGCGATATGGGCGAGCGTCTCCTGCTCGTCCTTGAGGCCCTCGCCGTAACCTGCCGCCGCGTAGCCGAGCGCCGCGGTGCCGAGCCGCTTAGCTTGCAGCAGCAAAGCCTGTTCAGCAGCGAGTGGTCCGTCAGAGGCAACGTTATCCGACTCCTCGAGCAGGCGCTGCGCGCGCTCGGCGGTGAAGAGCGCCGGCATTTGTTTCAGCAACCGCGTCGCGATGATCAGCCTGTTGATCTCGTTGGTGCCTTCGTAGATGCGGGTGATGCGCGCGTCGCGATAGGCCCGCTCCACGGGAAACTCACGCGAATAGCCGTTGCCGCCAAACACCTGCACCGCTTCGTCCACCGCGAAGGCAAGCGCCTCGCTGGTCCAGACCTTGTTGATCGAGCACTCGACGGCAAAGCCTTCAATCGTCTTGAGCACACGCGGGCCGTCATCGGACGGCACGGCTTCGAGCGCGCGATCGATATCGCCAAGGGCGCGATACACCATCGCGTCGCCGACGTAGCTCCGTACCGCCATTTCGGCAAGTTTCTGGCCGACAAGGCCAAAATCGCAGATCGGTCGGCCAAACTGCCGCCGGTTCTTGGCGTATTCAACGGCGTTATTGAGCGCCCGCTTCGCGCCGGTGATGTTGCGCGTGCCGAGCTTCACCCTGCCAAGATTCAGGATGTTGAATGCAACTTTGTGACCCTGACCAATCGCGCCCAGCACGTTTTCGACCGGTACCTTGACGTTGTCGAGCATCAAAGGCGTGGTCGACGACCCGTCGAGGCCAAGCTTCACTTCGTCTTTTCCGCTCACCACGCCCATCGGGCGTTCGACCAGAAACGCCGTGAACTTGTCGCCGTCGACTTTTGCGAACATCGTGAAGAGATCCGCGAAACCGCCGTTGGTAATCCACATCTTCTGGCCGTTCAACACGTAGTGTCGGCCGTCTTCGCTCACGCGTGCCGTCGTTCGTACGGCCAGGGCATCTGAACCGGACTGCGGCTCGGTGAGCGCATAGGCACCCACCATCTCCGCGCTTGCCAGCCTCGGGAGATACCGGGCTTTCTGTTCCGCGGTGCCGAAGTAGACGACGGGCAGCGTGCCGATCGAGGTGTGCGCGCCGAGCGACCCGGCGAAAGAAGGATTGGCGGCGATCTGCTCGCCGACGTACGCCGCGCTGATTTTGTCGAGGCCCAGGCCACCGTACGCTTCGGGGATTTCAAGACGCGTGAGATCGAGTGCCGCGGCGCGCCGCAGCAGCTCGCGCGTGAGATTCCAGTCGTGCGCGTAGAGTTCCTGTTCGCGCGGCAGCACCTCGTTGCGCATGAACTCGGCGGCGGTCTGCCCGAAGAGCTTCTGTTCTTCGCTCAGCTCTTCGCGCGTGAAGATCTCGTCCGCCTGAAGCGGCTGCATGAGGAATCGCCCTCCGCCCACAGCATCCTCGATATGAGTGCTCATTCGGATCGGTCTCCCGTCTCTCCGCGTCTGTGTGGTTGACAGTATTACGAGCCGCTCAGTATAAGCCTTCGTGTCGTGCCAACTCTTACCGAATTGTTCAACCTGTCCGGGCGCGTCGCGATCGTGACCGGCGGCTCGCGTGGGCTGGGACTCGAAATGGCGGAGGGCCTGGCAGAAGCCGGCGCTGCGTTGATGCTGTGCGCGCGCCGGGCCGAGTGGCTCACTCCCGCAATCGACGGATTCCGGAACCGCGGCGTGCAGGTCGATGGCATGCTTTGCGATGTTGCCAAACCTCAGGACGTGCAAGCCGTTGTGAACCGGACGCTCGAGACCTACGGGCGCGTTGATATCCTCATCAACAACGCTGGCGTCAGCTGGGGCGCCGAGCCCGAGGACATGCCACTCGATAAGTGGCAAAAGGTCATCGATATCAATTTGACCGGCGCTTTTCTTTTTGCGCAGGCGGCCGGACGCGAGATGTTGAAGCGGCAGTTCGGACGCATCATCAACGTATCGTCCATCGCCGGCATGCACGCGTCGGTGCGCGGGCCGCACTATGTCGGCTACGCCGCCAGCAAGGCTGGCATGATGGGCCTCACGCGCGAGCTCGCGGCTACCTGGGGACGCCACGGCATTCGCGTCAACGCCATCGCGCCCGGCTTCTTTCACTCTCGCCTTGCTGATCCGGCCATTGCGATCGCCGAGCCGGCGATCAAGGCAACCAGTCCGCTGCCACGCGTTGGTGACCCCGGCGAGCTCAAAGGCGTGGTGGTCTTTCTTGCTGCCGATGCCTCGAACTACATCACCGGCCAGGTGATCGTGGTGGACGGCGGGCGGACGATCGCGTGAGACCTCGGCCCTGGCTGAAGAACTACGACTATTGGGTGCGGCCGGAGTTGACCTGGCCAAAGCGCCCGCTCTCCGAGATTCTCGACGTCACCGCCATTGAAATTCCGGATCGGCCGGCGACTGCCTTTCTCGGCGCGGAGCTGACCTACGGCGAGATCAAGGTACGGTCGGATCGCTTTGCGGCGGCGCTCGCACGGCTTGGCGTGGGCAAAGGCGATCGCGTCGGCATCATGCTGCCCAATTGCCCGCAGTACATCATCGCGGCGTTTGCCGTGCTGCGTCTCGGCGCCGCTATCGTCAACATCAATCCGACCTACACGCCGCCCGAGTTGCTCAACGTGATCACAGACTCGGGTTTACGTGTGCTGCTCACGCTCGATCGTCTCGCGCCGATGGCCAACGCGTTACGAAGCCGCGCGGCTCTCGATCACATCATCGTGACGTCGCTCGCCGAATACGGCGTCGAGGGAACACTGCCGGCCGCCGCGGACGGCACCGTCCGGTTGGCGGATCTCTTGTCCAACGACACATCGGTTGAACGGACGCTGATCTCGATCTCGTCCGACGATCTCGCCGTGCTGCAGTACACGGGCGGAACGACCGGGACGCCAAAGGCCGCGATGTTGACGCATGGAAACATCTTCGCCAACGTCGTGCAAAGCGAAACCTGGTATCACCGCGCGCTCGTACGCGGCGAAGCCCGTTATCTTCTTGTCATTCCGTACTTTCATATCTACGCGTTCACCGTCGGCATGATGTGCGGGACGTGGCTGGGCGCGCTGCAGGTGCTGATTCCCAAATACGACGTGGAACAGGTCCTCAACGCGATCCGGCAGTACCGTCCCACATATTTTCCGGCTGTGCCCACCGTGTTCGTGTCGTTGCTGTCGCACCCACGCGTCAAGGAGTTTGGCCTCGATCTCGTCGGCCGCTTCAACTCCGGCGGCGCGCCGCTCCCTGTCGAATTGGCGGAACGTTGGGAGCGCCGCATCGGCCGCTCACTGAATCAGGGATACGGGTTGTCAGAGACCTCGCCCGTGACACACGCCGCGCCGCACCTCGGCATGCGCAAGCCTGAAACGATCGGGTTACCAGTGCCGGGCACCGACATCAAAATCGTGGACCTCGAAACCGGCGAGCGCGAGCTGCCGTTCGGAGAAGTCGGCGAACTGTGCATCGCAGGTCCGCAAGTGATGAAGGGCTACTGGAACAGACCCGAAGAAACCGCGCAGGTGTTACGCCGTGATGCCGAAGGGAGAGTGTGGCTGCACACCGGCGACATCGCACGCATTGACCAAGACGGCTTTACCAGCATCGTCCAGCGCAAGAAGGACATGATCATCGTGGATGGATTCAACGTGTATCCGTCCGAGGTAGAAGGCGTCCTGTATCAGCACTCCGCCGTGCGAATGGCGGCAGTGATCGGTCTGCCTCACCCTTACCACGGCGAAGTCGTCAAGGCGTGCGTTGTCCTCAAGGACGGCATGACGGTGAGCGCGGAGGAGCTTTTGGCGCATTGCGCGATGAGCCTGGCGCCGCATAAGCGGCCCTGCCACATCGAATTTCGCGATGCGCTGCCAACGAGTACTGTCGGAAAGATTCTCTATCGCGTGCTTCGCGCGGAAGAACGGGCGCGCGCGGGTGATGTTTCGGAGATCAAATGAGCGCGATGAGAGAGCTGCCGCGCGGCGTCGAGTACTTCCGCAAGATGGCGGAAGGCAAGATCCCGCGCACGCCGATGGGCGAGCTGCTGGGACTGGAGTTACTGGAAGTCGAAGAAGGGCGCGTCGTGTTCGGCGTTACCGCCACGCCCGCCCATCACAACACGCTCGGCATCGCCCATGGCGGCTTGCTCGCAACTCTTCTTGATTCGGCGCTCGGCTGCGCCGTCAACACGCTCGCGCCGCCCGGGAAGGTATTTACGACGCTGGAGTTGAAGTGCAATTACATTCGGCCAGTTACCGACAGCGTCGGACCGCTTCGATGCGAGGCGCGCGCGCTGCACGTCGGTAACCGCGTGGGCACAGCCGAAGCGCGGGTTGTGGATGGCCGTGGCAAGCTCTATGCGCACGGCACGACGACGATGCTGGCGACGGAGCCGTAGAACGATCAAGGGCAGGGCCCTTGGCTAGTTCAGGCCGCATTTTTCAGCGGCCTGTTAGTTCTTCGCCAACTCCATCTTCGCAATCGCCTCGACGTGTACCTCGTCTGGGCCATCGGCGAGGCGAATGGTGCGAGCGTGCGCCCACGCCTGCGCCAGGCCGAAGTCGTCCGACACGCCGCCGCCGCCATGAGCCTGAATGGCGCGATCGATCACCCGCAGCGCCATCCGCGGCACCACGACTTTGATCATCGCGATCTCCTTGCGCGCCGCCTTGTTGCCCATTGTGTCCATCATCTGCGCCGCCTTGAGTGTGAGCAGGCGCGCTTGATCGATCTCCATTCGCGATTCCGCAATCGCCGCGCGGATGGTTCCTTGTTCGGCGAGCGGCCTGCCGAACGCAACACGGGATTTGACGCGCTCGCACATGCGCTCGAGCGCGCGCTCGGCTGAGCCGATGAGCCGCATGCAGTGATGGATTCGGCCCGGACCGAGGCGACCCTGCGCGATCTCGAAGCCACGCCCTTCGCCGAGCAGCACGTTGGTGACCGGCACCCGCACGTCTGCAAAAAAAATCTCCGCGTGGCCATGCGGTGCATCGTCGTAGCCAAACACCGGCAGCATGCGCCGGATGGTCACGCCGGAGCAGTTCATCGGCACCAGCACCATGGATTGTTGTCGATGCCGCGGCGCGTCGGGATTGGTCTTGCCCATGAAGATGGCGACGGCGCAGCGCGGATCGCCGGCGCCCGAAATCCACCACTTGTGCCCGTTGATCACATAGTCGCTGCCGTCCCGGGCGATGCTCGATTTGATGTTGGTTGCGTCGGACGATGCGACGTCCGGCTCGGTCATGGCAAAGCACGAGCGAATTTCACCGGCGAGGAGCGGCTCGAGCCATTGTTTGCGCTGCTCGGGCGTGCCGTAGCGCACCAGCACTTCCATGTTGCCGGTGTCGGGCGCCGAGCAGTTGAACACTTCCGGAGCAAAGCGCGCGGAGCGGCCCATAATCTCGCAAAGCGGGGCGTAGTCGGCGTTGGATAATCCGGCGCCATATTCGCTTGCCGGAAGAAATAAGTTCCACAAACCGGCTGCCTGCGCTTTGATTTTCAGCTCCTCGACGATCGGCACGGGTTGCCAGCGATCGCCCTCGGCGATCTGGCGGCGAAACGTCTCCTCGTTGGGATAAATGTGCTCGTCCATGAACGCCGTGAGACGTTGCTGTAAATTCATGCGCGCATAATAGTTCACGCTTATGGCCAATCCCATTCACTACGACGTCATCAATCGTGTTGCCGTCCTCACTATTGACAATCCTCCCGTGAACGCGCTCAGTGCGGACGTGTGGAATGCGCTCGACCAGGCCGTGGCGCGCGTTGCCGGCGATTCGGCAGTCGACGCCGCAGTGTTGATCGGGGCAGGCTCCACGTTCATCGCGGGTGCGGACATCAAAGTGTTCGACACACTGAAAACGCGCGAGCAGTCGCTCGAGCGCTCGGCCAACACGCACGCGCTGCTCCGCCGCATCGAGGATTGCCCGAAGCCGGTGGTTGCGGCCATCCACGGCAATGCGCTCGGCGGCGGCAACGAAGTGGCAATGGCGTGTCACTACCGAGTGGCAACGGCGGACGCCAAGATCGGCCAACCAGAAGTGCTCCTCGGCATCATTCCGGGCGCAGGCGGCACCCAGCGTTTGCCTCGACTTGCAGGCGTCGCTCTGGCGGCGCAGATGTGCACTGACGGAAAGTCGATCTCCGCGAAGGCCGCGCACGCGGCTGGGTTGGTGGACCGTGTTGTTACCGAGGACCTTCGCGACGCTGCCATCGCATTTGCCATTGAGCGCGCCGAACGTCGCGGAACGCGCAAAACGCGCGAAATTTCCGACACCGTGGCTGACACAGCCGGCGGCGTCGCGGAGTGTTCGCACGTGCGCGCGTCGCTGGCGAAGACGGCGACGGGACAAAAGGCGCCATATGCCGCGCTGGACGCGATCGAGGCCGGCCTTCACACAGGCTTCGACGCCGGTTCAGTCCGTGAGCGCGAGCTCTTCGCCGACTGCGTCGTCTCGATCGAATCCAAGGCGCTTCGCCATTTGTTTTTCGCGGAGCGCGAGGCCGCGAAGATACCTGACGTGCCCAGGGACACCCCAACGCGAGACATCAAACGCGCCGCCGTGGTAGGTGCAGGCACCATGGGCGGCGGTATTGCCATGACCTACGCCAACGCCGGCATTCCCGTGCTGCTAAAAGAGGTCGATCAGGCCGCGCTCGATCGCGGGTTAGCGACGATTCGGAAGAATTACGAATCGACCGTGTCGAAGGGCAGGATGACGCGCGAGGCCTACGAACGCACGATGGCGCTCATTGCGCCGACGCTGACCTACGACGGCTTCGACAACGTTGACATCGTCGTAGAGGCGGTGTTCGAGAACATGGATCTGAAGCAGACTACGTTTGCCGAGCTGGGCAAGGTCACGCGCCGAGATTGCATTCTTGCGTCCAACAGCTCCACGCTCGACATCGACGAGTTCGCCAGAGCGAGCGGACGGCCGGCGCTCGTCATCGGCCATCACTTCTTCAGTCCGGCCAACGTGATGAAGCTGCTCGAGATTGTGCGCGCGCGCGAGACCAGCCGCGAAACGATCGCGACCTCGCTGAAGCTCGCGAAACGGCTCGGCAAGGTCGGCGTCGTGGTGGGCAACTGCTTTGGCTTCGTCGCCAACCGCATGCTCGCCTATTACATGCGCGAGGCGTATCTGCTGCTCGAAGAAGGCGCAAGCACGGCACAGATCGACAAGGCGCTCACCGATTTCGGCATGCCGATGGGACCGTTCGCGATGCAGGACGTGGCAGGCATCGATGTCGGCGCACGCATCCGGCAGTATTTGAAGTCGATCGGGAAGACACGCGCCGAAGGGCCGCAGTCTGCCGTGCCCGATCGTCTGTTCGAGTTGGGTCGCTACGGCCAGAAGACGGGCGCCGGCTGGTATCGCTACGAGGCGGGCAGCCGCACGCCGATCCCCGATCCGCTCATCGATCAGCTCGCGTCTGAAGAGGCTGATAAGCGCGGCATCACGCGCGGCGGGGTGTCGAACGACGAGATCATCGCGCGCATTACGACGGCGCTGGCGAACGAGGGTGCGCGCGTGCTCGAGGAACGCTTCGCGATCCGCGCGAGCGACATCGATGTGATTTACGCGTACGGTTTCGGTTTCCCTCGTCATCGCGGCGGCCCGATGTTCTATGCCGACACCGTCGGCCTACCCACGGTGCTCGCGCGTGTCAACGAGTACAGCAAGCGTTTCGGTGATTACTGGAAACCCGCGCCGCTGCTCGAGCAACTGGTGTCGGAGGGCCGTGGCTTCTACAGCGACGCAGGGGTCGCCGCAGGATGACCGTGGAGGTGCACGTCTCACGCCTGAAGGATCGCGTTGGAGACGAGATCGGCGTCAGCGACTGGATCGAAGTCGGCCAGCATCGCATCGATCAATTCGCAGAGGCGACCGAGGATCGGCAATGGATTCATCTCGATTCGGCGCGGGCGGCCGCGGAGTCGCCGTTCAAATCGACCATCGCGCACGGGTTCCTGACGCTCTCACTGATCAGCGTTCTGCTGCGTCAAGCGGTGACGGTGGGCGGGTGCCAGATGGCAATCAACTACGGCCTCAATCGCGTACGTTTCTTTCTGCCCGTGCTCTCCGGCTCGCGCCTTCGCGGCCGCTTCGTGTTGCGCGAGCTGCATGACGTCAGCGGAGGCGTGCAAGTCACCTGGGCGGCGACGATCGAGCGGGACACCGACGAGAAGCCGTGTTGCGTGGCGGAGTGGCTGGTGCGGTATTACCCGGATGCTCCATCGCGTACCTAAAGGTTCGCGCTACGGACGTTACATAGTTACGCCCGCTCTGCCGCCGCGGCTGCTTGTTGCGCGAGGTGCATCACGCGAACGCCGAAGTGCGCGAAGCGCGGATCGTCCGTTTGCCCGCTTTGGTAGCGGAAGTAAATCTGCTGGATGACGACCGCAACTTTGAACAGCGCAAACGCTTCGTAAAACGGCAGGCGTGACAAATCGCGCTTACTACGGGCCGCATAGCGCTCGATTACTTCCGCACGCGTAAACCATCCCGGGCGATCGGTCACCGAGACGAGCGCGTCTTTTTCCTGATAGCGGTTGGTGTGCGACCAGTACGCGAGCAAAATGCCGAGATCGACGAGCGGATCCCCGAGGGCGCTCATCTCCCAATCGAACACGGCGACGAGACGTCCGACATCGGACGCGTCGAGCATGACATTATCGAGCTTGAAGTCGCCGTGAACCACCGCCGGCCGGTCGGGCGGCGGCGGCAGGTGCGCCTGAAGCCAGTGCGACAGCGCGTTCATCTCCGGCAGTTCGTCCGTCTGCGAACGATGCCACCGCTCCGTCCATCCGCGCACCTGCCGTTCGACAAAGCCCAGTGGCTTACCCAGGTGCAACAGGCCGTTCGCGTCGAGATCGAGGTTGTGCAGCATCGCGAGCGTATCGATCAACGCGGCACTCGTGCGCCGCCGTTGGTCCGGGCGATCTGCGAGTTGCGGCGGCTCTTCCGTTCGCACGACGAGGCCTCGCCGCCGCTCCATGACGTAAAACGGCGCGCCCGCGATGCTCGTGTCCTCGCACATGACGAATGGCCGTGGCGCGAGCGGAAACACAGGATGCATCGCGGCAAGCCATCGCTGTTCGCGCGCCATGTCGTGCGCAGTCGGTGGCAACGGACCGAGCGGCGGACGACGCAACACGAGCTCCGCGCCACCGAAGTGAATCAGATAGGTGAGATTCGAGTGGCCGCCGTGAAATTGCTCGACTTCCATGTCGCGAGCGAGATCGACCGCCGGGATCTGATCGGCCGGAAGATGCTCGCGCAGGTAGGCAGCCACACGTGGCCAATCGAGTTGCTCACCGGGCCGGACCGGCCGCGCGTCCGCAGACATGGGTCGCCATCATATAATCCCGGATCTCACTTGAGTTGATGGGCCAACGGCGCGAGCCGCGCGAAAGGGGGTCCGTTCCGCCAGCACACTCCTGTCCCCATCGATAGCCCGATGCGCAACTGAAGTGAATTGAGGGGGAAAGATGCGTTTTCGCCAATGAGAGAAGCCGTCGTCGTCGCCAGCAGCCGCACCGCACTCACCAAAGCTCACCGCGGATCGTTCAACATGACTCGGCCGGATGATCTCGCCGGCCACTGCATTGCCGACCTGCTGCGCAAGGCGCCACAACTCGACCCGGCGCAAATCGAGGATGTCATCTTGGGCTGCGGTCAGCCACACGGGCCGCAAGGGCATAACATCGCGAGAGTGGCGGCGCTGCGCGCCGGACTGCCGGTGACCACACCTGGATTGACGGTGAATCGTTTCTGCAACTCGGGTCTGCAGGCGATCGTCCAGGCCGCGCACATGGTGATGCAGGAGGGCGCCGACGCGGTGATTGGCGGCGGAGTCGAGTCGATCACTATGATGCAGCGCGACAGCTCCCCCAATCCGTGGGTCAGAGAGCGTTACCCCGGTCTCTACATGGCAATGGGTGAAACCGCCGAAGTTGTCGCACAACGCTACGGCGTGAGCCGCGAAGCTCAGGACGAAGTCGCGCTCGCGAGTCAGCAGCGGATCGCAGAAGCGCAGGCCAACGGGTTCTTCAATGGCGAGATCGCGCCGATGCGGGTAACGCGTGCGGTGCTGAATAAGAAAACGGGTGAGAAGATTGGCGAAGAGGAATGCGTTGCCGGCCGCGACGAATGTAACCGCGCCGACACAACACTCGAGGGGCTGTTGAAGCTGCCGCCTGTGTTCGACACCGCCAGCGGACGAGGGAGCGTGACCGCCGGCAACTCGTCGCAACTGTCAGATGGCGCGTCAGCGACTCTGGTGATGTCACACGATCGCGCGAAGGCGCTGGGGATTACGCCGTTGCTGATGTTCCGCGGTTACGCGCTTGCCGCGTGCGAACCGGACGAAATGGGCATCGGCCCGGTCTACGCCGTGCCCAAGTTGCTGCGCAAACACAGCCTGCGTGTCGAAGACATCGATCTCTGGGAACTGAACGAAGCCTTCGCGTCGCAGGTGGTGTACTGCTGCGACAAGCTTGGCATTCCCGTCGACCGCCTCAACGTCAACGGCGGCTCGATCGCGATCGGACATCCCTTCGGTATGACCGGCTCTCGTCTGGTAGGCACACTTGCCAACGCGATGCGCGCGCGCAAGGCGCGTTACGGCGTCGTGACGATGTGCGTTGGCGGCGGACAGGGCGCTGCTGCGCTGTTTGAGGCCGCGCATTGACGCAGATGGGCGAGCCGTCGATCAACGCAGATGAACGCAGTGTTTGGACGCAGATGAACGCAGATGGACGCCGATTATCAGACGCAGATTTTGCACGCAGATGAACATAGATGTTTGGACGCAAATAGACACAGATAGTAAAGTTTTCTTCTTTGATCTCTTGAGTAACTGGATCCTTCTCACGACGCCCGTTCGCCAACTCAGTTCTCGCTGACCGCCACGACCCCAACCAGTATCTCCAGTATCTGCGTCCTATCTGCGTTATCTGCGTTATCTGCGTTATCTGCGTTATCTGCGTTATCTGCGTTATCTGTGTCGTATCCGCGTTCTATCTGCGTTGTATCCGCGTTCTATCTGCGTTTTATCTGCGTCCGCACGCGACTACACCGGTTCACCGGCAGTGACAGGAATGCACTGGCCGGAGATGTTCCGCGCCTGAGCGCTGCACAGAAACACGGCGAGCGCAGAGATGTCGTCCGCCGTTGACATGCGCCGCAGCGGCGAATGATCGACGAAGGTGGCGCGCATGCGCGCTTCCTCAATCCCGCGCACCTCGGCCTGTGCCTTCACCACGCGATCGATGCGATCGCCTTCCACAGCGCCGGGTGCGATCGCGTTCACGGTGATGTTGTGGCGACCCAGCTCCAAGGCGAGACCGTAGGTCATGCCAATCTGGCCGGCCTTCGCGGAGCAATACCCCACGCGATAGGCGAGCCCGCGTCGTCCCGCCGTCGACGCGATGTTGACGATGGCTCCGCCACCGGCGGCAATGATGTGGGGCACGGCGAAGTGGATGCACAGGTAGCTGCTCGTCAGGCAGGAGTTGAGTGTGTAGAACCACTCGTCTGACGAGTATTCCTGAACCGGCTTGGTCGGTCCTCCGTCACCCGCGTTGTTGACGAGCGTGTCGATCGCGCCAAATGCCGCGATGCCGGCGTCGACCGCAGCACGCGCGCCGGCCTCAGTGGCAACATCGGCGACCACCGCAATCGCGTTGCCGCCGCTCTTCTCGATCAGCTTTGCCGTTTCGTTGACGAGCGCTTCCGAACGCGCGGCGCAGATCACTCGCGCGCCTTCGCGCGCGAAGCGTTCGCTCATCACCCGGCCGATACCCTTGCTGGCGCCGGTGATGAGCGCCACGCGTCCGTCAAGGACTGCCATTACGCTTGGTCCTGCCCCTCGTGGTCCTTGAGCAGCGCCAGCGCGATCAAACTGATGATCGTCGTCGCGAACCCGAAGGCCGCAATCGCGTGCGCTGAGTGGTACTGGCTGAATAAATACGCGGCAATCGCGGGCGCTGGACCGCCGGCGGTGATCGCGGCGAGGTGATAGCCGAGGCCAGAACCGGTATAACGGCGCGAGGCCGGGAACGCTTCGGAAATCAGCGCGGCCTGCGGTCCGTACTGAAGATCCTGGAGCCACGCATCGATGAGCATGATGAAGAAGATGACGAGGGCGCTGCCGGTGCTGATCAGCTCGAAATAGACGAATCCCCACAATCCAGTGCCGATGAGGCCGATTGCGACCACGCGCTTACGGCCGAAACGATCGGACATGTAGCCCGCAAAGGGAATCATCACGATCGAGGTAATCGATCTAATCGACAACAGGTTCAGGAGCATCGTCCTGCTCAACCCGAGCACGGTCGTGCCATAGGTCAGGATGTAGGTCGTGAAGATGTAGTAAGGTGCGAGCTGTCCGGTGCGCACCAGGGTGGTCAGCGCCACTTCGCGCCAGTTGTAGCGGATGACTTCGGAAATCGGCGCCTTCACGATCTTGCCTTTGGCCTTCAACGCGGAGAACACCGGCGATTCGAGTACGCCGATCCGCACGTAGAGGCCCACAGCGACGAGCACGATGCTGGCGAGGAACGGGATACGCCAACCCCACTCCAGGAACTGCGCGTCTGTTGTGAGGCCGCCCATGCCTGACAGGGCAAGGTTCGCAATCATCATTCCGAGCGGGGCGCCAGCCTGCGCCCAACTGGTAAAGAAGCCACGGCGGTTTTTTGGCGCCCACTCGCTCGCAATCAGAATCGAGCCGCTCCATTCACCGCCGACCGCGAGCCCTTGTACTGCGCGAAAGAAGGTGAGGAGCACTGCGCCAACGGACCCGATCGATGCATACGCCGGCACGAGACCAACGGCCATCGTGGCCAGACCCATGAGCATCATGGTGATGACCAGGAGCGTCTTGCGGCCGACACGATCGCCGAAGTGACCGAACAGCGCGGCGCCGAGCGGGCGTGCGACGAATCCGGCAAAGAACGTGGAAAACGAGAGGATTTGGCCGACAAACGGATCGGAGCTCGGGAAAAACAGCTTTGGAAACACCAACGCGGCCGCTGACCCGTAAAGAAAGAAGTCGTACCACTCGATCGTCGTGCCGATGGTCGAGGCGACAACGGCGCGCCGGAGATGCTTTTGGCGCGTGCGATCGTAGAACGCCGGCACACGCAGGTCAGGCGCGAACCGTTGCGTCGTCTGCATCGACCGCGACCTCCTTTCGCTCGCTCGTCGCGAGTCGAACACCCTTCGTTTCCGGCAGCAGCCACACGCTCAAACCGGCGAGGATCGCAAACGGCGCCGCCAGCGCGATGCCCGCGCCAAAAGTCGAACGCGATGCCACGTACGCAATGATGACCGGCGCGAGGAACTGAACACCGCGCGCGACGTTGTAAATGATGCCGAGCGCGGACGCGCGTACCGACGTGGGGAACACCTCATTGAGCAGCGGACCGATGCAGCCCCAGTTACCCTCACCGAAGCCCACGAACAGCATGAAGAGAAACGTCATGGGCGCGTAGCCGCCGCCGAGCGTCCAGCCCAGCGTGATCATCAACAGACCGATTGCCTTGATGAAAGAAAACGCGGTGAAGCTGGGCCGGCGGCCAACGTGGTCACTGGCGAAGCCAAACGCGACGTATCCAATCAATGACCCGATCTGGTCCATCAACAGCAGCCATGTCGACTGCCCGAGCGTGAGGCCCCGCACCTGAATGAAGTAAGTGGGCAGCCAGATCGTTTTGAACCAGTAAGCGGCCATGTTGAACGTGGTCACGGTCATCGCGAGCGCGGTTGTCTTCCGCAGCGCCGGACCGAGCATTTCCGCGACGATGCGGAACGGCGACGCAGCAGCGCGGGCGGCCTTGTTGTAAAGCTGCCAGACATCCGACTCCGGCATCTGCGATCGGATGAGGACGACCATGAGGGCCGGCAGCGCCGACACCATGAATGTCGCCCGCCAACCGATCCAGGGCGCTAGAAAATTGCCCGCCATAGTGGCAAAGAAGCGCGCGAACGCGGAACCGCTCTGAAGGTACGAGCCATAACGGCCGCGTACTGCCGGCGGCACGGTCTCGCCGACGAGCGCATGCGCCACCGCCCACTCGCCGCCCACGCCGATGCCGGTGACGGCGCGCGGGATCAGCAGCGACCAGAATCCCGTCGCGAAGCCAGAGAGCAGCGTTCCGAGGCAATAGACGAGAATCGTGATGATGAGGAGCGGCTTACGGCCATACCTGTCCGCGAGCGCGCCGCCGAGCATCCCGCCCACGGCCGTGAAGGCCAGCGCAGTGCCGAGAAGAACGGAAACGTCGTATTGCGACAGCTCGAGATCTTTCGCCAGCGACGTCGACGCGACCAGGAAACTGAGAAGCAGCAGGTCGTAAAAGTCGAATATCCACCCGATAAAGGAGAAGGCAAGGATCTTCCGGTGGATAGGAAGGACGTGGGTGCTCTCGCTCAGAAGCGGCATTTGTGAGGGCGCGCCGGGGATACTACCATTTGAGGCGCCTTATGCCTTCACTCGACGGATTACGCGTCATTGATCTGAGCCGGGTCCTCGCCGGGCCGTTCTGCGCGATGTTGCTCGGCGACATGGGCGCGGATGTGATCAAAATCGAAGAGCCCGCCGAGGGCGACGATGCCCGCATGTGGGGTCCGTTTGTTGGCGACTGGAGCGCGTATTTTCTCGGCGTCAACCGCAACAAACGAAGCGTCGCGCTCGATCTCAAGACTGCCGAGGGACAGGACGCGCTGCGCCAGTTGCTCGGCGACGCCGACATCTTTGTCGAGAACTTCAAGCCGGGCAGCCTCGATAAGCTCGGATTCAGCATCGAGGCTATCCGCAAGCTGAATCCGCGGCTCGTGCACTGCTCGATTAGCGGCTATGGCCGCACCGGTCCACGCCGGCACCTCACAGGCTACGACCCCGTGGTGCAAGCGGAATCAGGATTCATGGACATCACTGGCACGCCAGACGGTCCGCCGGTGCGCACGGGCATCGCGATGACCGATTATCTCGCGGCACTTTACGCGTTCTCGGGGATTATGCTGGCGCTGCGTGAACGCGATCGCACCGGCAAGGGGCAGCACGTCGACATCGCACTGTTCGATTCGATTCTGTCCACGTTGTCGATGCCGGTCGGCATTTTCCAGGCGACAGGAAGAACGCCGGCGCGGCTGGGAAACGATCACTCGGCGATTGCGCCGTACGAAGTGCTCAGAGCGTCGGACGGCATGGTGATGATCGCGGCTGCGAACTCGCGGTTGTGGAGACAGCTGTGCGCCGCCGTCAACAGGTCGCAGCTTGTCGATGATCCGCGGTTCAAGACAAATACCGATCGCGTCGCGAACCGCACGGTGTTGAAGCAGGAGCTCGAGCGCGCGTTTGCGTCGTTTACCGTGGACGCGTTAATCGCGCGGCTCGAAGAATTCGGCGTGGCGTGTGGTCGAGTGAGAACCGTGCCCGAAGCGCTCGAGGATCCGCAAATCGAGCCGCGGCAGATGCTGATTCCGCTGGACGATCCGGAGCTGAACGGATTTCGTGTGATCGGCAATCCGATCAAGCTCTCGGACAGCCCACCGCAATTGTTCCGTCGTCCGCCAAAGCTCGGCGAGCACACGGCGGAGGTTCTTAAAGAGCTGAAGTCGCGGACCTGAAGGTCCGCGACCGGCTTCGGTCCGCGACCGCGATCACCGCGATGGCGCAGACGACGGCGGCACCAACCCGTTGATTCGCAGATACGTCACCAGATTCCCATAGTGCTCGTTGTTGTGACTCGTATTGCCCATCAAACCGGCAGCGCGCGCCTGCTTGCCGCCGTTGAATGGGCCGTCGATGATCTCGGCCGCCTTGGCATCGTCGAGTGCGTTGTAGGCCGCGTCGCAGTACGCCACCGAATCCTGTAGCGCCTTCACGATGTCGGCAGGCGTTTTCGCGGTCTTCTCGAAGTGATCTTCGGCAAACGGCGCCTTCTCACCACGTGCCGCGGCGCAGAACTCGTAATTCGCCCCCGCGACATGTGCGAGAATCTGGCCGAACGTGCGAACGGTTTCCACGGGCTTGAAGGTGTACTTGGCTTCCGGCATCACCTTCGCCGACCCAAGCATGTTGCGCTTGGCGTCATTCCAGCCATTCTTGACGGCCTGGCTGATGGGATTCGCGGGTGGTTGTGGCGCTTGCGCGCCAGTCGTCATCGAGTACGCAAAAACGATCAACGCTGCCAGGTGCACGACACGCATTCCACACCTCCCCGCCTCGCTCGCTGGCCAAATCCATGAGAGCCTCGGCGCGGCCCGCCGAAGGCGGGCGTCAGCGAAATATAATTCAAAGGTCTCCACGTCAACCAATGGCCACTCTTCACTCGCTCATACAACGCACGCTCGCGGAGGTCGATCCTGAAATCGCCGAAGCGATCCGCAACGAAACCGCGCGTCAGTCATCGGGGCTCGAGTTGATTGCGTCGGAAAACTTCGCCAGCTCGGCGATTCTCGAGGCCGCCGGCTCGGTGCTGACGAACAAGTACGCCGAGGGCTATCCGGGGAAGCGCTACTACGGCGGGTGCGAGTTCGTCGATGTCGCAGAGTCGCTCGCGATCAGCCGCGCGAAAGCGCTCTTCGGCGCCGATCACGCGAACGTGCAGCCGCACTCGGGCGCGCAGGCCAACATGGCCGTGTATCTCGCGTTGTTGCAGCCCGGCGACACGGTCCTCGGGATGAATCTCGCGCACGGCGGCCATCTCACCCATGGCCACCCTCTCAACTTTTCCGGAAAGCTCTTCACCATCGTGCCCTACGGAGTCCGTCGCGATGACGAGCGCATCGATTACGACGAGCTCTCGAGGCTCGCCGACGAGCACAAGCCGAAGATGATCGTCGTCGGCGCAAGCGCCTATCCGCGCGTGATCGATTTTCCGCGCATCGCCGAAGTCGCGACGCGTGTCGGCGCGCCGATGATGGTGGACATGGCGCATATCGCGGGTCTTGTCGCCGGCGGCGTGCACCCAAGCCCGGTAGCGCACGCCGATTTCGTCACCACGACGACGCACAAAACGCTGCGGGGTCCGCGTGCGGGGCTCGTACTGTGCCGTGAGCGGTACGCCAAGGAGCTGGATCGAACCGTCTTTCCCGGCGTGCAGGGCGGCCCGCTCATGCACATCATCGCGGCCAAAGCCGTCTGCTTCAAAGAGGCAGCCGAACCCGAGTTCGCGACGTATCAGCGCCAGATCGTCGCGAACGCCAAGCGGCTCGCCAACAATCTCGCGAGCGCTGGTTTTCGCGTCGTCAGCGGCGGCACCGACAATCACCTGATGCTGATCGACGTGTTCTCGAAAGGGCTGACCGGCAAGGTTGCCGAAGCAGCTCTGGGCAAGGCGGCCATCACCGTCAACAAAAACGCGATCCCGTTCGATCAGAACCCGCCGATGGTGGCGAGCGGTATACGGTTGGGCACACCGGCGGTCACGACCCGCGGCATGGGCGAGCGCGAAATGGACCTTATTGCCGATTACATCACCCGCGCGCTCGCGTCGACAGACGACGATCGCGCGCTAACAAGTGTGAAGCTGGAAGTCGAGCAGTTGTGCCGCAAGTTCCCCCTCTATCCCGAACGGCTCTCCTGAGAGGCAAAGTCGAGGCCGCGTTTGCGGACGATGGTCCGCTGGCACGGGCCATCGATCACTACGAGCCGCGCGACGGGCAACGCCAGATGGCGCGCGCGGTCGCCGACGTGCTCTCGGACGGCGGGGTGCTCCTCGCCGAGGCGGGAACAGGTACGGGCAAAACGATGGCGTATCTGGTGCCGGCAATTCTGAGCGGTGAGCGAATCCTCGTCTCCACTGGCACGAAGAATCTTCAGGAGCAGATCTACTTCAAGGATCTCCCCGTTCTCCAGCAGGCACTGCCAGTGAAGTTCACTGCGACCTACATGAAGGGACGTGCGAACTATCTCTGTCTGCGCCGGTTCGATCAATTTCAGGCGAGCAGCTCCATTCCCCTCGACGACATCGCCGCCTGGGCGCGGACAAGCGAGACCGGCGATCGCGCCGAGCTCCAGAGTCTGCCGGAAGACAGTGGCGTGTGGAATGAGATCTCCGCCACCGCCGAAACCTGTCTCGGCGGCGAGTGTCCTCAGTTCCAGCAATGCTTCGTCACGCGGATGCGTCAGCGCGCCGCCGAATCCGATGTCGTGATCGTCAATCATCACCTGCTCTGCGCCGATGCGGCCGTTCGTGAAAGCTCGTTCGGTGAGGTCATCCCGAACTGCGGCAATCTCGTGGTGGACGAAGCGCACCAACTCGAAGACATCGCCACGCAGTACTTCGGGCTTGCGGTGAGCAACTATCGGCTTGAGGAGCTCGTGCGCGACAGCGATCGATTGCTCAACACCGGTGCGATCGGCGACGAGGAGGCCGATCTGCGCCGCGCGATCGGCCGCGTGTCGGATCACAGCCGCGCGTTCTTTGGCGGCGTGATGATGGCGCGACGCGCCCGCGGCAACTCCATCGAGGATCGACTGCGTATACGTCCTGAGTGGTTCCGCGATGTACTCGATGACGGCGTCGCCCTGATGAACGCGCTCGATGGCCTCGAGGCCGGCATGGCGCTCGCGGGTGGCAAAGCAGATGCACCCTGCGCCGGCCGCGAGAACGACGAAGATGCGTTGACGGTGGCACGGCGCGCGGGCGAGATTCGCGACAACCTTCGCTTCCTGCTCGCAGCGTCGGACCCCGCGTACGTGTATTTCGTCGAGCTGCGCGGACGCGGTGTGTTCCTGCGCGCCGCGCCAATAGACGTCTCGAGCATCATCCAGGAGCAGTTGTTCGAACGCATGCGAGCAACCGTCCTCACATCCGCGACGCTCGCTGTCGAGGGCTCTTTCGAGTACGCGCGGCAGCGGCTCGGCATCAAGAAGGCGTCTCAGATGCGCGTCGCGTCCGAGTTCGACTTCCGATCGCAGAGCCTGCTGTATCTGCCGCGGCGCATGCCGCCGCCGCGTTCGCCGGATTTTGCCGACGCCGTGGCGCGCGAAGTGACCGAAATCCTGAAGCGAACGCAGGGCCGCGCTTTCGTGCTGTTCACGAGTTACGCGACGATGCACGCCGTTTACGAGTCGGTGATCGGGACTCTGCCGTACCCGTTGATGGTGCAGGGCACGGCGCCGCGTAACGCGCTGCTTACCGCGTTCCGCTCGACGCCGCACGCCGTGCTTTTCGCCACCGCCTCATTCTGGCAAGGCGTCGACGTTGTCGGCAAGCAGCTCAGCTGCGTGATCATCGACAAGCTGCCGTTCGCTTCACCAGGCGATCCGATCACGGCGGCGCGGATCGAAAACATCACGGCACTCGGCGGTGAGGCGTTCAACGATTATCAAGTGCCGCTTGCGATCCTGACCTTGCTGCAAGGCCTCGGACGGCTGATTCGGCACCGCTCGGACCGCGGTGTATTGGCGGTGCTCGATCCTCGGCTGCGAACGATGGGCTATGGCCGTCGGTTTCTGCAGTCGCTGCCGCCCGCGCCGATCGCTCAAGAATTAGCCGCGATTGATCGGTTTTTCGGCGGATGACGTAGACTGAAAAGACGTTGTCGCGGCTCGGCTTTGCCGCGCCTTGAGGAGTTTCGACATGTTCAACACGCTGCGCACCTCGGTCCTGGCGGCCCTGTTTGCGGTCCTCTTTGGCGCTGCCACATTCGCCCAGACCGGCATGATCAAGGGCAAGGTCACCGATGCCCAGGGCAAGCCTGTCGTCGGCGCCAAGATCACCATCGAGTTTACTGGCGGCATCAATCGCAAGATGGAGACCAAGACCGACAAGAAGGGCGAGTTTATCCAGATCGGCCTTCAGTCGGGCGCCTACAAGGTCACCGCAACCGACGACAAACTTGGATCGCAGAGCTTCCCTGCCAACGTGCGCGTCGGCCAGACGCAGGAGCTCAATTTCGTTCTTGCGCCCGGCGCCGGCGGTCCCGGTGAGAATCCGAAGGCGGCAGAGCTGAAGAAGCTCTTTGAAGAAGGCGTCACGGCAAGCCGCGCAAACAACTACGACGTGGCAATTGAGAAGTTCAACGCCGCTGCCGCCGTCGTTCCCAACTGCCACGACTGCTACTACAACATCGGCTACGCCTACCTGCAGAAGAAAGACGAGAAGCAGGCAGAGGCGTCGTGGCTGAAGGCGCTCGAGATCAAGCCTGACTACACAGAGGCGTTGAATGGGCTGGCGACGCTTTACAACAACCAGAAGCGTTTCGATGAGGCCACCGCCATGAGCGCAAAGGCTGCCTCGGCGGGCGGCGCCACGGGCGGCGGCAGCGCCGACGGCCTTTACAACCAGGGCATCATCCTGTGGAACCAAGGGAAGATCCCAGAGGCCAAGGCGAAGTTTGAAGAAGCGTTGAAAGCCAATCCGAACCACCCCGAAGCGAACTTCCAGTTCGGGATGGCGTCGCTCAACGAAGGCAAGGTTCCGGAAGCGGTCGCCTCGTTCGAGAAGTACCTCTCGCTTGCGCCTGATGGACAGTTCGCCGGGCAAGCCAAGGCGATGTTGGCGCAATTAAAGAAGTAGCGCGGGCCTTCAGGCCCGCGATCCGGTGCCTCTCGCCCACATCCCCGAACGCCTCTCGGAGATCCGCGCGCGCATAGCCGATGCGGCAGCGCGCGCGGGCCGAGACCCGTCGGACGTCCGCCTCATCGCCGTCTCCAAAACTTTCTCCCTCGAGGCCGTTCGCGCCGCGTACAACGCCGGCCAGCGCGATTTCGGCGAGAATCGCATCCAGGAAGCTCTGCAGAAGATCACCGGATCGCCCGACATGAAGATTCGGTGGCACCTCATAGGCCACCTGCAATCGAACAAGGCTCGCAAGGCTGCCGAGAATTTCACCGCAGTGCACTCAGTCGACAGCGTCGAGTTATTGCGAAAGCTTGATCAGGCGGCGGTCGCCGCTGGACGCACGCCGGAATTGCTCGTGCAGGTGGATTTGGCGCTCGAGGCGACGAAATACGGCGCGCCGATCGCCGATGTTCCCGAAATCGTCGCCCAAGGCGGCAAGTGCAGAGCGGCACGAGTTGTGGGGCTGATGCTTCTTCCGCCGCTGGTCGAGAACCCGGAAGACGCGCGTCCCTGGTTCCGGCGGCTGCGGGAGCTGCGCGACACCTTGGTCGAATCGGGTGCCGCCCCCGAGCTCCTTCGCGAGCTCTCGATGGGGATGAGCCACGACTTTGCGGTGGCGATCGAGGAAGGCGCCACGATGATTCGGGTGGGAACGGCAATTTTTGGAGAACGGGAACCGGTATGAAGGTGACACCCCTGGGCGTACGGCAGCAGCGGTTCAACACGGTGATGCGCGGGTACGACCGCGGCGAGGTCAACGCCTTTCTGGATTCCGGGCTACTTTGCTGCGAGGGCGGCGTTTGCAGCCGCCGCATCCTTTGCCAGCTGTTTCTGAACGCCATCCGCGTCCGCCGATGCCGAGGACTTGAACGCCTCATCCTGCAGCCCTTCGAGATTGATCTGCACGTTCGCGGCAGCGCCTTTCGCTGCGGCGTCGACCAGCGCAATACCCACTCCCACGTCGCTGACCGCTGATCGATTGCCGTGCTGCGCGACGACGCGCGCGAGACGCATGGCGTCTGCGGCCACCTGCAGCGTGTCGAGCGGCGCCGTCGTTGCGCTTTTGAGCGCGCGCTGAATCGCCTCTTTTCTCGAGGACTTCTCCTCGTCGGTGCCTTTAGGCAGCCGATACGCGGCCATCACTTGATTGAACGCCTCGGTATCGGCGTCAGCGAGATGCGTGAATCGATCGCGCACGCTGGCGAGCGACGCTCGCGCCTCGCTCAGAGCCGCGCGCTCTTCGTCTGTGCCCGCGCGCGACCTCGGCAGACCCGCAACCATCATCAGCAGCGACACGCCCATCGCTGCGGCTATCGCCGCGGCCGTTCCGCCTCCGGGCGTCGGCTCGCTATTGGAGAGCGCATCGAGGAAGCGGCACAACGGCTCGTCAACAAATCGGGGCATTCGCAATCCGACCCTTCTTGATTACATGCCGTATCACCGGGGCGCCCACGCGAACGATGTCTGCGAGCGTTCCGTCGATCACCACGGCATCCATCTGCTTTCCAGGTTCGAGGCTCCCCACGCGATCCGCGCGATCGAGCGATGCCGCGGCGTTGAGCGTGGCGCCGACGAGCGCCTCCTCGAGCGTCATGCCCATACCGAAACATGCCAGCGTCATCACGAACGGCATCGATGGCGTGAAGCCGCCGCCCGGATTCAGGTCGGTGGCGAGGGCGACTGCCACATCGTGCTCGATCAGCATGCGTGCCGGGGCGAAGCGTCCCAGCTTGAGGTAAAACGCGGCAGCCGGCAGCAGCGTGGCGACGACATTGGCCTGCGCCATCGCCTTGGCACGGGGTTCATCCACGAAAATCAAGTGATCGGCGGAGTGTGCGCCTGCTTCGGCGGCAACGGCGGCGCCTCCGCTCGAGGCGAGTTCGTCGGCGTGCACGCGCAGCTTGAGACCGTGATGCGCGGCGGCGGCGAAAATCGCCCGCGTTTCTTCTGGAGTGAACACGCCGTCCTCGCAAAACACGTCGCACCACTCGGCCAGCTGCTCGCGCGCAACAGCAGGCAGCATCTCTTCCACTACCAGCCGGACGTACTCGCGGCGGCGTCCGCGATACGCCACCGGGATTTCGTGGGCGCCCATGAACGTGGCTACGAGCTCGATTGGTTGGCGCGCGGCGAGAGTACGAATCGCGCGCAGCATCCGCAGCTCTGACGCGGTGTCCAGGCCGTAGCCGCTCTTCACTTCTGCGGTCGTGGTGCCGCAAGCGAGCATCGCGTGCAGTCTCGGCAGCGCCGCTGCGACGAGTTCCTCTTCGCTTGCGTTGCGGGTTGCGGTCACCGTTTTAACGATTCCGCCGCCGCGCGCGGCGATGTCCGCGTACCTGGCACCGGCGAGCCGCTGGTGCAACTCGTCGCGCCGATCGCCGGCGAAGAGCAGGTGGGTATGCGGATCCACGAAGCCGGGAACGACAACCGCGCCGCGCGCGTCGATGATCACGGCATCGGAAACTGCAGTGACCTGCGCGCGACACTCGTCTGCGAATCCGGCGAAGACGATGCGGCCGCCGTTGGAGGCGAGCGACGCGTTGTGCAGCGGCGCGGCCTCGCGCTGGCCGGCGCCGCGGCGCGGCGCGGGTCCTGCGCAGGTGTAGATCACATCCGCGTTTTCGATGATGAGATCGGCAGTCATGACCGAATTCGCGCTGCGGCGCTAACGGCGATCCAGCACCTGGTTCACCGCATCTGCGGCAACGCCGGTGATTCTCACACGCTTCTGACGGCTCTTGTCTCCCGATACGATGACGACATTGCGCTTCGGGACAGCGAACAGATCGGAAAGGAAGGCAACCAGCTCGGTGTTGGCAGCACCCTCGACCGGCGGCGCTGCGAGACGAATCAGAATTGCGCCGTGTCGTGTTCCTGCGAGCATGGTCCTACCGGCCCGCGGGATCACTTTGACATCGAGGACAACCTCGTTCAAGCGGCCGGACCCTGTCCTGGCAGCGAAGCTTCGCCTGAGAACCGCCGAGAAAACCAAACAGTTGGCTTCGCTGCCATATGTCTTTTTTGCCCCGCTCCGCGCGGGGCCTAGACATCTCCTAAGGCGCCAGGAAAACTTGCTTCAAATATCACGCTCTCAGCCTTAGGAGATGTCTAGTGAATCTGGTGCAGCAACCGGTCCCAGCGGGTCGCGGTAAATATGCTTGCCAGCGACGACACGAGCCCGCGTAGTCCTGACGGCTGCTCGCCGGTTGGCGAATCGAACGACCAGTAAATCATCAGCGCGCGGCCTTTCACGTAATTCGCCGGCAGAAAGCCCCAGTAGCGGCTGTCCTGCGAATTGTCGCGATTGTCGCCCATCATGAAATAGTGATCGGCCGGGACCGTGACGGGACCATAGCGTTCCCGCACGTCGAACGTGGTGGATTCATCCCCCTCGCCCTGCGGAAACAGATAGTGGGCGTACGGCTCGTCGAGCTTGGACCCGTTGATGTACACCTGCCGTTGCCGCAGCTCGATGGTGTCACCGGGAAGGCCGATGACGCGCTTGATGAAATCGCGCTCGGGCTCTTCGGGGAACTTGAAGACGACGACGTCGCCACGGCGCAGGTCGCGCATCGGCAGCAGAATGCGTTCGAGCGTCGAGGCTCGCGGCGCAAACACGAACTTGTTGACGAGAAGATGATCGCCGACGAGCAGGTTTGGCTCCATCGAGCCAGTCGGAATCTTGAACGCCTGTACGACGAACGTGCGGATGAACAACGCGAGGATCACCGCCACGACGATCGATTCGAAGTACTCGCGCACGGTGGATTTGTGGAACGTGGCTTCGGCCATCAGTCTTCACCGACTTTGAGGACGGCAAGAAACGCTTCCTGCGGGATCTCGACCTGCCCCACCCGCTTCATCCGCCTCTTGCCTTCCTTCTGTTTCTCCAGCAGCTTGCGCTTGCGCGTGATATCGCCGCCATAACACTTGGCGAGCACGTTTTTCCGCAGCGCCTTGACGCTTTCGCGCGCGATGATGCGCGCGCCGATCGCCGCCTGAATCGCCACTTCGAACATCTGGCGCGGAATCAACTCGCGCATCTTCGAGGCGAGCTGGCGGCCGCGATCGTAGGCACGATCACGATGCACGATGACCGACAACGCGTCCACCGGCTCACCGTTGACCAGGATGTCGAGCTTGACCAGCGGCGACTCCCAGTATCCCGTCACATGGTAGTCGAGGGACGCGTAGCCGCGCGACATCGTCTTCAGCCGATCGTAGAAGTCGAGCACGACCTCGTTGAACGGCAGATCGTAGGTGATCAGCACGCGATCCGACGCCTTGTACTCGAGCGCTTTCTGCACGCCGCGCTTGTCCTGGCAGAGCTGCAGGATGCCGCCGACGAATTCCGACGGCGTGAGGACCATGGCGGTAATCACTGGTTCTTCAATCTTGGCGATCTTTCCCGGTCCCGGAAGCTTTGCCGGGCTGTCGACCTCCATCACCTCGCCGTCGGTTGTCGTGACCCGATACAGCACGCCGGGCGCGGTGGTGACGAGGTCCATGTCGAACTCGCGCTCCAGCCGCTCCTGCACGATTTCCATGTGCAGCAGTCCGAGGAACCCGCAACGGAAGCCGAACCCGAGCGCCGCCGACGTTTCCGGCTCGAAAAAGAACGCCGAGTCGTTGAGGCGCAGCTTCTCCAGCGCTTCGCGCAGCTCCGAATAGCGATGCCCTTCGACCGGATAGAGGCCGGCGAAGACCATCGGCTTGAGCGGTTTGAATCCTGGATACGGCGCCGGCGTGGGGCGATTCGCTTCGGTGACGCTATCGCCGATCTGCGCGTCGCCGATGACCTTGATGCCGCAGGCGACGAAGCCCACTTCTCCGGGTCCGAGTTCCTGGACAACGACAGGCTTAGGGGTGAACACACCCAGCTCGTCAACTTCGTGATCCTGCGCGGTTGCCATCAGCCGCACTTTCATCCCCGGCCTCAGCATGCCGTCGATCACGCGCACTACGATGACGACGCCGCGGTACGAGTCGTACCAGGAATCGAAAATTAACGCTTTGAGCGGTGCGTCCGGATCGCCCTTCGGCGGGTGCAGACGCGTGACCACGGCTTCGAGGATCTCCTTGACGCCTCGGCCCTCTTTTGCGCTTGCGAGCATCGCGGCGTCGCCGTCGAGCCCGATGATCTCTTCGAGCTGCCGTTTTGCTTCGTCCGGTTGCGCGCTTGGAAGATCGATTTTGTTGATGACGGGAATGATCTCGAGATTGTGCTCCACCGCGAGATAGGCGTTGGCGAGTGTTTGCGCCTCGACACCTTGCGACGCGTCGACCAGCAGCAGTGCCCCCTCGCACGCGGCGAGCGAGCGTGTGACTTCGTAGCTGAAGTCCACGTGCCCGGGTGTGTCGATGAGATTGAGCACGTACTGCTCGCCGTCGTCGGCCTTGTAATTCAATCGAACCGGATGCGCCTTGATCGTGATCCCGCGCTCGCGCTCCAGATCCATGCTGTCGAGCACCTGCGCCGACATTTCGCGCAATTCGAGCGCGCCCGTAGCCTCGAGAAAGCGATCGGCCAGCGTCGATTTACCGTGATCGATGTGGGCGATGATCGAGAAATTTCGGATAAAGCGCTGATCCAAGGCTTGTTCATTCATTATGCCGCAAGGGTGGTGACCGGCCGGCCCAAAGGCCGGCCGCCACTTACCTCTGGTCCAGCGGGATCCAGCTCTGTGGGTAGGGCGGCCCGGTGTACTCCGCGCGCGGGCGAATCAGCCGGTTGTTCGCATACTGCTCGAGGATGTGCGCGGTCCATCCCGAGATGCGGCTGACGGCGAAGATCGGCGTGTACAAGTCGATGGGGATGCCCATCGTGTAATACGTGGACGCGGAGTAGAAGTCGACGTTCGCGTACAGTTTCTTCTCACCGCGCACGAGCGCTTCAATCCGCTCCGACATCTCGAACCACTTGCGATTGCCCGTCTTCTGCCCGAGTTCGTTCGACATACGCCGCAGGTGCGTCGCCCGGGGATCTTCCGTGCGATACACACGATGGCCAAAGCCGGGAATCTTCTCCTTGCGCGCGAGCTTCGCGCGCAGGTAGCTGTCGATGCGATCGGGCGACGCGTCCTGCCCGAGCTCGAGCAGCATTTTCATCACGTCGGCATTGGCGCCGCCGTGCAACGGCCCTTTCAGCGTGCCGATGCCAGCAACAACGGCAGAATGCACGTCGGTCAGCGTCGCGGCGGCGACGCGGGCGGCGAACGTCGACGCGTTGAGCTCGTGATCGGCGTGCAGGATGAGCGCGATGTCCATGGCGCGCGTCTCGGTCGGGCTCGGCCGTTGCCCCTTTAGCATGTAAAGAAAGTTCGCCGCGTGACCCATGGCCGGGTCAGGCTGCACGATACCGCCACCCTGCTGCAAGCGTCCCCAGGTCGCCACCACACTCGCAATCTGCGCCGTCAAGCGGACCGACTTTCTGTACGAGACTTGCTGCGAGTTGTCACTTGCGTCGGGATCGTAATGGCCAAGCAGCGACGTCAGCGTGCGCAGCGCGTCCATACCGTCTGTCGGCGGCAGCATCTTCATGAATCGGGCGACCGACTCTGGCAGGGCACGCGCCGCCGCGAGCTGTGACTGCAGGTCGCCGAGCTCGGCACGATTGGGCAGGCGTCCGTGCCACAGCAGATAGCAGGTCTCTTCGAACGTCGCGAACTGCGCGAGATCGTGAATGTCGTAGCCGCGATACGCGAGCACACCGCGTTCGCCGTCGAGAAAACAGATAGCGGATGTGGTGGCGACGACGTCTTCCAGTCCACCCTTGGGTTTGGCTTCGACAGTCAT
>JBKPDL010000109.1:0-17126 GCA_046727855.1 Acidobacteriota bacterium
CGACATCACGCCCGAGAGCCGGATCATGTTCGACCGCGAGATCCGCACGCGCACGGCGAAGATTGCACCGTTCCTGACGTATGACGAAGACCCGTATCCAGTCATCGACGATGGACGATTGTTCTGGATTCTCGATGCGTACACGACTTCATCCGGGTTCCCGTACTCGACAGCCTCGACGAACAACATCAACTACATCCGAAACTCCGTGAAAGTTGTGGTCGACGCCTATCACGGTGCAGTGACCTACTATCTCGCCGAGCCCACCGACCCTATTGCGCAGACGTTGACGCACGTGTTTCCGACGCTTCTTCGTCCGTTGTCGGAGATGCCCGAAGGGTTGCGGCGCCACGTGCGCTACCCGGAAGGAATCTTCCGCCTGCAAGCGGCGGTGTATTCGACCTACCACATGACGAACCCGAGCGTGTTTTACAACAAAGAGGATCAGTGGGAGGTGCCGAGCATCGATCGCGGTGCTGATACCGTGCGGATGGAGCCGTACTACACGATTATGAAGTTGCCAGACGAGCAGCGCGCGGAATTCATTCAGATGCTGCCTTTCAATCCGCGGAGCCGTGACAATCTCGCATCGTGGATGGTGGCGCGCAGCGACGGCGATCGCTACGGGCAACTCCTGGTGTTTCGGTTTCCCAAGCAGAAACTTGTTTTTGGTCCGCGGCAAGTCGTCGCGCGCATCAACCAGGACCAGGTGATCTCGCCGCAGATTACGCTCTGGAACCAGCAGGGATCGGAAGTGATTCAGGGAACGCTGATGGTGATTCCGATCGAGGAGTCGCTGCTCTACGTGCGGCCTCTCTATCTACGTGCGCAGGCTGGACGCATCCCCGAGCTCACGCGTGTCATCGTCGCCTACCAGAATCAGATCGTCATGGAGCGCACGCTCGACGGCGCGTTGGCGCGCCTGTTCGGTGGACCGCTGGCCGCATCCGGCCGACCGGGTACACCTGTCGCACCCGTCGCACCGGGCGCACCTGAGCACCGCATCGCACCTGCCGCACCTTCCGCACCCGGGGCGATGAGCGAAGGCGATCTGCAGCAGCTCGCCGCCGATGCACAAGCGACCTACGAGCGCGCGCTCGCCGCGCAACGAGCGGGCGATTGGGCAAAGTATGGGGAAGAGATCCGGCGCCTGGGCAACGTGCTGCAGAAGATGCGAAAACCTGATTAAGTTGTCCATCCCTACATTTCATTGAATGGACGTCCTGGTCATCGGCGCGGGTGCCTTTGGGGCCTGGACCGCGTGGTTTCTCAACGAAGCGGGTCACCGCGTCACGCTCGTCGACGCTTACGGGCCGGCAAACGCCCGCGCGAGTTCGGCGGATCACTCGCGCGTGATCCGATGCGGGTACGGCGCCGATGCGATCTACTCACAATGGGCGGCGGCGGCGCTCGGCGACTGGCGCTGGCTGTCGCGCGAGGCGGGTCGCGAGCTTGTCGTCACCTCCGGCGCCCTCTTCATGGGCGCGGCTGACGATGGCTATATCCAAGCGACACATCGCACACTGTCGCAGCTCGGCATCGCCAACGAGCAACTCCATGGTGATGCCATCCACCGCCGCTTTCCACAGATCGATCCCGCCGGCATCGAGCGGGCGCTATTCGAGCCAAACGCCGGCGTCATTCGCGCGCGAGCAGCGCTGCAGGCGCTCGTTGATCTGATGCGTCCGCGCGCGTCGATCACGTACCACGTGGGGTGCGTCGTTACACCCGACGAACAGCAAACAGCGCCGCAGTGGCGATTGATGAGCGGCGAGTCGCTCTCAGCGGACGTGGTGGTCTGCGCGTGCGGTCCGTGGCTACCCCGCTTGCTTCCATCGGCGGTTGGCGCGCGCATCCGCCCGACCCGGCAAGAAGTGCTGCACTACGGCGTGCCCACCGGCGATCACGCCTACTCGCTCGCGGCACTGCCGGTCTGGATTGATTTTCAAGCGGGCGTCTACGGAATTCCCGATTTCGATGGCCGCGGCTTCAAGATCGGCATCGACCGGCATGGAGCTGCGATCGATCCTGACACTCACGATCGAGTGATCGATACCGCGCTCGTCGAGCGCACGCGTGCCTGGATCGGCACGCGCTTCCCGGGGCTGAAGGACACCCCCTTTGTGGACGGCCACGTCTGCCAATACGAGAACACGTCCAGCGGCGACTTCGTCATCGATCGCCATCCCGCGTGGCCGAACGTGTGGATCGCGGGTGGAGGTTCGGGCCACGGCTTCAAACACGGACCGGCAGTGGGCCGCCATGTTGCGGCGCTGGTCAGTGGCGCCGCCGCGGTCGACCCGCGCTTCGCGCTCACACACAAGACAACGTACGCTGCGCGCGCCGTGTATTAGAAGGAGAAGCGGGAGCCGAGCTCGACGCGACGCGCGGCTTGCGCCGAAGTGGCGAGACCGAACATCGGCGACGTCAGCACTCCGACGTACGAACCGTAGTTGACCCGATTGAAGACGTTGATCACGAACAAATACATCTCGAGCCGCTTGCTTGGTTCGCGCTGACCACCGGGTCCGCCGGGCCCTCGTCCTCCTGGTCCACCAGGACCGCGAGGCGGCCCGCCTCCGGGACCACGCTGGCCGAAGAACCCCCGCTGCCCGCTCACCGGCCGGCCCGTGATCGTCCACCCAAGCCGAATGTCGGCCTGCGCGATTGGCGCTCCACGCCGGCTATTGCGCTCCTCACCCGCAGGCCGATCGTTGAAAATCGCGTCGACGTTTTCGTCTCTGCCCGTCGTCACGTTATATGGCGTCCCCGACATCCAGCGGCCGTAAATCGATGCGCTGAGTCCCCACGCTGACGGTCCGACGGGTCCGCCAATGTTGCCGTTGACGCGATGCGGCGAGTCGCCGCGCGACGCCGCCCATTCCGTGTCGAACGTGCCAAGCGGCGGCGGCGTGAGCGCATCGTCGGCATCGTTCATGATGTGCGAGTAGCTGTAGCGGAGGTTGCCGAACATGCCACGTCGCGGAGACAACGACAGGTCGACATTGAGGCCCGCAAACGTGGAACGGCCGATCGATTGCACCAGCAGCATGCGGCCGAACTCCACATTCGGGCGCGCACCGTTGATGGGCGCGTTCACGTCGATTGAACGAAATTCATTGCTGGCGTGCTGGTAGAACGACTCGAAGCCGACACGCCAGCCCTGGCGAATCTGATGATCGATTCCGATCGATACACGTTGGAACCGCGGCAATTCCGCCGTGTCGGCGAGTAGCAGCCGTGTCGGCGGATCGCGCCGCGTCGACGGCGTGCCCTGGCCGTACGCGTCCGGATAACCCGGATCGCGAATGATGATTTCCTGTTCGGTTGATCCTTGTGCCAGGCGGATGGTTTCCTCTTCGATGCGCGTCGGCATCCAGCCATAAAACCAACCATATCCGGCACGGAAATTCGTTTGGCCGCGGCGGAATTGCCGCGTCAGACCGAGGCGCGGCGCCAAGGCGCCACGATCATCGATGCCGGTCTGCCATTCGTAGCGCAGCCCCGCGCCAAACGACCATCGCGATCGCGTGGTCATCTCGACTTGCGCAAAGGCCGCGCCCTGCCCCACCCAAAACGCGAGCGGTTGAGCCCCGACGCGCTGTGTGAACGTCGCGGGACGGCCCGCCACATAGCCGTCGAGGTCGGTGAAAGTGAACGTCCCGAGCGCGTTCGTGAGCTGCCCCTGCTCGGCGTAGTTCCATTGCGTCTGAGCGCCGACGCGAAGCGTGTAGGGCCGCGTCATGAGCGTGAACATGTTGTCGCTCATCACCACGCGAGAGCGATTCGATCCCCGTACGGTGGCGCCGCCACCGCGAAACGCGTTCTGTACGATGACCGCCGGCGCGACAGTGTCCGGCGTAGCCGTCGTGCGGGTCTGGTCGTATTGGAAACGCACATGAAACGGCCGCCGCTGCCCGCCTTCGAGCGATAAGCGTCCGGAATAATCGACCTCCTCGCGCCGGTATCCACGCTCCGGCAGATCGAGCTCAGAGATGCCTTGATTGCTGCGCTGATTGCTGCCGCGCTCGAGCGACGCGCGAAACAGCGTTCGCGGCGTGATCAGGCCTTCGGTGCGGAACGTGACCTCGAGATTGTCGGACGGCTGCGGCAGCGCCGCCACGAAAATGCCGCTGGGAGTGAGCGCGGAGATTCCCCGCGTGTCCTCGGAGGAGGCGCCTTCCACCTCGGTGGCAAACGACATGCGATTGCGGACAACCGGTCCCGCAATGTATGCGTTCATGCGCGTCAGTGTCCCGCCCTTCGAGGTTCGCGCGAGTGCGTTGTGCGCCGACAAGCCGCTGGGCCGGACCAGCAATCCCGCGTTGCCACGCCAGCGATCGACGCCCGGTCGCGTGGCGATTTCGACGCGACCCTGACCGACCTGATGAAACTCCGCGGAGTACGCGTCGCGACGAATCACGACGCGCGCGATCTGATCGCGTGGAGGAAGACGATCGGATGTGAACCCGTCGACGCGAATCACGGCGCCGGGTCCGGCGATGTCTTCGAGCATCCGCAACAGCTCATCCGGCGCGTCGGGCAATTGGTCGATTTCGGCCTGGCTCAGCGTCTGTGTGAGCCCGCCCGTTTCGTCCTGCATCGCCGACACGCTGACGTCGGTCTCAATTGTCGCAATCGCCAGGCGGATCGTGATCTGCTGCGGCGGCCGCGCCGCGATCGCCTGCGACTGTTCGGCTGTGGCAAATCCTGAGGCAGACACGACCAGCTTGATCTCTCTGGCCGCCCCGAGCTTCACCAGGGCCAGGCCCTTCATGTCCGCGACGTACTCGCCGAGGATGTCCGACCCGGAAACGACGATGATTTGCGCCTCCGGAATCGTCGCTCCCGATGGGTCTTCGACCCTTACCCAAACCTGGCGATCCTGGGCAAAAGCCGACTCGGCGAGCAAAACACATAGCGCGACGCCAAGCGTTAGGCGCATCATCGCAGTTACGAATGGACCAGCCGTTCAATTTACTAGCGGCCGCCGGCGCGCGACAATAAACAGATGGCCACACTCGGGGACGTGCTCAGCGCCAAGACCCGCGAGGGAGATGTCTACGATCGTCTCGACCGCGACTGGGTTCGCTGTCACGCCTGCGGCCACGACTGCCCGATTCCACCGGGCGCTGTCGGCGTGTGCAAGGTTCGCTACAACGAGGGTGGCTCGTTGCGCGTGCCGTGGGGATACGTCGCCGGCGTACAGTGCGATCCGATCGAAAAGAAACCGTTCTTTCACGCCTGGCCCGGCGCGCTCGCCTACAGCTTCGGCATGCTCGGTTGCGATTTGCACTGCGCGTATTGCCAGAACTGGGTCACCTCGCAAGCGCTGCGCGACCCCGCCGCGGTTGCGCCGCCGCGTGATGTCGAACCAGACGACCTTGCGTCAGACGCGGTACGGCAGGGCGCGCGGGTCGTCGTTTCCACGTACAACGAGCCGCTCATCACCGTCGAGTGGGGAGTTGCTGTGTTCAAGGCCGCGCGCGCCCGCGGGCTCGCCACCGGATTCGTCTCCAACGGCAACGCGACGGCGCAGGTGCTCGAGTATCTTGCGCCGTGGATCGATCTCTACAAGGTCGATCTGAAAAGTTTCGACGATAAGCAATACCGCAAGCTTGGCGGCCGCCTTCAGCCGATTCTCGACACGATCAGTGCGTTGCACGCGCGCGGCTTGTGGCTGGAGCTGGTCACGCTGCTCGTGCCTGGCTTCAACGATTCCGAAGACGAGCTCACGAGGATGACGGAGTTCATCGCTTCGGTCTCACCGGAGATCCCTTGGCATGTGACAGCGTTTCATCAGGACTATCGCATGACCGATCCGATGGACACCACGCCGGCGCAATTGATGGCGGCGGCTGGTCTAGGCAGACGCGCCGGCTTGAAGTACATCTACGCCGGCAATCTGCCCGGCATGGTCGGCGGTCTGGAGCACACGCGCTGCACGACTTGCGACGCCATGTTGATCGAGCGATACGGCTACGACATCAGGTCGTATCACGTGACCGCAAATGGCACGTGTCCGTCGTGCGGAACGTCCGTGCCCGGCCGATGGGATCCTGCCTTCGGAGGGCAGATCGCATCACACCCGTTTCTCCCTCACGATCGGACGCGATTGCGGCTGTTCTAGTCCCTCACTTCACTTGCGTTGCGAATCGTGGCAATGAAGTAAGCCGACTGCCGGGCGGAACGGCGCCGCCTTCGCGCGGCTTGCGCCGCTGGCGCTGAGCACGCGAGTGAGCTCAGGGTGGAGTTCGACAGGATCCCGCTCGCCCGAGAGAGAGTCTTGGAGACGCAATCAGCCTGCTCGTTGCACACGAGTCGACACTTTCGCGCTGCGCCGGATCAAGCGCAGCGGCCCTGCCGGAGCTGAGCAAGGCCAGCGAGGTCGAACGGCGAACCTATCCGCCTCTGGTGTGCATTTCGAGGTGGGGATCCTTCTTCAGTGAGCCGATCGGAATCATCGGCGAGCGATCCCTCATCGCCAGCCGCGTTTCGGCACCGCGATCGTGCCTGTTGCTCCAACCCCGCGCAATCAACGCCGCCAACTCCGCGTTCGACGCGCCGGCGCGAAGCGGTCCGCGGAGATCGGTGCCGCGCGTCGCATAGAGACACAAGTACCACATCCCGTCAGCCGTCAAGCGGCTCCGATCGCATGCGCGGCAAAACGGATCCGTCGTCGATGAAATGATCCCCACAACGGTTCCGTCCGGCAGCCGGAAGCGATCAGCCGGGGCTGACGATTGCTCGTCGACCGGCTCGACGCGGCCGTAGTGGGATGCCAGCACGGCGAGCATCTCAGCGCGTGTTGTGACTTGATCCCAGCTCCAACGTGTGGCGCCGCCGACGTCCATGTACTCGATAAACCGGACTTCGCCGCCCCGCGCTTTCGCAAACTCAACCATCGGCACGATCTCGTCGTCATTGATGCCTTTGATCACGACCATGTCGATCTTGAATCCGGGAAAGACGTCGGCCGCGGCGTTAATGCCGGCAACGACGCGATCGAGCTCGTTTACGCGGGCGAGCCGCGCAAATCGATCCGGCTGCAACGTATCGAGGCTGACGGTCACGCGGTGAAGGCCGGCCCGTTCAAGATCGCGCGCCATCGGCGCGAAGAGCACGCCGTTGGTGGTCATGGCGAGATCGGCGATGCGATCCATTGCCGCCAGTCGCTCGACCAGAATGGGCAGATCCTTGCGCAGCAACGGCTCGCCGCCCGTGAGGCGCACGCGATTGACGCCGAGATCCGAGAAGACGTCAACGAGGCGATCGATCTCCTCGAAGTGAAGGATGTCTTCCTTCGGCAGCCACACGTACTCCTGCTCCGGCATACAGTACTGACACCGCAGATTGCATCGATCGGTGACAGAGAGCCGAAGATTGGCAAGCGGCCGGCCGAGGGCGTCGTGAATCATGCTCAATGCTGCTCGGCGATCATGCGCAGAACTGCCGGAACGCCTCTTCCAGCCGTTGAGCGATCGCCTGCGCCGGCTGGCTTTCGATGTCGCGGCGCTCCATCATGTAAACGAGCTTGCCGTCCTTCAGCAACGCGACCGATGGCGACGAAGACGGATACGGCGCCAGGTACGACCGGGCACGTTCGGTGGCCTCGATGTCGCCGCCCGCAAATACTGTCGTCAGGTGATCCGGTCGCACCTCCCCGCGAAGCGACAACGCAATGCCCGGCCGCGCCTTACCTGCGGCGCAGCCGCAAATCGAATTGACGACTACCAGCGTCGTGCCGGGCCGCTTCACGGCTTGATCGACCGCGTCCACGGTGCGAAGTTCTTCGAAGCCGACGCGCGTGAGCTCCTCGCGCATCGGGGCAATGAACGGTTCGGGATAGCGTTGCGTCAGCATCTGTCGATCATACCAACTCAGAGGCGATTTCGAGGCGTACCCGCTCGAATTCGCGCCGCATCGTCTCGAGGAGCGCCGGCGCCTGATCGAACGCGCCGCTTCGACCTGCCGCTTTGATCACGTCGGGATCGAGCGCCGGGGTCGTCACGTTGGCCGGTCGTTCTGCCTCCCGCGATCGGCAAGCGCCTGTTGCAGCTTGACGACACGGGCGCCGACGCTGACACGCGCGAGAAGCTCATCCTCTTTCGCAGGTTTGGTGACGTAATCATCGGCGCCGGCCTCCAGCCCCGCAACGACATCGGCGGGCGCGTCGCGGGATGTCAACAAGATCACGTAAGTGGGCGTTTGTGTCGCAAGCGTACGCAATCGGCGGCAAATCTCCGGGCCGTCCAGGCCCGGCATCATCCAGTCCATTATCGCGAGAGGCGGCCTCTCCGGCGTCTGCAAGACGTTCCATGCCTCCGCGCCGTCGCACGCCGTGCGCACCGCGTATCCCGCTTTGCGCAGAATCGCGGCCACCACGGTGCGCGACACTGGATCGTCATCGGCAACGAGGACGGCCAGGGCGGACATCGGCGCTGATGTTACCCCAGGTTCTCTGATACTCTTTGGCGCCATGAAACACCGAGCGCAACTCGTCTTTTCGATCGTCTCTGGCTTGATCCTGATCACGGCGACGCCCGCCGCGGCACAGACGACGGCGCTGGTTGGCGCGCGGGTGATCGATGGCACCGGTCGTGTGATCGATGGCGGCACCGTGGTCGTACGTGACGGCAAAATTGCGCAGGTCGGGCCTGCGGCGAGCGTGCAGGTACCACCGGGCGCCGAGCGCGTCGATCTCACGGGCATGACGCTCATGCCCGGTATCATCAACGCACACGGGCATCTCACCAACGTGATCGGCATGCGCACCGACCCCAACGGCGGGACGCGCGAGAACGTGCTGCGGCAATTGAAGACGTATGCCCAGTACGGCGTCACCTCGGTATTCAGCCTCGGCGACGAGCCCGCCCCCGCGTTTCAACTGCGCGACGAGCAGAGCTCCGGCCCCCTCGATCGCGCGCGCATCTTCCTGGCCGGCCCGGTGATCAACGGCGATTCACCCGAGGCCGTACGCGCGATGACCGACAAGGTCGCGGCGATGCATCCGGATCTGCTGAAGATTCGCATCGACGACAACCTTGGCAGCTCGCGCAAGATGCCCGAGGCGGCATGGCGCGCCGCGATCGCCCGCGCGCAGGAACTGAACATGCCGATCGCCACACACATCTTCTATCTGGCTGACGCGAAGGCAGTGCTCGCCGCCGGCTCGAACTTCATTGCGCACAGCGTGCGCGACGTTCCGGTCGACGCGGAATTCATTTCGATGCTCAAAGCGCGCAACGCGTGCTACTCGCCCACGCTGATGCGCGAGGTATCGACCTACGTTTACGGCTCGACGCCGGTGTGGGCGAACGATCCGTTCTTTGCTCGCGGACTTGGCCCCGAGGCCGACGCCATCAAAAAGCAGATCACGGACCCGCAGCGCCAGGCCGAAGTGCAGGCCAGCAACGCTTACAAACAGGGCTTGCGTTACCAGCAAGCGCTCGAGACCGCGAAGAAGAACCTGAAGACGCTCTCGGAGCAAGGCGTGCGCATTGCGATGGGCACCGACACGGGACCGCCAGGGCGCTTTCAGGGATTCTTCGAGCATCTCGAACTCGAGATGATGGTGGACGCAGGTCTCACGCCGATGCAGGCCATCGTCTCGGCCACCGGTACCGCGGCCGAATGCTATGGCAAGGCCGGGCAGATCGGCTCGATTGCTCCGGGCGCAGCCGCCGACTTCGTGGTGCTAAAAGGCAATCCGCTGCAGGACATCAAGGCAACGCGATCGATCGCGGCCGTCTGGATCGAAGGGCGGGCCCTTCGCTGAATGTGGAGATCTAGATCGACTAGAAGTCATTTAACACGTGCCCTTTGCCTTTGTTCCGGCCGATCGACCGCCGATCCAGGCGGCTCTCTTTTCCGACCACGATTATGCGAAACAGCGCGCATTTTTTGCCGCACATTCGGAGTTGCCGCCGACACCGCTGCGTCGGCTTCATTCACTCGCTCGCGCCCTTGGCGTCGCCGGCATTTACGTCAAGGACGAAACGGCACGCTTCGGTTTGAATGCATTCAAAGCCGCAGGCGCATTGTTCGCGATCGCGGCGTTGCGCGACCGTGGCGAGCTTCGCGCGGGCGAAACGCTCGTCTGCGCGAGCGAGGGCAATCACGGACGCGCGGTCGCGCGAGCCGCACGAGAAGTTGGTTGCCCGGCGCGTGTGTATCTCTCCGCCAGCGTAGCGCCGGCGCGCGTCTCGGCGATCGAGTCCGAAGGCGCCATGATCGTGCAAGTATCCGGCACCTACGATGACGCGCTTCGAGCGATGGCGGCCGACGCGCGGGCGCATGGATGGCGGGTGATCTCCGACACAGCGCTGGACGATGAGCCGATCGACGTGCCGCGATTGATCATGCTTGGCTATACGCGGCTGATGGATGAAGCGGCCTCGCAGTGGGAGCCAGGTCCGCCGCCGGATCTCATCTTCGTGCCTGGTGGTGTCGGCGGACTGCTCGCCGCCGTCGCCGACTGGAGCGTCCAGAAGGGCGGCGATAAACGCCCCCTCGTGGTGTGCGTCGAACCGACCGCCGCCGCCTGTTTACAAGCGTCGGCGCGCGAAGGGCGTCCGACAACCCTCAAGGGGCCCTTCGAGACCGTGATGGCCGGCCTGCGCTGCGGTGAGGTCTCGCGGGCTGGATTTAGCACGGTGCTTCAGACGGTTGACGCCTATGTCGCGATCGATGATCTGTCGGCAATCGACGCGATGCGGCTGCTCGCGACGGGCAGGGGTGGTGATCCGCGCATCAGGGCCGGTGCGTCCGGCGCTGCCGCGCTCGGCGGCCTTGTCGCGGTCATGCGCGACCCGGCACTGTCGAACGTCAAGCAGCATCTCGGGATCGGTCTGGGCTCGCGGGTCCTCGTCCTGGTGACCGAGGGCGTAACTGATCCGGAGCTGTTCGCTGCGGCGGTGGGCAATCCCAAAAATGAACACTCCAGTCCAGAAAACGCGGAACCTTAGGGCGTTAACTCTCGTTTTATCAAGGTGTTGCCTGATATCCTCGGCATGGCACAGCCTTTGGAGTGCAAGGCTGGCATCCTTTAGCTCTTAACGAACGTCTAAGAACGGGAACTTACGAATGGACATTCAACGACCCGCGTCGGTGGCGCGGCAGAAAAAGCTGCGCCGGATCTCTTTCGCCGTCGCCGGCGTCCTGGTGATTGGCCTCGTGTCGGTGGTGCTGGCGCGCCTGAAACCGGCGGCACCGACCGTAGAGCGGGCAACCGTGTGGGTGGATACGGTCAAACGCGGGTCGATGCTGCGGCAAGTCCGCGGTCTCGGCACGCTGATTCCCGTCGACGAAGCGCGGCGCTGGGTTCCCGCCTCGACGCAGGGACGTGTCGAGCGCATTCTCATTCGGCCCGGCGCGGTGGTCACGCCTGATACGGTGATCCTCGAGCTCTCCGATCCGCAGTTGCAGCAGCTGCTCACCGATGCGGAAAACCAGTTGCGCGCGGCCGAAGCGGATCTCAATAGTCTGCAGGCAAAGCTGATGACCGACCGGCTGACGCAACGCTCGGTCGCTGCAACCGTCGCTGCCGATTACGAGGCCGCCAAGCTCGATAAAGAGGTGAACGAGAACCTCGCCAAGGACGGGCTCGTGTCCGCCCTCACTTTGAAGCAATCTACCGTTCGCGCAGAATCGCTCGCCACGCGCAACAAGATCGAACAGGATCGCCTGCAAGTCGCGGAACAGAACTTCAAGGCGCAACTGCAATCGCAGCAGGCGCGCATCGACCAGCTGCGCTCCCTTTACAACCTGCGTTACCAGCAAGTGAATCAGCTGCGGGTACGCGCGGGCATGAACGGCGTGCTCGAACAGGTCCCGGTTGAAGTTGGCCAGCAGATCGCTCCTGGCGCCAACCTGGCGCGTGTCGCCGATCCAACGCGTCTCAAAGCAGAACTGCGCATCGCCGAAACGCAGGCGCGCGACTTGACGATCGGCCAGCGCGCGCAGGTCGACACGCGTAACGGCGTCATCGACGGCAAGGTCATTCGGATCGATCCGGCGGCGCAGCAGGGCACGGTTACGGTGGACGTGGCGCTCGAAGGCGAGCTGCCGCGCGGTGCGCGCCCGGATCTGAGCGTGGACGGCACCATCGAGATTGAGCGTCTCGACAACGTGCTGTCCGTCGGCCGTCCGGCGTTTGGCCAGGAGCAGAGCACCGTCGGCCTCTTCAAGATCGATCCGGCCACCGGAGAGGCTTCGCGCGTCCAGGTGCAGCTCGGGAAGAGCTCAGTGAACACCATCGAAGTCGTCAGGGGAATCGGCGAGGGCGATCAAGTCATCCTGTCCGACATGTCGGCATGGGATTCGTTCGAACGAATTCGCTTGCGGTAAGAGGATGGCGCACACGGGCCATGAGGGGTACGTAGCGGCGCGGTCTTTGGACCCGCCGATCTAAAGGAGTAACGATGAACGCAACGCAGCCGCTGATCATGCTCGAAGGCATCAAGAAGGTGTTTTACACCGACGAAGTTGAGACGCACGCCCTCGCGGGCATTCACCTCGAGATTGCGCAGGGCGAATACGTCGCTATCGCCGGCCCGTCAGGCTGCGGCAAGTCGACGCTGCTCGCGATTCTCGGCCTGCTCGACACGCCGACCGAGGGCACCTACCTGTTGAATGGCAACCATGTTTCCAACCTGTCGCTCTCCGAACGCGCCCGAGTGCGCAACCGGGAGATCGGGTTCATCTTCCAGAGCTTCAACCTGATTGGCGATCTGACGGTGTTCGAGAACGTCGAGCTGCCATTGATCTATCGCGGCATGAAGTCGGCTGAGCGCCGCGAGCGCGCCAACGCCGCGCTCGAGCGCGTCGGCATGGCGCATCGTGCGAAGCACCTGCCCTCACAGCTGTCCGGCGGTCAGCAGCAGCGTGTTGCCGTTGCTCGCGCCGTGGCCGGCCAGCCCTCGATTTTGCTCGCGGACGAGCCGACGGGAAACCTCGACTCGAAGAACGGCGAAGCGGTGATGGATCTGCTGCGCGAGCTGCACCGGCAGGGCGCGACGATCTGCATGGTCACTCACGATCCGCGCTACGCGGCGCATGCCGATCGCAGCGTGCATCTGTTTGACGGACGCGTCGTCGAAGAAAGCGCGGCGGTCGTCTAAGCCGGTACTGGTAGTGAGCGTGGGTCAGGACGTCCGCTATGCCTTCAGGTCGCTGGTGCGGGCGCCTGGATTCACGCTCGTTGCGCTGATCACACTGGCGCTCGGAATCGGAGGGACGACGGCGATCTTTTCCGTCGTGGATGGGATTTTGCTTCGTCCCCTTCCCTATCCCCACCCCGAAACCATTGTCCGCGTCTCGCGCTCCTCGCCCAACTTCGAATCTGATCTGGCGTTTTCGCCGGCCGACTATCTCGATTACAAAAACCAGAGTCGCTCGCTCCAGGCTCTGGCCGCCTACCGCGAGGAACCGGTCGACTTGACGGGCCGCGGCGATCCCGTCCGCCTGACCGCAATTGAAGCAACCGGCGCGTTCTTCGACATCTTCGGCGTCGCTCCGCTCGCCGGCCGTGCGTTCAGCGAAGCGGTGGATCGTCCTGGCGGTATGAGGGTCGCTGTGATCTCGGAGCGGCTGTGGGAACAGCAGTTCGGCCGCGCGATCGACATCGTCGGGCAGACGATTCGGCTCAACGGCACGCTCACGACCGTTGTGGGCGTTATGCCCGCAACCTTCGTGCATCCGACGAGAGCGGATTTGTGGAGGCTGGCGCCACACGAGGTCCCGACGCCGGTCGCGATCGAAGGCGACCTGCTGAGCGAACGCGAGGTCCAGTACTTCAACGCAATTGGACGACTGCGAGCGGGCGTAACCCTGCCGCAAGCGCGCGCAGAATTGCGCGCCATCGGCGAGCAACTCGCGAGGCAGTATCCCGACACCAATGCTGGCGAAGCGGCAACGGCAGTGCCGCTGCAGGAATCGATCGTCGGCGACGTACGCAAAGGGCTCTTGATCCTTCTCGGCGCAGTTGGCTTCGTGCTGCTGATCGCCTGTGCGAATGTGGCGAGCCTGTTGCTCGCGCGCGGGTCCGGGCGCCGGCGTGAGCTTGCCGTGAGAAGCGCGCTCGGCGCGAGCCGCAGGCGGCTGCTGTTCCAGTTGCTGACTGAAAGTCTCGTGCTGGCGGCTATGGGCGGTGTCCTGGGCCTGCTCGTCGCGTACTGGGGCGTTGATCTCCTGTTGGCAGTCGCGCCGGAGTCGATCCCTCGCATTCGCGAGGTTGGTGTGGATCCGCGAGTCGCGGCGTTCGCGGTTGTGACGACAGCGTGTGTCGGCGCACTGTTCGGCCTGATTCCGGCCATGCAATCGGCTCGTGCGCAAGTTCTGGACGCGCTCAAGGATGGCGGCCGCACCGGCACGGTGCGCACTGGCCTTCGCAGTGCACTGGTCGTCACCGAGATCGCGCTCTCGCTCGTGTTGCTGATTGGTGCGGGACTGATGCTTACGAGCTTTGCGCGATTGCGCGGCGTCAATCCAGGGATCGCTGTGCAAGACCTCGTGCTGGTGAGCGTGCCCCTTCCGCAGGCCAAGTACGACAACGCCGCCCAGGCACGGTTTTACGAGCAGTTATACGAGCGCGTCAAAGCCAATGGCGTGACGCGACGGGCCGCCCTCGTTTTTCCTTCCCCGTTTGGCGGATCGAACGCCGTCGCTGGGTATCAGGTGGAAGGCGCCCCCCCGCGATCGCGCGCCGATCGCAGCGTGGCGGAGCTCAATTCCGTGTCGCCGGGGTATTTCGACACGGTCGGCCTGCCGCTGCTCAAAGGTCGCGACCTGTCGTTCTCCGACACGCGCGACAGACCGGGGTACATCGTCATCAACCGAACCATGGCCGAACGTGAGTGGCCGGACCAGGACCCCATCGGCAAACGAATTGCCATGGGTGGGCGAACCGACGATCCGAACGCGTGGTTGACGGTTGTGGGGGTCGTCGCCGATTCGAAACGCAGCGATCTGGAAACCAGTGTCGGACCGGCCCTGTATCTGTCGCTGTCGCAGTTCGCGCTGCCCTTCATGTCCGTCGTGGCTCGTACCAATGCCGGCGAAGCCGCTGTCGCCAGCGCCGTACGAGAAGCGGTGAAATCACTCGATCCGGAGCTGCCGATCGACGAGGTCAACACGATCGAGCGCGTGCTCGACAACGTGACGGGCGAGCCGCGATTCCGCGCAGTGCTGGTGGCGGCGTTTGCCGCCGCTGCGCTGCTGCTTGCCGCGGTGGGCCTGTACGGGCTGATCAGCTTCACGGTGACGCAACGCGTCCCGGAGATCGGCGTCCGGATCGCGCTCGGCGCGACGCCGTTGCAGGTGGCGCGCGTCATCGTCTCGCATGGCCTCCGGCTGGCGGTCATCGGCGTGGCCATAGGCATTGCCGGCGCGCTCGCCGTCGCCCGCCTTATTCAAGGACTGCTCTTCTCGATCAGCGCGACGGATCCGGCGGTGTACGTGTCGCTCGCGGTGATGCTTCTCGTCATCACCGCGCTCGCCTGCTACGTCCCGGCCCGGCGCGCGATGCGTGTCGATCCGATGACCGCCCTGCGCGCCGAGTGAATGCGGCATACTGACTGGTCATGATCAAACTGAGAAGCGTCGAGAAGAGCTATCGTCACGGTTTGTCGCAGACGTGGGTGCTGCGCCGAGTCAGCGCTGATATTCAGCAGGGCGAGTTCGTGTCCATCATGGGACCGTCCGGCGCCGGGAAGAGCACGCTCCTGCACATTCTCGGCATGCACGACAGTGCGTGGACGGGCGAGTACTGGCTCTTCGAAGACCCCGTGCACCAGTTATCGGCGAAAGATCGCATGCGGCTGCAGAAGCAGCACGTCGGCTTCGTCTTTCAGAGCTACCACCTGCTCGACAACCTCACCGTGTACGAGAACATCGATCTGCCGCTCTCCTATCGCGACGTCAAGAAATCCGAGCGGCAAGGCATGGTCGCCGACATCCTCGACCGGTTCAACATCGTCGGGAAGAAGGACCTGTATCCGAATCAGCTGTCCGGCGGTCAGCAACAGCTCGTGGCCATTGCACGCGCGGTCGTGGCGAAGCCGACACTGATTCTCGCCGACGAACCCACGGGCAACCTGCACACCGACCAGGGCCGCGAAATCATGGAGCTGTTCAAACGGCTCAACGAATCGGGCACGACGATCCTGCAGGTGACACACTCAGAAGTGAACGCCTCGTATGGGCGGCGGATCATCAAGTTGAAAGACGGTTGGATTGTTGACGACTAATCGCGGGCGGAACGGCCCGCGCTACGTGGATACATGGACGCAATCCTCAACGACCTGAAATACGCCTTTCGTTCCCTGCGCCGTTCACCCGGCTTCGCGCTCTCGGCAATCCTCACGCTCGCCCTGGGCATCGGCGCCAACTGTGTCATCTTCACGGGCGTTTACCGCCTGCTCTTCGATCCGATGCCGTTTCTGAACGATCCGGATCGGCTGATGTCGGTGTTCGAGGTTGCGCCTGCCGGGCGCAACGATCACAACGAATTCTCGCTGGCCAATTTCACGGATCTCCGCAACACGTCGCAAAGCTTTGAATCGCTCGCAGCGCATGCCTGGCTGACGATCAATCTCACAGGTGGCGATCGCCCGGAGCGCGTCCAGGGAATGCGTGTTACGGCGAATTTTTTCGACACGCTTGGGGCAGCTCCACTGCTGGGGAGAACGTTCGTCGCCGGGGAGGACCAGCCGGGACGTGACGATGTCGTCGTGTTGAGTCATGGATTGTGGGTGCGGCGATTTGGCGGAGTTGCATCGATCCTCAACCAGCGCATCAGCGTCAACGGCGTCCAGCGCGCGGTCGTCGGGGTCATGCCGGAAGGCGTGCGCTATCCAGCGCCGGCGGAGATGTGGATGCCGTTTGCCTACACGCAGCAGCAGTGGACGACCAGCCGCCGCAGCCATTTCCTGCTGGTCACTGGGCGGCTGAAAACGGGCGTCAACCACAGCGAGGCGGCGGCTGAAGTGCGAACCATCGCCGCGCGGCTGTCTTCGAGCTTTCCGGATACCAATGCCGGATGGAGCGGCAACGTGCAGCCGCTGGTGGCCGACGCGAACCGCACGATTCGTCCGATGTTGACCGTGCTGTGCGCTGCAGTGGTACTC
>JBKPDL010000110.1:0-54855 GCA_046727855.1 Acidobacteriota bacterium
CAGCGATCAGCAGAAGCGCGCGGCCACGGGCTAAGTAATCGCGCGATCGACTTGCGTCAAGCCGCGGTCGACGATCGCAAATGCTTCGCCCAGCTCGTCCTCGGTGATGCACAGTGGCGGATTGGTGAAAAACGTGTTCCATCGCACGAACGTGTAGAGACCTTCTTGACGGAAGTACTTACCGAGCGCCTGCATCTCCGGCGACGTCCCGTTGAACGGTGCCATCGGCTCCCTTGTGTTGCGGTCCCGCACGAGTTCGACAATGCCGAACAGCCCGATGTTGCGTACGGCGCCGACTGACGGGTGCCGGGCGGCAAGATCGTTCAGCAGCCCTGCCATCACTTTGCCCATCCGTGCGGCGCGATCGATCAATCCGTCTTCTTCGTACACCGCGATCGTCGCGAGGGCCGCCGCGCACGCCAGCGTGTGACTGTTGTACGTGAGACCGCCATAGAAGACGGTGTCACGGAAGTGATCGGCGAGCTTTCGCCGCAGGCCGACGGCGCCGAGCTGCACGTAGGCGCTCGTCAGCCCCTTCGCCATCGTGATGATGTCGGGCACGACGCTCCAGTGCTCGACCGAAAACCACTTGCCCGTGCGGCCAAAGCCGGCCATCACTTCGTCCGCGATCATCACGATGCCGTACTTGTCGCAGAGCGCCCGCACACCCTGCATGTATCCGTCTGGTGGTATCAGGATCCCGTTTGTTCCGGTAACCGGCTCGAGGATGAACCCCGCGATCGTGTTCGCGCCTTCGAGCTCGATGATCTCCTCGAGCTCGGCGAGGGCATCTGCGGCGTTGTCCCACCCACGCTGGACGCCGTGATACGGATCGCGCACGTGCACCACGCCTGGTATGCCAGGTTCGGCCGCCCAGCGGCGCGGATCGCCGGTCAACGTAATCGCGCCCGCGGTGCCGCCGTGATACGAGCGGTAGCGGGCGAGAATCTTATGGCGTCCCGTATACCAGCGGGCCACCTTGATCGCGTTTTCATTCGCTTCGGCGCCGCCGTTGGTGAAGAAGAAGCAGTCGACGTCGCCCGGCGTGATCTCAGCCAGCTTCGCGCCCAGTCGAGCGCGCGGCTCTGTGGCCATGAAGGGATTGGCGTAGGCGAGCGTAGCCGCCTGCTCCTGGATGGCGCGAATGACGCGCTCGTCGCCGTGGCCGATGTTGACGCACATCAACTGGCTGTTGAAGTCGATGTAGCGCTTGCCTTCGGGCGTCCAGAAGTAGATGCCCTTGGCACGCGCGACGGGAATCGGATCGACTTTGGATTGCGCCGACCATTCGAAGATGGTGTGTTTGCGCGAGAGGGCGACGATTTCTTCGCCGCTCATTGATGGGGTTTTCGTAGTAGCCATATTCATTTGCGGCTATCGTCGCGGACCTTTAGGTCCGCGATCACACGCGCGCGCTGCGCTTGATAAACGAACCCGCGCCGGCGCGTCCTGTGAACCTCCCGTTTTCAACGATGACCTTGCCGCGCGAGATCACCGTTTCGCTGACGCCGTATACTTCACGCCCCTCGTACGGGTTGTAGTCCACTTTCATGTGCAGCGTCTTGACCGACAACTTCTGCTTCTTCGCCGGATTGAAGATGACGATGTCCGCGTCCGACCCTGGCGCGAGGGTGCCCTTACGAGGGAACAGACCGAAAATCCTGGCCGGCGATGTCGACGTGAGCTCCACCCATCGATTGAGTGAGATCCGTCCCGTGCGCACGCCGCCGTCGTACACGAGACTCATGCGCGTTTCGATGCCGGGCGCGCCGTTTGGAATCTTCGAGAAGTCGTGTTCGCCGAGCACCTTCTGCTCTTTCATGCAGAACGGGCAGTGATCCGTTGAGATCGCCTGAAGATCGTTGAACGCGAGCCCGCGCCAGAGTCGATCCTGCGTCGCGCGCGGCCGCAGCGGCGGGCTCATCACGTACTTGGCGCCGTTGAATCCAGGCTCTTCGTAGTTGTCAGAGGAGAGGAATAGGTACTGCGGGCAGGTTTCCGCGAACGCGGGCAATCCGCGATCGCGCGCGTCGGTCACTATGTCGAGCGCCTCGGCGGCAGAGAGGTGGACGATGTAAACAGGCACATCGGCGATCTCGGCCAGGGCGATGGCGCGATGTGTCGCTTCGCCTTCCGCGCGCGCGGGTCGGGTGAGCGCATGATACTTCGGCGCCGTCTTGCCTTCGGCCAGCGCTTTCTGCACCAGCACGTCGATCACACCGCCGTTTTCCGCGTGCATGCAGATGGTGCCGCCGTTCTTCCCCGTCCGCATCATCGCCCTGAAGATCGACGCGTCGTCGAGCATGAACACGCCTGGGTAGGCCATGAACAGCTTGAACGACGTCACGCCCTGGCGCACGAGCGCGTCCATCTCATGCTCGATCTGGTCGTTCACCTCCGTCATGATCATGTGGAAACCGTAGTCGATGGCGGCTTTGCCATCCGCCTTCCTCATCCACGTTTCCCATGCGTGATGCAGGGTCTGGCCGCGGTACTGAATGGCGAAATCGATGATCGCCGTCGTGCCGCCAAACGCCGCCGCAATCGTGCCCGACTCGAAGTCGTCGGCCGACGTGGTTCCGCCGAAGGGCATGTCGAGATGCGTGTGGCAATCGATTCCGCCAGGAATGACGTAGCGATCGGCCGCGTCGATCACACGGTCAGCTTTCATCGGCAATCCCGATCCCACTGCGGTGACTGTATCCTCCTCGATGAATACGTCTCCGGTGTAGAAATCCGCGGCCGTGATCACGAGGCCGTTCTTTATCAGCAGGCTCACTCCAAATCTCCAGCTCTCCAAATCTCCAGATGCGGACGCGCGTGCGCGTCAGAATTCGCGCGCGATAGGCTCCCGCTCTCCAAATCTCCAGCTTCGGACGCGCCGTTGGCGTCAGAACCAGCGCGAGATTGTGACTTTGCGATCGGTATAGAACTCGAACGCGTCGCGGCCGTGCACCTTCAGGTCGCCAAAGAAGCTGTCGCGCGCGCCGCCGAACGGGAAGTATGCCATCGGGGCGGCGACGCCGATGTTGACACCGACCATCGAGGCGGTGGCGCGGTGCGCGAATTCGCGCGCCGCTTTTCCGCTCGACGTGAAGATCGACGTCGCGTTCGCGTTGGGATGACCCTCCATGATGCGGAACGCTTCATCCAAATCCTTGACGCCGCGCACCGCGGCCACCGGTCCAAAGATTTCTTCGCGCCCAATCGCCATGTCCGGCGACACGTCATCGAACACTGTCGGGCCCACGAAAAATCCGTTCTCGCGCCCTTCGACCTTGCCCTGGCGGCCGTCGAGCACGAGGTTGGCGCCTTCGTGCACGCCCTTGTCGATGTACTTCAACACGCGATCGCGATGCGTGCCGCTGATGACCGGCCCCATCGTCACGCCCGGCTCGAGCCCGTCGCCCACCTTCAGCGAACGTGCCGCTTCGACCAATCGGTCGCGCGCTTCCTTGTGTGCCTGCCCAACGGGGAGCAGCACGCTGCCGGCCAGGCAGCGCTCTCCGGCGCATCCGTAGAACGACTCCGTAATCACCGGAATGCTGCGCTCGAAATCAGCATCCGGCATCACGACGATGAAATTCTTCGCACCACCCAGCGCCTGGACGCGCTTACCGGCGTGGGTGCCGCGCTGATACACAAACTTGGCGACCGGCGTCGATCCGACAAACGATACGGCGCGAATGCCAGGGTGGTCGCAAATGGCTTCCACCACTTCACGCCCGCCGTTGACAAGATTGACGACTCCGGGAGGGAGGTCGCACTGCTGCAGCAGCTCCACGATGCGCTTCTGCGAGAGCGGCACTTGTTCTGACGGCTTCAGGATGAACGTATTGCCGCAGACGACCGCAAACGGCATGAACCAGAGCGGCACCATGGCGGGGAAGTTGAACGGCGCAATCGCCGCGCACACGCCGATTGGCTGCCGCACCGCGCTGCAATCGATCCCCGGCGCCACATTCTCGAGGCCGTATCCCATGAGCATCGACGGCGCGCCGCAGGCAACTTCGACGCACTCGATGCCGCGCCGCACGCTGCCGCGCGCTTCGTCGAGCGTCTTGCCATGCTCCGTGGTCACGATGCGCGCGATCTCGTCGAAATGCGCTTCGAGCAGCTGCTTGAACTTGAACATCGACTGGATGCGCTTCACGGGCGGCGTTTCGCTCCATCCCGGAAACGCGCTGGCAGCGCCCGCCACTGCGGCATCGACATCCTCGCGCGTCGACAGCGGCGTCCGCGCGATCACCTCGCCGCGGGCAGGATTGTGCACATCGACGAAATCGCTCGTTTTCGAGGAGGTCCAGCGGCCTCCGATGTAGTTGGGGACGATTTCGGTCGCGATTTGGTGTTGTGTTGCCATGATTCGGCCACTATATATCTCTTCGAGGAACCGCCATGTCCAAGACGCTCCAGGTCACCTTTACCGGGTTGAGCTTTGAGAACCCGTTTCTGCTGTCGTCGGCGCCGCCCACCGAGTCGGACACCAACATCATGCGCGCCTTCGACGCGGGCTGGGCTGGCGTGGTGACCAAAACGATCGGGCTTCATCCCGTCGTCAACGTCGATGGTCCGAAGACCAAGTTCCTGCGATCCACGATGGACGGCAAGCTGTCGATGCAGAAGAAGGCTGACACGACGCTGATGGCGTCGTGGAACTGGGAGCTCATTTCGGACAAACCGCTCGACTGGTGGGTGCCGCGCATCTCACGGATCAAAAAGGCGTATCCGGATCGGATTCTGGTCGCCTCGATCATGGCCGGCTCCGGCAGCGACGAAGAGGTGCGGAACTGGCAAAGGCTGGCAACGGCGTGCCAGGACGAAGGCGCCGACGCGCTCGAGTTGAACCTTTCATGTCCACACATGGACCGCAAGGACATGGGATCGAACATCGGCAAAGACCAGGAGCAGATCTCGATCGTGGCGCAAGTCGTGAAAGAGGTGGCGAAGATCCCGGTGTGGGCCAAGCTGACGCCGTCCACGACGGAGATTGTCGTGGAGGCGGGCGGGGCGTTTCTCGGCGGCGCGGATGCGGTGGTGTCGTCGAACACGTTTCCTTCGCTGCCGCTCATCGACGGCGAATCGCTCGAGTTCGAGATGAACGTGGACGGCCTCGTATCGAGCGGCGGCCTCGGCGGTCCCGCCATCCTGCCGCTCTCGCTGGCGAAGATGGCTCAGATGACGCAGACGTTTCCTGATCGCGAGTTCTCCGGCATCGGGGGCATTTCGACGTTTGCGCATGCGCTCAACTACTTCCTGCTCGGTTGTGGCACGGTGCAGGTCTGTACCGCGGCGATGCTCGATCACGCCATCGGGCCCAACGTCGTCAAAGCGCTGATTGCAGGCTTCGAAGCGTTCCTCGATCGTCATGCCGACAAAGGCTGGACGTCGCTGGAGGATTTTCGCGGCCTGCGGCGCGATCGGGTCGTGCCGCATTCGCAGATCCGGCGGCCGGATACGAAGGAGTATCACGGAGGTCATGCGGCCGCCCGCGCCTGAGATCGTCGAAGCGGGCATCGACCTTTCCGGCAGTCCGCTTTGGAATCCCGATCTCGCGCCTACGCCGCTCGCGCGCCGGACCTGGACCACCTACAACATCGCCGCGCTCTGGATCGGGATGAGCGTGGTGATCACCACCTACACGCTCGCGTCCGGGATCATGCAGCAGGGTATGACCTGGTGGCAGGCGATGCTGACGATCTTTCTTGGCAACGCGATTGTGCTCGTCCCGATGGTGTTGAACGCCCATGCCGGTACAAAGTACGGGGTCTCGTTTCCTGTGCTCTGCCGCGCGGCGTTCGGCGTCAAGGGTGCGAACGTGCCCGCGCTTCTTCGCGCGATGGTGGCGTGTGGCTGGTTCGGCATTCAGACGTGGATTGGCGGCCTCGCGCTGCACGAGCTGATTGCGGCGGCATGGCCTGGTTGGCGCGCGGTGCCTGCCAACATCTGGATCGCGTTTGCGGTGTTCTGGATCGTGCAGGTCGTGATCATTCTTCGCGGTCTCGAAGGCATCAAACTGCTGGAGAGCTGGTCGGCTCCCTTGCTGCTGGGCGGTGGCGCGGCGCTGCTGGTGTGGGCGATCAACGCCGGTGGCGGTCTCACCCGAGTACTCAGCGAATCGTCGCGCCTGCAGCAGGCGCACGCGTCGTTCTGGACACTCTTTCCCGCAGCGCTGACGGCCAACGTTGGCTACTGGGCGACATTGAGCCTCAACATTCCGGACTTCACGCGCTACGCCAGGAGCCAGCGATCGCAAATGCTTGGACAGGCGTTCGGGTTGCCAACAACGATGACGGCCTTCGCGTTCATCGGCGTCGCCGTCACGAGCGCAACGATCGTGGTCTTTGGAGAAGCGGTATGGGATCCGGTGGCGCTGCTTGCGCGCATCGGAACGCCGGCGGTGATCATCGCCGGCGCGGTCATCGTCCTCGCCGCGCAGCTGACGACCAACATGGCGGCAAACGTCGTCTCACCGGCAAACGACTTTTCGAGCCTCGCGCCCAAGCGTGTCAGCTATATCGCCGGCGGCCTGATCACCGCCGTGATCGGCATCCTGATGATGCCGTGGAAGCTCTATGCCGATGCCGCCGCGTACATCTTCACCTGGCTGATCGGCTATTCGAGTCTGATGGGCGCGATCGGCGGCATTCTGATTGCCGACTATTGGATACTCCGGCGGCGGCACCTGTCGGTCGTCGATCTCTTTGCTTTGGACGGCCGCTATCGGTATCAGAATGGCGTGAACAGGCGCGCGATGATCGTGCTGGTTGCCGCGATCGCGCCGGTTGTGCCTGGCTTCGTCAGAGCCGCGACCAGGCCGGGGGGACAGGTTGCCAATCCGACGCTGTTCGATGAGCTCTACACGCACGCGTGGTTTGTCACGTTCGGGTTGAGCTTTGTGCTGTATCTCGCGCTGATGCGGGGCGAGCGCGGCGCGCGCAGGCCGTGAAGCGATACGTCGCTTTCCTTCGTGCCATCAACGTTGGCGGCCATGTCGTCAAGATGGACGCGCTGCGCAGGATTTTCGAGGGCATGGGCCTGGCCAACGTCAAAACGTTCATCAACAGCGGCAACGTTGCCTTCGATTCGGCAACAACCAGTCCGCAGGCGCTCGAGGAGAAGATTTCGCGCGAGCTTCGCAAGGCGCTCGGCTACGACGTCGCGGTGTTTATTCGCTCAGTGTCGGAAGTTACTGCGATCGCTGAGCACGCGCCCTTCGCTTCGGGGCAGCTGAAAGACGGGGCGCTGTTTGTCGGCATGCTTCCAGAGCCGCTGGGCGCGGGCGACAAGAAGACGATTGCCTCGCTCGAAACGCCCGTCGATAAGCTGCGTGTGCACAAGCGCGAGGTCTACTGGTACGCGGCAAAGAATTTCCGCGAAGCGCTGTTCTCGCCGGCGCGAATGGAGAAGCTGCTCGGAAAGCCAGCGACCTTCCGGAACATCAACACGATTCGGAGAATCGCGGCGCTCGTCGCCAAGCCATGCCTGGTCCTCATGTTGATGGTGCCGCAGCAGCAGATGCCGCAGCTGCCGACCCTTCAGCCCAGCGGCGTCATCTCCTACCGTGTCGCGCTCATTCGCGACTGGACCAACGCGGTCCTGCAACACACCCCCGGCGAAGACGATGAGGCACTGTCGGTGGTGCGCCGCTGGAGCGCCGACGATCTGCGCGATGCCTGGCTTGGTGTCAATGTACTTGTGGCGCTGCTGGCGAATCCGACGCAGAAATTCTTTTCAGCCCCCCAGTGGGGCCGGCAGATTCCGATCACCGTCACCCGTCATGATGTCGTGTTGCTCGCCGGCCGGGCAGAGGAGCTGCGTCGCACGCCGGGCCACGCCGAGTTTCTGAAACGCGCGGCTGTTCTGCACGGCGACTTGGCGCTGAACTTTGGTCCAGATCCGCCGCCGGCCCCGTTCAATATGTCGTTCCTGATTCCGCTTCGCACGTTTGTGAAGACGTCCGACGGCACGCAGGACAGTCTTTACAGCGGCGACGTGAACTGGGAGTTCGCGCGCATCCTGCTCGACGGTGTGCCTGATGTCAAACAGGACGCCGACGTGCGGCAATGGTATCGCGCGAGCCTTTCATACATGTTGCTCGTCGAGCATCTCGACAACCCGCACTTCGCTCACGCGCTCAGACTGTTTGTCGATGCGGCGGAAGTACTGTTCCTCAACGGCTGCCTGCATGAGTCGCTGGCAAACCCGCGTGTGCAGCGCGTGGTGCAGGAAATCCGGCTTCCGCCCAATACGACGCTGGACGTTGGATCGGAATCGTGGGAGCTGCGGCAGGCAGAGAGCCTGTTTGGCCGCGCCCTTGACGTGAATCCCGCGCATATCGAGGCGCGACTCCGCCACGGACGCACGCTTGCGCGTCTCGGTCGCCACGCCGACGCCGCGTCCCAGCTGCGTCAAGCGCTCGACGGCGCCAGGGAAACGCTACTGGAGTATTACTCCGCACTGTTTCTCGGCGCCGAACTCGAGGCCCTCGATCAGTTTGTCGAGGCACGTACCGCGTACCAACGGGCCGCAAATCTGTTTCCCAACGCGCGGGCGCCTCGCCTTGCGCTAAGTCAATTGACGCATCGCTCCGGCGACCGTGCCGCGGCGAAGGCGGAGCTCGCAGCCGTGTTACGGCCGTATCAGACCGATCTGGACGACGATCCGTGGTGGACGTATCAGCTCACATGTGGGCGCGGTGCGAGCGATTTGATGGACGACGTGTATCGATCCGTGAGTGGTGTGTCACGATGACCCGCCGGTCCGCAACGGCCATCGTCATTGCGCTTTCGTGTGCGGCCGGCAGTGGGTTACGCGCGCAGTCGCCCACGTTTTCAACCCGCGTCGAGGCGGTTCGACTCGACGTTCTGGTTACGCAGGACGGCCAGCCGCTCCGCGGCCTGGCTGCCGCCGATTTCGAAGTGTTCGACAACGGTGTGAAGCAGTCGGTCGATCTCCTCAGCCCCGAACAACTGCCGTTGAGCATCGTCCTGGCGCTCGACGTGAGCGCGAGCGTCACAGGGGAGCGGCTCCGTCATCTTACGGACGCAGGCAGAGCAGTACTCGACGCCCTGAAGAAGGACGATCAAGCGGCGCTGATTACGTTCACGGAATCGATTTCGCTCGACGCCGATCTCACAGCAGACGTTGCGACTGTAAAAGAGGCGCTCGGGAACATCTCGCCGAAAGGCGATACCGCGTTGACCGACGGCGCCTACGTTGCCGTCACCGTGGCAGACGGAAGCAGCGGACGTGGAATGGTGATCATGTTCAGCGACGGCAGCGATACCGCCAGCTGGCTGCTTGACCCGAGCGCGATCGCAGCCGCGCGCCGCTCAGAAGTCGTTATCTACGGCATCGCGGCAGGCGCGAGAGATCGAACGTTTCTTCGCGAGCTGACGAGCGCGACCGGCGGCCGGCTGTTCGAGATCGAATCGACGCGCAACCTGCGAGCCGTGTTTCTCGCCGCGCTGGAGGAATTCCGGCAGCGCTATCTTTTGAGCTACACGCCAACAGATGTCGCGAAAAGTGGTTGGCACAGCGTGGATGTGAAGATCAAAGGCCGCCGCGCAAATGTAAAGGCACGCCCCGGCTATCGAGCGGGATCGTGAACCGTCGCGAAGCTAAAGCTTCTGGCTACGTGTAACCCGAACATGTAGCGCGGACCTTCAGGTCCGCGACCTGCAACCCCGCTAACCTGCAAACTTATATCCAAGCCCGTGCACCGTCAGGATGAACTGCGGGACCCGCGGGTTGGCTTCCAGCTTTTGCCGCAACCACGCCACGTGAACGTCCACGGTTCGCGTCGACGGCGTCGCCTGATACCCCCACACCTCGTGCAGCAGCTCTTCGCGGGAGATCGTGGCGCCGCGGTGCTCGATGAAATAGCGCAACAGGTGAAACTCTTTGGCTGAGAGCTCCACGAGCGAACCGTTCTTCGTAACCTCGGCTTTACGAACGTCCACAACGACGTCGCCGAATTGATAGCGCTCGAGTGCGACGCCGGCAGCCGCGGGCGCGCGACGGAGCAGCGCTTCGAGACGCGCGAGCAGCTCGATCATCTCGAACGGTTTGGTCAAGTAATCATCCGCGCCCAATTTCAACCCCACGACGCGATCGACCACTTGGCCGCGCGCGGTGAGCATCAGAATCGGCGTCTGAATGCCTTGTTGCCGCAGCGTGCGCGCCACATCGAACCCGTCACGCCCCGGGAGCATCACGTCGAGCACGATGATGTCGAACGGTTCGCCGGTGGCACGCGCGACGGCGACGTTGCCGTCACCGGCGGTCTCGACCTGATACCCCTCGGACGCGAGCCGATCGCTCAGTGCGAGTTGGAGGCCAGGTTCGTCTTCGACGAGGAGCAGGCGAGAGGTAGAAGCGGGCAAGGTACTGAATTCTTCGTTCCTTGAGATCTTCGTTTCTCAGCTTTTCGTTTTTCGTTCTTAGACCGTTATGCGGCCACAGACGTCAATTTTGTACGGACCCGCATAACGGTCTACGGCGCGCGGAGCGCGCCAAGCCAACAACAAAAACTAGCCAACAGCCGCGGAGTTAGACGGATATCAAGGGCAGGGCCCCTTGGCTAGTTCTTCAGCTGCCCCGCCCGAAGGCCAGCCGCCACAGCGGACCCCCGGCGGACCAGCACCACCTCGTGCACGCCGGGCAACTCGATCGTAAACGCGCTACCGTGCCCAGGTTCACTCTGGACGCTTACGCTGCCGCCGTGGGCTTCGACGATGCGAAGTACGAGATGGAGGCCGAGCCCGCTGCCCTGAATCTGACGTGAGACGGCTTCGCGGCCGCGGAAGAACGGCTCGAAGATGTACTTGCGATCGTCTGGGGAAATGCCAAGGCCGTGATCCGCGACCGTGATGCGCGTGGCCTGATGCTTGGTCGGCGCGGCCGAAATGCGCACCCACCGATCGCTGCCGCCGTATTTGATCGCGTTGCTGATGAGATTTTGAACTGCGGATCGCAGCGCCGCGCGATCGCCGACCACTCGCTGCACGCCATTCGGGTCGGTGGGCAGATGCAGCAGCGCCGGTGCGATATCCACTTCGAGTGTCGCCCCGGCCAGCTCGAGCTCGGCCCGGCTGGCGCCGACAGCTTCATCGATCAACGTCGCAACGGGAATCGCAACGCGCGCCGCCGACGCTCTCCCGGCGGCAATGCCTGCGAGCTGCAGCACGCGCTCCACGGTTTCGGCCAGCCGGCGCGCTTCGGTTTGGATGGTCGCGCCGTACGTCTTCACGCGGCCGGGTTCATCGACCACGCCGTCCGCGAGGTTCCCCGCTGCGGCGCCGATCACCGAGACCGGCGTCCGCAACTCGTGCGAGACGGCCGCGACAAACTCCAATTGCTGACGGGCGAGGCGATCCGCACGGCGCGCCGAAACCACGATCAGGCCGATCGCCGCGCCAAGCAGTGCAAGAATCCCGGAGCTCAACACGAAGTTGCGCGTCCGCGCCGCCGCCACCGCTGCTTCAAGTGATCCTGCGCGGTGCTTCGCAACCAGCCGCCAGTGTCCCTCGCCCGGATTGATCACGCGCGACTCCACACGTGCGCCGGCATCGCGCCGCGCTTCGAAAACGTTCACCACCACCCTGTCTTCGGGAGCGCCGCCATCGCGACCGCCGGGACCCCCGCGGGCGCGGCGACCGTCGCGCGCCATGAACAGCATCGGTCCGACACGCGAGCCGAGAAGCGTCGTGGTCGCGTCGGGCTGTGCGCCAGCCGCCATCGCGGCGCCTTCCGTGGATTCGTAAATCACCTGCGATGGGTTGTCGCGCGAGACCACAGCAACGAGGTAATCCGAGTGACCACGCTCGTCGAAGAGATGACGTTTGACCAACGCCGGCAACACGTCTTTGCCGAGGGCGTTGAGGTCGAGCCGCAGCAGCGTGAACCCGAGCAGCCGCACGTCCGGGGGCACTGGGGCGAGGTTTGGCTCGCTCCGCGGCTGCGGAGGCGCGAACCGCATGATCGGCACGATGATCGATTGCTCGTCGCCGGAAGCGGAGGGCGGCAGAAGGAAGCGATCGAAGCGTTCGCGTTCACCGCGGCCGCGGGATGGCGCGACGATTTCGATGCGGCGGTCGCCGGCGCCGAAGCGCACGCGCGCGCTCTGCAGTTCGGGCGGCCACTCGGTTGGCTCGAACGTGCGAGTGTCGACGTTCCACACGTGCAATGGCACGTCCGCCCGAGGCTGCGTGCGGTGCCCTTCGCGATCGCCGAGCCGCTCCGGGCCCTCCACGAAGTACACTGCTTTGACGATTTCCGGTGCAATCGCGCTTTCGCTCCACGCCTGATAGCGTGAGGCGTAGTTCGACCACGTGCCTTGCTCGACCATCGCGCTTTCGATTTGAAGATCCGCGACGGCTTTGGCGAGCTCGCCGTCGAAGTCCTGCACGAGCTGAGAGGCAGCGGTTTGAAGCGTGCGCTCACGCCGATCGCGGTCCGCGTCGGCGATCTGATCGAGCCAGGAGTATTGCAGCCACGCGAGCGCCGGCAGCAGCACGATCACGGCCGCGGCCAGGGCCGTGACGCCCGACACGCGCCACCGACGCTTCATCACAATAGGCAGTCTAGCATGCGAAAAATCGGAGCTTTTTTCGCGAATCGCGTATTTAACATCCTTAACAACCTCTTTGCCGTTCCTTAACGTCCTGCTCACCGGTATCGTCGTATTTATGGGAGACGCAAGCAGGTGCGCTCGGTGCGCACGGTGCTTGGGTGCGGTGCAGCAAAGGAGATCGTGATGCGAAGAGTTGTTTTTGCCTTGCTGGTCACCACGCTCGGTAGTCCGCTCGAGGCGCAAGACAAAGCGGGCGACGTGGTCAAGGAGATGCGCAGGGCGCTCGGCGGCGACAAGCTCGAGTCGATGAAAACATTGAGCCTGGAAGGTCCGTTTCGACGTGAGATGGGATCGCGGCAGATGGAAGGTACCCACAGCCTGACGATTCAGCTGCCGAATCAGATGTTTCGCAGCGAAGACATGGCGCTTCCCGGCGGCATGTCGGTGGAGCGCATGGCCGCGCTCAACGGAGACACTGCGTGGGAAGACGTCAAGCAGCGCGGCGGTCTGGGCGGCGGCATGCAGATCATGATGCGCGGACCCGACAATCGCGAGCTCAATCCGCAGGCGATCGAAGAAGCGCGTCTGCGGCGCACCCGCAACGAGATGATGCGGTACTTACTCGCGTTCTTCGGCGGCGCCACGCTGCAACCGTCCTACGTCGCCGTCGCGGAAGCGCCGGACGGAAAAGCGGATGTCCTCGAAGTGAAGAACGAAGGCGGTGCGTCGGTGCGCATTTTTGTCGATCAGCAGTCGCATCTTCCGCTGATGCTGCAGTACCAGGAAGTGCGCCCGATGATGCGGTTCGACGGCGGGCGCGGTGGTCGCGGAGGTCCCGGCACCCCGGGCGCCGGTGCGGAAGCAGGCGGTCAGCCCGGCGTCGAAGGGCGTGGCGGTCGCGGGCGCGAGCCCGGCCAGACTCCCGATCCCGAAGCGATTCGTCGTCGAATGGAGCAGGCCGGTCCTCCGCAGCCGAGCACGGTGAACTTGTTCCTCGCGGACTTCAAGAAAGTAGACGGCGTGATGATCCCGCACCGGCTCACGCAATCGATCGAGGGCAAGCCTGTCGAAGAGTGGACGCTGGACAAGGTCAAAGTCAACCCTTCGATCAAAGCTGACTTGTTCGAAAAGAAGTAGAGAACGTGACACCCGTCTCGCGATTCCTCGTGCGCGCTCTTCTTCTGCTCGTCGTTTCGGCGCCAGCGGTGTCGGCGTTTGCGCAGCAAGCGGCATCCACGCTGCGCATTCGCGTGCAGGACGAAACGCAGGGAGCGCTCATTCACGCCCTCGTCACCATCACTGATCCGGCTGGTGTCGAGCGACAGGTATTGGTCAACGAAGCAGGCGAGGTGACATTCGCGCTGCAGCCCGGTGTCTATCAACTCAAGATCGAGGCCGAGGGCTTTCGCGGCTATTCGGTAAGCTACACCGTGAAGCGCGGAAACAACAACGTGGTGGCCACGCTGCCGGTGGCCCTCGCGGAAGAGATCGTCGTGCAGGAGCAAAGCGCCGAGTCGCTGCGCGAGAAAGGTTTCACCCGGACGCTGGCGCGCGACGAAATCGACTCGCTGTCCGACGATCCAGACGAAATGGCGGAGCAGCTGCGGCAGATGGCGGGGCCGGGTGCGCAAATCTTCGTCGATGGGTTCAGTGGCGGGCGCCTGCCGCCCAAGGATCAAATCCAGCAGATCCGGTTCCACACCAACTCGTACGCGGCAGAGTACCACGATGCGGGGATGGTGCGGATCGAAGTGATCACCAAGCCCGGCATGGGCGATTGGCGCGGCGGCTTCAACTTTGGCTTCCGCGATGAGTCACTCAACGCGCGCAACGCCTTTGCGCCGGAGCGCGGAGCCGAGCAGCAGAAGCGGTTCATGTTCAACTTCCAGGGTCCGCTCGCGAAGGGGAAGACCAGCCTGATGATCAACGCGGACGGCAATCTCTCGTACGATTCGCGCACGATTCTGGCGACGACGCCAACCGGGGTCGTGAACGATCAGATCACACGTCCCGTTGACGCCGTGAACGTCACCGCCCGCGTCGAGCACGTCCTGGGCGGCGGCAACACGCTGCGCGCCGAGTTCTCGCGCCGCGACAACTCTCAGCGCAATCTCGGGGTTGGCGACTTCGACCTGCCGGAGCGCGCGTACGAAACCGATGCGGTCGTGGATACGCTGCGCGCCCGCAACACACGAGTGTTTGGCAAGAAGCTGTTCAGCGAATTGCGCGTGGAATTCTCGCGCTCCGAAACGACACAGTCGTCGACGTCGCACACCCCCACAATTCGCGTGCTGGATCAGTTCACGGCCGGCGGCGCCGGCCTGTCGGGCACCCGCGAAGGCCGAGTGTTCACGTTGGCGCAGAACTTCGACCTGAACGTGCGCAAGCACGCGCTTCGCTTCGGCCTCGAAGTCAACGGCGGATGGTGGGACAGCAATCAGCAGTCGAACGCCAACGGCACGTTCACCTTCTCGACGATGGAAGACTACCTGGCGAATCGGCCACAAACCTACGTGCGCCGCGTCGGCGATCCGAATGTCACCTACTCACAGTACGACGCCGGCTGGTATCTCCAGGACGACTTCCGCCTGACGAAGAACATCAACCTGAGCGTCGGCGTCCGCCAGGAAGTGCAGACGCACATGGACGACAAGTGGAACATCGCGCCGCGTGTCGCGCTTACTTATGCGCTTGGCAAGGGAACGATACGCGGCGGCTACGGCATTTTTTACGACTGGCTGGAAACCAATATCTACGAGCAGACCGTGCGCGTCGACGGCACGCACCAGATCGACGAGACCATCATCAATCCGTCATATCCGGATCCGGGGCAGGCCAGCGGCACGGTGTTGCCTGCCAGCCGGATTCAGCTGGGGCCCGCGCTCTCGCAGCCCACGATCCATCAGGCCTCCATCGGCTATGAGCGGCCGCTGAAAAACTGGGGGCAGATCCGCGGCGACTACATGATCACCCGCGCCACCGATACCCTGCGCTCGATCAACGTGAACGCGCCAATCAACGGTGTGCGTCCGCTCGCCGACGCAGGAAACATCACTCAGATCGAGTCCACAGGACGGCGGGACTCCGATCGGATCACCGCTGCGATCAACTTGCGGGTCCCCAACCGGCGGGTGATGGGCAACGTGATGTATCAGTGGTTTAACGTGCGGAACTTTGCCGATTCGCCGCTCGGTCTGCCCTCGAACAGCAACGATCCTGATGCGGATTGGGGTCCTTCAGCAACGGACGTCCGCCATCGTCTGTTCCTGATGTTCAACACTCCGCTGCTCTTTGGCGTGCGCGCGGGAATGCAGGCGCAGTATGCGTCGGCGTTGCCTTACAACATTACGACGGGCAACGACGACAACGGCGACACGGTGTTCAACGATCGGCCCGCCGGTGTGGGCCGTAACAGCGCGCGTGGCGCCGATCAATGGACGATGAGTTTGCGCGTGAATCGCTCGTTCAACCTGGGCGGCGTTCTTGGCGGCGGTCCAATTTTCATCGGTGCACCGGCGTCAAATTCGCAGCAACCAATGGCGGCGCAGCGGGGCCCTGGCGGCGGTCCCGGCGAAGGCGGCCCCGTGATTCGCGAGATGATCATGGACGGCTCGACACCGTCGCGCTACCGCCTCGATCTCTACGCGCAGGTATCGAACCTCTTCAACAACACCAACCTGAATCAATTCGTCGGCAACCTGCTGTCGCCGTACTTCGGTCGCGCGACGTCAGCCGCGCCGCCGCGGCGCGTCGAAATCGGCGCTTCGCTCAGCTTTTAACGGCCTCGCGGCCCTTCGACTCCGGCGAATTTCGCGTCGCTCGGGGCAGGCCGGATATCCTACGGGAATATGCCGGCCGGTTCGGACGTCGTCATTGTCGGCGCAGGGATCATCGGCTGCGCGTGCGCGCATGTGCTCTCATCCGCCGGCGCCCGCGTTCATGTCATCGACGCTCGTGGCGTTGGAGGCGGAGCGTCGCAAGCGTCAGCTGGCGTCCTGGCGCCATATATAGAAGGCCACGAGTCGAGCGAGCTGCGATCGCTCGGACGGCGGAGCCTCGATTTGTACGACGGTTTTATCGAGCGCGCTGTCGAGGACAGCGGCAGCACGATTCAATACGATCGCAGCGGCACGCTCGAAGTGGCGTTCGAAGAAGAGGAGCTCGCACGGCACCGGCGCACCGCGGCGGCTCTGGGTCGCGACGGCATCGAGGCGCAGGTGCTCGATAACGAGATGCTGCGCGAGCTCGAGCCGCTGGTGTCAACAGGCGCGCGCGGCGGGTTGCTCATTGGCATTCACGGTTTTGTCGGCGTGCCGGATCTCACCGCCGGTCTTGCCACTGCAGCAGTGCGCAAAGGCGCCAGGTTCTCGCTCGAGACCCGCGTCATTGCAATTCGTAGCGTCGATGGCCGGCCGACGGTGGAAACCGAATCGGGTTCGTTCACGGCCGACAGCGTTGTGCTCGCGGCCGGCAGCTGGAGTAGTCAAATCTCCATCCCGGGCGCGGCAGCGGCTGGCGTGAAACCGATTCGCGGTCAGCTCTTGCACCTTGCGTGGCCAACAATTCAACCTCTGAGACGCGTCGTCTGGGGCACTGAGTGCTACATCGTTCCGTGGCGCAATGGGCGCGTGCTCGTTGGCGCGACCGTCGAGGATGCCGGATTCGAAGAGCGCGCCACGGCGGCCGGTGTTCGCGATCTGCTCGAAGCGGCGTGTACGGTCGTTCCTCATCTGTGGCAAGCTTCCTTCGCGGAAGTGCGCGTCGGGTTGCGCCCAATGTCGGCCGATGAGTTGCCATTGATCGGACGTTCCGACGCGGTGCCCGGCTTGATTTATGCAACCGGACACTATCGAAATGGGATTTTGCTCGCGCCGCTCACCGCGGGCCTGGTGAAGAATCTGGTGCTCGAAAACGGCGACGACCCGGCATTACGCGCGTTGTCGCCGTCGCGGGCGGGGCGGCTCTAACGATCGGAAGAACGCCATGGCCACACTAACGCGCGCTGAGGTGGAGCAGCGTCTGAAAGCGCTCGATGGCTGGACGCTGGAGGGCAACGCGATCAAGAAACAGTACGTGCTCAAAGATTTTCCTGACGCCGTTGCCTTTGTCAGTCGGCTCGTGCCGGGCGCAGAAGCGGCCGATCACCATCCCGACATTCTGATCAACTACAAGCGCGTGACGCTCAGCTACTCGACGCACTCCGAAGGCGGGCTTACTGAAAAGGACTTTGAAGGCGCGAAGATGGCCGATCGCGTGTTCGCGGGGTAACGCAGACAGAACGCAGATAAGACAGAGATAGGACGCAGATAACGCAGATAAAACGCAGATAAAACGCAGATAAAGGCGGATTTCAGAATGGATCGTGAAGGGGCATCTTGGCTGTGTGAGCGCTGGGGCGTTGAGCGGAGGCACACCCGTGGATTCCCGGCTCCTAAAGCGCTCCGACATTGACGGTGGCTAGGCGTGCACCAAGATCAAAAAACGCATCTGCGTCGAATCTGCGTCATCGGCGGCTGATTTCAGGATGGATCGTGAAGGGGCATTCTTGGCTGTGAGCGCTGGGGCGTTGAGCGGAGGCACACTTCAAGATTCCCGGCTTCTGAGCGCTCCGACATTAACGGCGGCTTGGCGTGCGCCACGATCCAAAAACGTATCTGCGTTGAATCTGCGTCATCTGCGGCCTCCCTAATCTGCGTCATCTGCGGCTTCCCTAATCTGCGTCATCTGCGGCCTCGCTTATCGGCGTCCATCTGCGGGCCTATAATCCGCGTCAGGGTGCGGCTGAAAAAACTCTATTCGTCTCGTGAAGTCGCGTCGCTCACCGGCTTGAGCGCGAAGCAGCTGCAGTGGTGGGACGCGAAACGGTTGATAAAGCCGACCATTCCGTCGCAGCGCACCGAAAAAGGCGGTTTCACAGAGCGACGTTACACGTCAATCGAGCTGCTCGAGCTCATGGTGCTTGCCGACTTGCGCCGGCGCGGCTTCTCCATTGCGCGCATTCGGCGATTGATCGACATCCTGAAATCGCGGTTCGACGTTCGGCTGTTCGAGGCGATCGAAGGTGGCGGGCCGATCACGCTGTTCATCGATGGCAACGAGATCTTCGCGCGTACGGAAAGCGGCGAACTCTACAACGTGCTCGACAACCCGAGGCAACCGATGTTGATGCTGGGCGAAGGTTTCAGGCTGCGACAACTGGTCGCCAAACAGAGCAAGCGTAAGGCGAAGAAAGCTATTTCTTAGGACGAATCGGAAAGACCTTTTCGAGATCGTCTCCTGGTCGCGGAATAACGTGGACGCCGACCAGCTCGCCGACACGGCGGGCGGCGGCGGCGCCCGCATCGGTGGCAGCCTTCACCGACCCGACGTCGCCGCGCACGATCGCCGTCACAAGCCCGGCATCGACCTTCTGCCATCCGACGAACACGACATTGGCGGTCTTGACCATGGCATCGGCGGCTTCGATCATGCCGACGAGCCCGCGCGTCTCCACCATGCCGAGCGCCTCGCCGACGTCACGTGTGTCGTCTGCTTCTGCCACTTCCGGACCTTTCTTTGCCATAGGACTCATCGAATTCGAAATTCAAAATGCAGAATTCGCATTCCGAGTTGCTGTCATTGTATTTTCCCACGCGCGGCGACGGGCAGCGCGTCGACGCGATCGCCCTCCACCAGCCACAGCTCGTTCACCAGATTCGTGACAACGCACGAGTGATTCGGCAGAACGCGTACCGAATCGCCCGGTTCGAGCGGCGTCCAACCGGACACCACACGCACCGTGGCATGTTCCTCCGAGAGCCGTTCGATGATCAAGTCGGGATCAGGGGATTGGCCGGCCCTGGCGTCGCGCTCGCGAAACACCGCGCCATGCCCAGGCATCGCTGCGAAGCCCCGCGCGCCGTCTGAGCTCAATGTCTTACTGCCGCTGTCGAGGATGATGCGATCCGGCGCCGGTTTCGAAACGACACGCGCGAGCACCGTCATGGCGCAGTCGTCGAACGTGGCGGCGCCGAGACCGACCTGTGTGCGATCGAAAAAGACATAGTTGCCCGCGCGGTACTCGGTGAGACCGCTCTGCTCGAGCGAATAGCGCGCGGTCGGCGTGGCGCCGGCGCTGATTTCCTCAATGGACAGACCGGCATCGCGCGCCGCAGCCGCGATGCACGTCAATGTGCGCGCTTCCTCTGCAGCAATCCGCCGGAGATCGTCTTCCGACGATGCGTGATAACCGTGTCCCGCGTGGGCGAGCACGCCGCGAAGGGCGAGACCGGGCAGCGTGGCGACCTGATTTATGAACGTGAGGGCCTGTGGCAACGCCGGCTCGATTCCACAGCGATGAAAGCCAACATCAATCTTGACGAGGACGTCCACGGAGCGCCGGGCACGCGTCATGGCCTGCGACCACGCCTCTGCGACTGCCAGGTGATCGACGATGAACGACAGATGAGTGCGATCGAGGAGCGCGAGCACGCGACTGGCGTTGGCGGGATTCAGCGGATAGGGCAGCCGGATATCTGAAATCCCGGCATCAGCGAAGACTTCCGCTTCACCCAACTTTGCGCAGCAGATGCCGATGGCGCCTCGTTCGAGTTGCCATCGGGCAACGAGCGGACTTTTGTGCGTTTTGGCGTGGGGGCGCATGCGAATGCCGCGGCGGTTGGCCGCGGCCTGCATGCGCTCGATATTGGCGATAACGCGCGATCGTTCGACGAGTACTGCGGGGGTGGCGAGATCGTCCAGCGTCACCCCCGCAGTATGCCCCGAAACTGTTGCGGCTTGACGCCGTAGCCTGGAAATACGCGCGCCGCGGTGGCGTCATCCGCGCCGAGGTGGCGCATCACCACCTCGCCGAACACATCGCGGAAGTCGGTGGTGATCGCGAGATCACGGCCTTCGAATCGTTCGTCCGGCCGCAGCCCGGGCCACTTGCCGAAGACTTCGCCGCCCTTGAGGTTGCCGCCGATGATCATCATCGCATTGCCGTGTCCATGATCGGTTCCGCGATTGCCGTTTTCGGCTACCGCGCGCCCAAATTCAGACATCGTCAGGATCACCGTGTCGGCCATGCCATCGCCAAGATCTTGTGCGAGGGCGGCAATACCGCTGGCAAAATCAGTCAGGCGATTCGCAATCTGCCCCGTAGAGCCGCCTTCGTTGACGTGGTGATCCCACTGATTGCTTTCGGTAAAGGCGATTTCCAGACCAACGTCGGCTTTCGCAAGGCGCGCGATCTCCTGCAACGCTTGGCCGAACGGCGAGCGCGGATACTGCGCGCCGTTGGCCGGGCGGTAAGCGCCCGATCCCTTTGCTGAGAGTGTGCGCATCGCCTCAAACGCTTCGCCCGCCGTGCCTTTGAGCATTTGATCTTTGGCAGCCGCGTACGCCGCTTCGAATGAATTACGGGTCTCCATGCCGCCGACCACACCGAATTCGTTGATGCTGCCCATCGCGAGCGCCGGCGCCGTGCCTTGCAGCGCGCGCGGCATCTGCCTGGTCATGGCAACGGCGTTGAGCGGATCATGCACGTGACGGGCCGCTTGGAGATAGCGATTGAGCCAGCCATCGCGCGTGCTCTTGATGCCCGGCGTGGCCGTTTCCATGTAGTCCTGCGCGTCGAAGTGTGACCGTGTCGCGTCCGGTGAGCCGCAGGCATGCACAATCGCGAGCGAGCGGTTGTCCCACAACGGCTTCAGCGGCGCCATGCGCGGGTGCAGCCCGAAGAAGCCGTTGAGGTCGAGCGCCGATTCAGCCGCGCCTGGCCGCGCGATCGCAATCGAAGGCCGCGCCTGGTAATAACCCGCGTCTCCGAATGGGACGATCATGTTGAGGCCGTCCACGGCGCCGCGTTGAAAGATCGTGATCAACAGCTTGCGGCGCGTGCCCGCCGCTGCCGCGGTTCGCGCGACAAACGACGGCGCAAAGCCGAGCGTGACGAGCGCAATCCCTGACGATTTGAGAAACACTCTTCTGGTAACCATGGCGGAACCTCGAACGTGCCCACTGCCCTGCAACCCGCGAGCGCAAACCTGCGCGCTTACTGCCTTTGAAATTCTGCGGCGCCAATGTCGATAGGACTCTGCTGCGTCGCCACCCGCACCCCGCGCATCCGATTGCTCGACAACTCGATCGCAAAGTTGATGCGGTTCACCAGCGACCCTGATGAGATCCACGCGTCCGCTGTTTCGTCGTATCCCGTCGGCGGCTGACACAGGTAGAGCGGCATGCCCATGTCCGCAAGCGCGCGAGCGATGCGGATACCTGACGACACGTCGGCACCCGTCACACGTAGCGCGCTGACGACGAACTCGAACGGTGTCTTGACCTTCGCGCGATACGACTCGGGCGCGAAGAACTCGGGCGATGTCATAATCGTCCGCACCACTTCACGCAGGTCGCCATTTGTGTCGCGGAAGCGAGCGGCCGCGCGATCGACCACTGTTTGGGGTGGGGTGTCGCTGACGAAGCGCTGCGTTAGCTTCAAAGCAATGTGCTTCGCGGTTGACGGGTGCGCTGCCAGGATGTCGAGCACACGCTCACCGTCTTCGACGCCGCCACCAGCCTCGATGACGTGTCCCAACACCCGCTTCTCGCCGCGATCGTGGATGGCCGGCGCGAACCTGAAGCCGGGATTCTGCGGTCGCCCGATCGTCCATCCCGTAAAGGCACGCGCCACTGCCACCACGTCCTGTTGCGTGTAGCCGCCATCGACGCCGAGTGTGTGCAGTTCGAGCAGCTCGCGGCCATAGTTTTCATTGAGCGCGCCCTGACGGCCGCTCATCCAGTTGTCGAGATAGACAAGCATCGCCGGGCTCTTGGCGGTCGCCCCCAGCAAATCGCGAAACTTGCCGAACACGTGCGGCCGAATGACGTCTCGTTCATACTCGCCGATGTAGAGCTCGGTCTGGCCCTTGCGCGCGAACACGTTGAAGTGGTTGAACCAGAAATCCACCAGCACTTCTTCGAGCTGACGCTCGCTATATGTCGCGCGCAACACCTTGGCCTCTGCCAGGTCGGTGAAGACCTGCCGCGCCCGACGACCGGCCATCGACATTGGCGCGCTCATCTCGGGCGGCCGCATGTCTGGCGTCGCATTGGCCTGCGTGGAATTCTGTAGCTGCCGTTTGCGGCGCTCGGCGCGTGCCGGCAGGACGTACTCGCGCGCGATCGTTCCCGGATCGAGATCCAGTGTTCCGAGCCGTGCAAGCCTCGCCTCGACGTCGTCGTCAGCGATCTGCGATGGACGCAACTGGCGATCGATCCAGGCGGCAAGACCGATGCGCTTGACCGCTTCGAGGTCCCCCGGCCGCGGGCCGAAGGCCAGGCGATTGAGCGCGTGAGCGATCGCCTTGTCGTCGTTTGGCAGCCGCGGGGCTGCGCTCAGGAGGGTCCGGCCGTGTGCCGTGACGCACACGAGCGCCGTGAGGATGAGATAGCCTCTGAAAGCCTTTGCCACGGTGACCTCCGCGGATGACGTCCGCGCACGAGGCGGGCTCGAATGCCCGCCGCTCCATGACGCGCCGATATACGTTGGACCAGAGGCCGATGGACTCGGTTTAACCCCGCAATCGACTTGTGTGACGAATATCGGGATCGACGTGATGCGAGCGCAGAGGCCGAGAACGGACGGCTTTCGCGCCGCTCGCGCCGTTGTCGCTCCCCACTCTAGAAGGCTTGGCGGAGCGGGGCAAAAAGACATATGGCAGCGAAGCCAACTGTTTGGTTTTCTCGGGGTTTGAGGCGAAGCTTCGCTGCTAAGCTCCGGGTCTAATGGCGCAGCTTGTTCCCGCGACCGGCGCGTATCTCGACCAGATCCTGCGCGAAACGTTCGAGATCTGGAGTGAAGGTCTCACTCCTCCGCAATACGCGCGCTTCTGGGAGGCGCAGTCGCGCACGCCCTGGGGCGCGGCGCATCTGGATCGCGTGGCGCTCGTCGAAGGCGGCGAGGTGACCTCCAGCGCGAAACGCTACGATCTGAGCGCGCGCATCGATGGCCGAATACGACGTGTCATTGGGATTGGCGCGGTCTTCACTTCACTCGCGCGTCGCGGGCGGGGTGGCGCGCGTCGGCTGATCGAGACGATGCTCGACAATGCGCTCGCCGAAGGCTACGAGTTGGCGATGCTCTTTTCCGAGATCGACCCGGCCTTCTACGAACGTCTGGAGTTTGTTCCGGTGCCGCTCGTCGAGTCGCACATTCGCGTGCGCCAACGCAAAGGATCGCCGATGGTGCTGATGCGCGCGGGCACCGATCGAGACATCGCCGCCATCGCTGGGATGAGCGCCGCGCGCCGCGCTTCGGCACGCCTGGCGCTCGATCGCAGCGAGGATTGGATCGGTTACGGCATCACGAAGCGGCGACTGCTGTGCGGCCTCAACGCCGCCGGCTCTCGACACGTAGAGTTTCTCGTTACCGAAGAAGCGCACCGCGCTGTCGCATTCGTGGTGGCCACCGTGCACGAAGGGCAGTGGTTCATCGAGGACGTCGGCGATCACGATCCCACGGGCGCGCGTGTGGGCGCCATGCTGGAAGCGATGCTTGCGCGAACGCCGCATCTCGACGCGCCGGAGATCCGCGCGTGGCTGCCGCATGGCTTCCGGCCGCCGCAACTCGACATCGTCGAGACGCATCAAGCTGCGGAGGTGCTGATGATTCGCCCGTTGAATGATCGAACGCTGCCGCTGCCGCCGATTGGGAGAGAGGACGTCGTGTACCCGCGGCTCGATTACTTCTGAGGCTGCGTTGCGCCGCGACCTGCGGTTGGACTCGCTGCGCGAGTGGGACCGCGGCGCGGTGGATCGGCGCACCGACCTTCGAGAGCCTCAGGTCGCCTCCTGAGCAATGTCTCGCTGACGGCCGGAAGCTGCCGGAATTCACCCGAACTACAAGTGAATTCCGGCTTACGTGTCGCGCTTGCAAATCTTGAACACGCCGCTGCAATCGCCTGGCCCGAGGTAGTCGCGCATGCAGTTGCGGCTGTAAAAGACGCCGGCATCTTCGATATGCACACTCAAGGTCGGGCCGCTCGGATCGGGCCGGACTTACTGGCGCTTCATTTCCTAGGCGCGCGGAGCGCGCCAACCAAATACTGCCAACCAGCCAAGGGCGAGGCTCCGCAGGCATCGGGATATGAAAGGCGAGTCCTTGGCTGGTCTGGTCCTCAACGAGGTGCGGGTAATTTTACGTCGGCTGCCTTGGTTTCTCCCTCGTTCAACGTCAGCGTTACCGCGGCCGGCTTGAGCGCCGCGAGAAAGTCCGGATCGCCCGCCTGGCCGTCTTCGGCCTCCTCCACGGCGGCAATTCGATAGTCCTCGTACGGGGGCAGGCCTTTGATCTCGTAGCGCCCGTCCTGATCGGGCCGTGCCAGGCGAATATAACGCGACTGATATGTCCACAACCGTTCGTCTGCTGGAAAAACGACAACAGCGCAGGCCGCAACCACCCGGCCGCGCCCGTCGAGCACCGAACCCGAAAGCGTCGTCGATTTCTGCGTGAGCACGATTTGCACGCCGCTGATGATCTGACCAGGTGTGAATTCGAGCGGCACGTCGGTGATGTCCTGCCCATTGAGCACCACTTGCTTGATCGACCAGCCTTGCGCACCGCCAAATCGGAAGTACGCCGGATCAAATAGGCCAGCGAGCGAAAACGTCCAATCCGCCGCGACTCGCGCGGTGGCAGGCGGCCCTGCGAAGCCCGGTTGCTCCGGCCGTGCGCTACGCACGGCCACCTGGATCTGATCAGGACGCAGACCCGGTGTCTGGCCATCATCGGTCACGATCTGCCCTGTGACGCGCGCGCCGGGAGCAGTGACGACGACAACGTTGTCGAGGTCCTGAGCGCTAACAGCGAGGTCGAGCCGTGCGAATTCGCTGTCGCCGGCGGCTTGTGGTCCGCGCGCGAGATTGGTGCGCGCTTGTAGCATGTAACGCCCCGGTGCGACACCGGTAATGCGGAAGGCGCCGCCGCGATCGACTCGTGCCGCGCCGCCCGGCAACATCGGCATGCCGCGCATCATGTCGGCCGGCATCAGAACCAGGTTAGCGTTTGCCGACGGCGCGCCCTGCGAGTCGATCACCGTCCCGGTGATCCGCACCAGCTTGGCTGCGAGGAGTGCAAAGTTGACGCTGCCGTGTTCCTGTCCGACATCAACGCGGACGCGCTGCGCCTCGGCGCCGCTGGGTGTGCCCGGAAAATACGTCGGCGCGTACCCCGACGGCTCGTTCGAGGGATCCGTGACTTCACCACCGCCACCACGGAAGTTGGCGCTGATGATGTATTCACCGGGCGGGAGACCGAAGAGCCGGAAGGCGCCTTGATCATCGGTGGTGTCGCGCGAGTTCTGGCCGCCCGCAGGAACGTAACGGCGCGTGCCGCCGGCGTACCCGTAGCGAAACACGTTGACCACGGCGTTGGCGACCGGTTCACCGAACTCGTCGAAGATGCGTCCCGAGATCACGCTGCCGCGCGGCAGCGCGATCACCAGCTTGTCCATGAGCTGGCCGTTGCCGATTTCGAGCGGCGTGCCCGATTCCGACGGGCGGCGCTGCCCGTACTGCAGTCCTACGAAGCCGCCTTTGTTGGCCGTGATCGTGTATCGCCCGGCGGCAAGCTCTCGGAACTCGAATCGCCCTTGTGCGTCGGTGGTGGCGAGGCGGTTGTCGCGAATGCCAGGAGCGAACGCGCGTACCTGCGCACGGCGAATCGGTGTGCCCGTGTCGGCAGCGAGAACGACGCCGCGAATAACTGCGGTGCCACGAGGCGCGTCGGCCGCTGCGGCGTCGCGTGGAGGCAGCCCCGGCCCGCGCCCTTGTCCGACGGCGCCGCCGCGCCCTTGTTCCGCAATTGCGCGTGCAATGCTCGGAATAGTGAGTGGCGTTGCGAGCAGAATCAGGAGTACAACGATCCGGCGCATTGGCATATGCCGTCATTACGCGGCGAACGGTCGCTGCCGCTTACCTGTCAGACGGTCTTTTCAGACCGGCTATTTCATTCCCGTGATCTGTTGCAGATCGCCGATCGCCGCGGCGACTGCGCGTTTCTGACTCGCCGGAATCAGATCACGCGCGTCCCAGAACAGCTTGCCGGCGTTGATCACGTCGCCCTGCATCAACGCCGCCGACGCGAGGCCGAGCGCGGCGCAGGGATGCTTCGCCTCGCGCGTAGCGATCTGTCGGAACATCGCACTGGCAAGACTGTATTGGCGCATCAGCAAGGCGACGTGACCGCCGCTGCAGACGGTTTGCATGTCGGCCTCGCCCGCCAAATCGCCGGCGAGCGAAATCGCTTCGTCGTTCTAGCGCGGCAATTGAAAAGAGTCGAGTCATCGGGTCACTTGCGCCACTCGGCGAGTTTGAGATTCTGGACCTTCGTTTCGCCATCCGCGATCGAAAAGCGATCCGCCGCTTCTTTCGCGGCACGGAGAAAATCAGGATCCGCCCACTGCCCTTCCTCAATCCCGATGACGCCAACAACCAGATAGTCGTCGTAAGGCGTCACCGGCATTCGGTACGCGCCTGTCTTGTCCACGCGCGTGGCACGTATTAAACGCGATCGCGGCAGCCACCGGCTTTCGTCTGCAGGAAAAATCACGACCCACGCCTCCTCCGGCACGTTCCTGCGATCGTCGCGCAGCTCGCCGGACAACTGCGTGATCTTGCGCGTGAAAACGATGTCGATGCTTTCGACGACGCGTGCAGTTTGAAAATCAATTCCGGCATCGGTCACGTCGCGGCCGTCGAGCAGCACCGATTTGAACAGCCAGCGTGCTCCGCTCGGTTCCGGAGGAGCGGGAGAGTCGGGCCGCAAGTGCATGAGGCCGAGAAGCCCCGTAAGCTCAAACGTTCCATCAGGCTTGATGACGCCCATCCGTGGCGGCCCAATGAACGGCACGTCGCGATCGGCGCTCATCGCGGAAATGCGCAGTGAGCCTGACGACGGCGGGAGCGCGCCGCCTTCGTCTGTGATCAGACGACCGCGGGCACCGCCACCTTCGCCGACGAAGAGCACAAGGTCGTTGATATCGTCCCCATTGACGGTCACTTCCATGCGTCCTACCAACGCGCTGTCGCGCTCGCCGTTTGGCCCGAACTCTGGTCGCGCCATGAGCACATAGGTGCCGGGCTGGAGGGTGCCCACCTCGAAGCCCCCGTCCGGGCGCACACCCGATCCGAACGAACCGGTTTGACCCATGATTCCATCGCGTTGCGTCACGCTGATCGACCCACTAAATGGCGCGCCAGAGGAGGTCTGGACGCGCCCCGCGATCCGGGCCAACCGCATCACGACGACAGGAAAGATCACGCCGTTTGTTTCGCGGCCGGCGCGAACCGTGATGCGCCGCGCCTCGGAGGGATTCGTCGTGCCCGGATAAAACGTCTGCGCGGGACCGTCCGCGTTAGGAGCTGCGCCGCCGAACGGCATGAAATCGCGCCCGCCCACTGCGCTCACATAGTAGTCGCCCGGCTCGAGACCGTAGAGCCGAAACGCGCCGAGATCGTCAGTCCGTCCGCCACCGCCGCCGTAGGCCGGCGTCAACCGGCGGCGACCATCGACATAGCGATAGCGCAGTGCCAGAACGTTCGCGCCGATCATCGGCTCGCCGGACTCGTCCAACACCTGACCGGCGATCACGCCGCCTTTGGACAACGCAATCACGATCTTGTCAACCGTCTGACCATCAGCAACGTCGATCGGGTCGATTCGCCGCCCAGGGAATACGTTTGAGAGGTAGCCCGCTTTCATTGCGTTGACGATGTGTTTGCCCGCTGGAACGCCGGTGATCTCGAATCGTCCCTCGGCGTCGGTTTGCGCGGCGCGCCCCGGACCCGCCACCGAGACATAGACACGCGCGCGGCTGATTGGCTTCCCGGTCTCCGCGGCGACGACAACGCCGCGCAGTACCGAACTGCCGGTTGTCGGCCGGTCGCGCTGAGGTGTGGCGCGTGGCGGCACCGGCGGCGCTGCGGGTGTGCGTTGTCCCGGCGTTGGCGCCTGCGCGGACGCGACGCACGCCAGCGCGACGACGATACTGACGAGCGATGTCGTGGCCGGCATGGTCAGGGGACCCTCGTGAGCTTCAGATCCTGAACCGCGGTCTGCGCTTCGCCGAGCGACACGCGCGCCGCCGCGTCGCGCACCGATTCGAGAAATTCCGGGTCGGACCAGCGGCCTTCTTCCAGATCGCGCACCGCGATGATGCGGTACTCGTCGTAGGGCGGAAGGTTCCTCAACTTGAAGCGCCCATCCTGATCGACGCGTGCTGTTCGCACGTAGCGTGACTGGAAACTCCAGCGCGATGAGTCGTTGGCAAAGATCACAACCGTGCTGTCCAGAATCGGCTGTCCCTTGTCGTCGCGCACGAGGCCGGTGACCTCCGTGATCTTTCGCGTAAACACGATTTCCAATCCGTCGATGTTCTGACCGGGCACGAATTCGATTGGGGTGTCGGTGACATCCTGATCGCGCAGATAAACGGCTTTGAGCGCCCAGTCCATGTTGGGTTCGGTGAAGGCGGCGCGGATCAGTCGTCGGTTGAAGAGTCCGCTCAACTCAAATGAACCGTCCTCATTGATCGTCGGCGGCATTCCGCCCATCATCGGTTCGGCCATCGGATCGGCCGGGGACGCCATGACCCTGATCAGCTGTGCTCGCACCGGCAGCGGCGAGCCATCGTCTGTTCTCACCACACCGCGCGCGATCGCGCCGCCCGACATGGTAATCAGCACGTTGTCGATGTCTTCCCCGCCAACCGTCAGACGAACCTGCCCACCTTCGCCCATCATTGGGTTGCCCATCGGTCGCGTGGTGACTGTGTACGTGCCCGGCGCCACGCCGGCGAGCTGGAACGTCCCGTCACCGCGGGTCTGTGCGGTCGCCGACATCAAGTAGGCCAGCGCGTTGTTCGGATCGGAGGCCATCATCGTCACCATCACACCGGGTGATGGTTCGCTACTCGAGGAAGTCACGCGGCCGCGAATGCGAGCGAGCCGAGTCGCCGTCAGGGCGAAATTAATCCCGGTGAGCTCCTGGCCGCCCTTCACCGTCACGCGCTGTGCTTCCGCAACGTTCGGCGTACCCGGATAGTAGCTGGGAGCGTAGCCTTCCGTGTCGGTTGTGCTCACTCCGGGAATCATCATCATGGTGGCCTGCGCTCGCACCGTGCCGGACACGATGTAGTCGCCCGGCGGCAACCCGTAAATGCGGAAGTTGCCTTGATCGTCGGTGTTGTCGCTGCCGCTCGACGTCATTCGGCGCATGCCGCCCAGAAACCGGGAGCGGCCTGCGGATACGTTGACGCCGGCAACTGCCTCGCCGAACTCATCCAGCACCCGGCCGGTAATAACGGCTCCGCGCGGGAGGCCGAACTGGATCTTCTCGACAATCTGTTTGTCGAGGACATCCAGAATCGTTCCTCCGCCGGCTTGATCGGCGCGGCGCTGTCCAAACTGCATCGTCACGTATCCGGCTTTGCTTGCGGCCACGGTGTAACGACCGGCAGGCAGTTCTTTGATCTCGAACTTTCCCTGCGGATCGGTGGTGCTCACGCCGCCGCCGCGTCCCTCGGCCGACATCGCGCGAACATGTGCGCGGCGCAACGGCGTGCCGTCCACCGATAACACCTGCCCGCGCAAAATCGCGGTGCCGGCCGGCGGTGCTTCACCCGGGCGCGGAAGCGCATCGCGCGGTGGCATCCGCTGTCCTGGTTGTGTGGCTGGCGCGGGTTGGGATGTTTGGCCGGCGGCGAATGCCGGCGCGACGAGTAGCAAGGCGAACAATGCTGCGGGGACGCGCATCGATCCCTCCTTCGGCTTTAGACGCTCGGCGGACCTGAAGGTCCGCGGCGACAGGAAAAATTCTGGGCGGACTGCCGGTCCGCGGCGACAAGAAAAATTGTCGGCGGCTCTGGACGTCGAACACACGTTACCGCAAGTCTCGCGCGATCTCGCGCGCCGCGTTGGCGCCGGAGAGTCCGGTCATGCCGGTGCCGGGATGAGTCCCAGAACTGCAGAGGTAAAGGCCACGAATTGGTGCGCGATAGTGGCCCCAGCCGAGCAGCGGCCGCATGCTCAGCATCTGATCGAGCGCGAGTTCGCCGTGAAAGATATGTCCGCCGCTGAACCCGTAGGTCCGCTCGAGGTCGAGTGGGGTGATCACCTGCTGCGCCACGATCAGTGAGCGCAAGCCAGGAGCATACCGCTCGATCGTGTCGATCGCGACGCCTGCCAACGCCGACGCTTGGCTGTCCCACGTGCGATCGCGCAGTTTGTAGGGCGCAAACTGCAGGTAAGCCGAAAGCACGTGCGCGCCGTCCGGCGCAAGGGCTGGATCGAGCAGCGTTGGGATGGTCAGCTCGATGTACGGTTCGGGGGAGTAGCGGCCGTACTTGCAATGGTCGAACGCGCGCTCCAGATAATCCAGATCCGGAGCGATTCGCACGACGCCGGTCAGCGCTTCACCAGAAACGCCCGCCAACTCCGGCATCGCAGACAACGCCAGATTCAGTTTGGCCACCGTTCCCTGCGCGCGGTAGTTGCGCATGCGCCACAGGAATTCTGGTGCGAGATCGATTGGATCGCAGAGCTCGAGGTAGGTTCGCTTCGGATCGACGGCGGATACGATCGCCCTCGCCTCGATTTCGCTGCCATCGTCGAGCACGACACCGGCTGCGCGGCCCTCACGGACGAGAACGCGCGTGACCCCCGCTCCCAGGCGAATCTGTGCGCCGGCGCGCTCGGCAGCCTGCACGATGCTCGTCGCGATCGCACCAGGGCCTCCCTTGGCGACGCGTCCATCCGGAACACCAAGCTGATTGTTTGCGGCGCGAAGGAGCAGCACCATACCGCTGCCCGCGGACCACGGGCCAAATTGCGTGCCGAAAATACCGTCGGCAGCGACGCCGGCGCGCAGGGTCTCCGTCTCGAAACACTCGCTCACGAGATCCGCGATCGCCATAGCTCCCCAACGGAGCAGGCGATACGCGTCGCGTTTGTCGAGCGCGCGAAAAGCGCGAAAGGTGCGCATGAGCGCCCAGAGATCGCGACCGGTAATTTCGTCGAGCGATGGCGGCGTGACCGCAAACAACGAGGCGATAACGCGGCCCAGCGATGCGCAGGTACGCTCGAAACGCGGCCACGCCTCGGCATCATGAGGCGAGCAGGCGCGCAGGCCTTCGCTCGTGCGCCGCTCATCGGCCCAGAGCACCAGCGGGCTGCCGGATCCGAGAATCGTGATGTGCACGTCGCTCTTGACGAACATCAATCCGTGCGCGGCGAGTTGAAGATCGTCGACGACCTGGCGCGCGATCGGTCCGGCGGCGTGCGCCAGAATGGGTGCGCGAAATCGCGGCGCGATTTCACCAGTAATCGCGCCGCCGCCAACAGTTGGCTGCCGTTCCAGGACGAGCGTTTTCACGCCCGCCTTGGCGAGGTACGCGGCGCACGTAAGACCGTTGACACCACCACCAACAACGACGACATCGTGCGCCGCCGTCATAGCTCTTTCAACACTCGCCTGGCGGCGTTTCGTCCTGGTGCGCCCATGATGCCGCCGCCGGGGTGCGTTGCCGAGCCGCACATGTAAAGCCGATCGATCGGCGTCGTGTACTGTGCCCAGCCGGGCACCGGCCGCAGAAAGAAGAGCTGTTCGAGCGTCAGTTCGCCTTGAAAGATGTTGCCTTCGCTCAGCCCCCACTCGCGCTCGAGATCGAGCGGTGTGAGCACCTGACGATAGAGGATCAGGCTCTTGAGGTTGGGCGCATACTCGCTCACCGTATCGATCACGGTGTCACCGAAAGCATCGCGCTGCTCGTCCCAAGCGCCCTCGCGCAGGTGATACGGAGCGTACTGCACGAAACACGACATCACGTGCTTGCCCGGAGGCGCCACGCTGGGATCGGTGAGCGACGGAATCACGATGTCCACGTACGGACGCCGGGAAAACCTGCCGTACTTGGCATCGTCGTACGCCTGCTCCATGTAGTCGACGCCGGGCGAGATCGAAACCGCGCCGCGCAAATGTGGCCCCGGCCCAGGCCGACAGGTGAAGCTTGGAAGTGCGTCGAGCGCGAGGTTCACTTTGCCTGATGAACCTCGATACTTGTAGCGGCGCACGCTTTCGCGGAAGTCGTCCGGCAGCTGCTTCGCGTCGAGAAACCTCTCGAACGTGTTCCGTGGATCGACGCTCGAGACGACGACATCCGCAGAGAGCTCGTCACCGTTGGCGAGCGCGACACCTGTGGCCTTTCCGTTCTTCGTAACGATGCGAGCCACCGCCGCTTCGGTGCGGATTTCGGCGCCAAACACGCGCGCCGCCGAGGCAATGGCATTCGATACCGAGCCGGTACCTCCGCGCGAGAGTCCCCACGATCGAAACGCGCCGTCGATCTCCCCCATGTAGTGATGGAGCAGCACGTACGCCGTTCCAGGAGAGCGCACGCCGAGGAACGTGCCGATGATTCCCGAGGCCGACATCGTGGCTTTGAGGACATCGGTCTCGAACCACTGATCGAGAAAATCGACGGCGCTCATCGTGAGCAGCTGGACCTGGTTCACGCGGTCGTGGAAGCGCATGGCGCGAAAACGTTTGCCGATCGACAACAGTTCGAGCAGGCCGCGCGGATCGAGCGAGGTGGGATCGGGCGGCGTCATCGCGAGGATCGGCTTGGCAAAGCGTCCCATCTCGATCATCGCTCTGCCGTACTCGTCGTACGCTTCGGCATCGAGACGTGAATGCCGGGCGATCTCGCGGCGGGTTTTGTAGTGATCGTTGACGCGCCACAGGTAGTCGCCGTTCGGCATCGGCGTGAACGTGCCGTCGAGCGGCAGCAGCTCCATGCCGTGTTGTGGCAGGTCGAGCTCGCGAATGATCTCGGGTCGCAGCAGCGACACAACGTACGAGCACACCGAGAATTTGAAACCCGGAAAGATTTCTTCGGTCACGGCGGTGCCGCCGAGCACGTGGCGCCGCTCGAGCACCACGACCTTCTTCCCCGCGCGCGCCAGATATGCCGCGCACGTCAAACCGTTGTGTCCGCCGCCGATCACGATCGCGTCGTAGCGCATCTGCGAGTGATCTTAAGCGAACCAAGAACTAAAATGTGCTTGTGCCAGTGCCATCGGCCTTCCACGAGCGCACGCTTCAGCTCTGCGAGAGTCTCAACTACCGCGACTGGGCCGGCTACTATGCGGTCAGCGCGTACGAAACGCACCACGAGCACGAGTACAACGCGATTCGGAACGCGTGCGCGTTGATCGATGTCTCGCCGCTTTTCAAGTACCGCGTTTCTGGTCGAGATGCCGCTCGACTCGTGGACCGCGTGATCACGCGCGATGCGAAGAAGCTCGCCGGCGGCCAGGTGTATTACACGCCCTGGTGCGATGAAGACGGCAAGGTGATTGACGATGGCACGGTCACGAGAGTGGCGGAGCAGGTGTATCGATGGACCGCCGCCGATCCGAATCTGCGCTGGATTACCGAGAACGCGCGCGGTCTCGAGGTGACGGTTGAAGATATTTCGGAGCAAGTTGCAGCAGTTGCCCTGCAAGGACCGACCTCCGCGCGCCTGCTGAAAGAGGTCAGCACGGCGCCGATCGAAAGTCTCAAGTACTTCCGCGCGACGTCCGGATCGATCGCCGGCGTCCCTGTCGATATTTCACGAACCGGCTACACCGGCGATCTCGGCTACGAGATCTGGATGCCATGGGACGCGGCTCTGCGCGTCTGGGATGCGATTGTCGAACGCGGCCGCGCCTTCGATCTGCATCCCACCGGGATGCTCGCACTCGATGTCGCGCGCATCGAAGCCGGATTGCTGCTCATCGACGTCGACTTCCACAGCAGCCGCAAGGCGATGATCGAAGCGCAGAAGTACTCGCCCTCCGAGTTGGGACTGGCACGACTGGTCGATTTGGCTAAAGGGCCGTTCGTGGGCCGCAAAGCCCTCGTCGACGAGCACCGCCGCGGAGCGGCACGACAAATCGTCGGCCTCGAGATCGAGTGGACCGAAGTGGAACGGCTCTACGAAGCCGTGGGGTTGCCGCCGACGGCGCCGGCCACCGCGTCACGCATCCCCGTGCCGGTGTACAGGGACGGCCGGCAGGTCGGACGGGCGACGTCGACGACCTGGTCGACAATGCTCAAGAAGCTGATCGCGCTCGCCACGATCGATGCGCCCCACTACGCGCTGGGTACACAACTCGAGATCGAAGTCACCGTCGAGGCCGTGCGCCACCACGCGACCGCCACCGTGGTCAGAACACCATTTTTCAATCCAGCAAGAAAGACAGCCATGCCGTGACCGGCCGGCCCGAAGGCCGGCCTCCCAGGTATTGCCCGGCTCCACAGGTGAGAGAACCGTCAGTGTCTCCTGTGGCAGCCGGTCGTTAGACCGGCCGGCCTCTCCGAGCCTGAATAAACGACCGCACCCCCATCAGCACATAGAACAGCAACACGAGGACCATCGCGAGTTGTGCGATGGTTGCCGGTCGCTGAAACTCGCGCGCCATCAGACCGGGGATGAGACGTGGCAGCGTCGCAAGCGCCGCAATGAGCGCAAACGCCACCGCGGCATGCATCGCATGCTTTCGCGCCTGAGTATTGCGTGCCGCGAGCGCGAGCACGAGCAGGATGGCGCCGACCATTGCCGGAATGAGCGCCGTGATGCTCGCCGCGCCCGTGTACAGATAGCCGATCACGCCGATGGCAATCAGAATGAAGCCGACGACCCGCGTAATCCCAGGCATCAGTGTTGTGTTCCGGCGCGCTCGGCGCGAATCGGGTTGCGGAGTGTGCCGATCCCTTCAATGGTGCACACGGACGTGTCACCGTCCTTGAAATAAATCGGTGTCGCGCGCGCGGTGCCGACACCGGCCGGGCTGCCCATCGCGAGGACGTCGCCGGGATGCAGGGTGAGTATGCGCGACGCGAATTCCACCATCTCGAAAATTGTGTGCGTCATGCGATCGGTGTTCGAATCCTGCATCACCTTGTCGTTGAGCGTGAACTTGACCGCGAGCGTCTGCGGGTTCGACACGAACTGCCGCGGCACGATGAACGGTCCGAGCGGCGCAAACGTGTCGTGGCTCTTGCCAATCAGCCAGTCCGATCCATGCCGTCCGTCGGCGCGGCCGCCGCGATCCGACACATCGTTCTCGAGGGTGTAGCCAAAGATATAGTCGGCCGCCTGGCTGGCGCGGATATTCTTTGCCGTCTTCCCGATGACGACGGCAAGCTCGCACTCCCAATCGATCTGCGTGCGGCCGGCCGGCAGGATGATCGGATCGCCGTTGCCGGTGATCGCGGCCGGCATCTTGGGAAAGAAATACGGGTTCTGCCGTGGGTCGCCAGGCTTGCGCTCCCACATGCCCGGAATTCCCTGCTGCACTTTGGGATCCACGGCGTTCGACGGCGTAAACGCTCCGCCGCGCGCCATCTCGTTGGCGTGCTCCTGGTAATTCACCGCCGCGTTAAGCATCGACATCGGGTTGGTGATCGGCGGAAGCGTTTTGAGCTCGGACACTTTGAACGATCCTGCCGGCGCCTGCTTGGCGGCGCTTGCCGCGATGCCCGCGACTTTCGCCGAAAGCGACGCGTCCCAGCGCGTGATCAGCTCCTTCAAATCGCGCGCGCCGAGGCTCGACAAGTCGACGGCGAGCGAATCTCGCAGGACGAGACCGACGAAGTCGCGGCTGCCCTGGCGAAACATTCCCAGTTTGTAAGGCTCGGTCGCGGCTTGCGCGAAGATGCCGGCGCTGGCGGCGACGACGAGCGCGGCAGCGATGCCGCAGGTCAAGGTGGCGAATCTCTTCATCTCATCCTCCGCGAACGAAGCATCATACTAACGAACGAAGAACGAAGAACCGAGAACGACGGACCAAGCGCGACCCAACTCATGGGAGCGCTGAGGTAAGAACGAAGAACCGGTAACGACGAACTAGCCAAGGGCTCTGCCCTTGGTATCCCGTTGGTTAAGCCCTTGGCTAGTTCTTATTACTCTTGGCGCGCTCCGCGCGCCTAGCCCGTTATGCGGGCGAACAACGGGTACAACATTCTTTTTTGAGGCCGCATAACGGGCTAACCACGGAAATCTTCATGAGAATCGCGTTAATCCAGCAGCACGCGACGAGAGACAAGGCCGCCAATGTGGCGCATGGGCTGGCGAATCTCGAGGTCGCGGCGCGTGGCGGCGCCGAGCTCGCCTGCTTCGCCGAGCTCGCGTTCGAATGGTTCCATCCGCAGCGCCCGGCCGCTGGGGACGTACGCGGTCTGGCTGAGCCGCTCGATGGGCCCACGGTGACGGCGTTTCAGCGCAAAGCACGCGAGTTGAACATCGTTGCGGCGATCAACTTGTTCGAGCGGGACGACGATCGTACCTACGACAGCTCGCCGGTGATCGATGCGGACGGATCACTGCTGGGCGTGACGCGCATGATTCACATCACCGATTACGCCTGCTTTCATGAGCAGGGCTATTACGCGCCCGGCGACAAGGGCGCGCCGGTGTACCAAACGCGTGTCGGCAAGGTCGGCGTCGCGATCTGCTACGACCGGCATTTTCCGGAATACATGCGCGCGCTTGCGATCGACGGCGCGGAGCTGGTGGTGGTGCCGCAAGCGGGCGCCGTCGGCGAGTGGCCGGAAGGGTTGTACGAGGGAGAAATGCGCGTGGCTGCGTTCCAGAACGGCTACTACGTGGCGTTGTGCAACAGGGTGGGGCGCGAAGATTGCCTGGATTTCGCCGGTGAATCGTTCGTGTGCGCGCCCGACGGCACGGTGATCGCGCGTGCCGGGCAGGGACGCGACGAGATTTTGTACGCGGATATCGATCGTGAAGCGATTGCCCGCTCGCATGCGCGCGAGTTGTTTTTACGGCATCGGCGGCCGGAGCTGTACGCGGATTGGGTTGGACGCAGTTGGAACGCAGATAGAAGGGACGCAGATAAAACAGATAAAACGCAGATGAACGCAGATAAAGCGGGCCGCAGATGACGCAGATAGAACGCAGATAAAAACGCAGATAAAAACGCAGATAAAGCGGGACGCAGATGAAGGCAGATGAAACACAGATTAAAGGCAAGTGCGTTTGGGTCGGCCGACTTCGCGGTTGAGGCGCTAAGCGTTTCCTTGTTGAATCGTACCCGTTAGATGGTCAAGATCCTTTCCGAATCTGCGTCCATCTGCGTCATCTGCGTCTCTCGTTATCTGCGGCCATCTGCGGGGCGGACAGGTCGAACAGCACGATGTCCGATTTTTCGCGTGTCCGGTCGAAAATGATTTCGCGGCGGTCAAGAGAGATATCGAAATCGCCGATGGCGAGCCCGCGACGAAGTCTCGTGAGTTGCCGCTCGTGACCGGTCGTGAGATCGACTGACCAGAAATCTTTATACGAGAGGTCGCCTTTCATGATGACCAGCGTGTTGTCATCTAAGAAGGCCAGTCGCCTGGCGCCGCGGGTGAGAATCAGGTTCGGCATAGGACGCGGCGCACCATCCGCGCTCACCGCTTTGACGGAGAACGTCGTGCCGACATCGGCGCCCGAATAGACAAGAAACTGTCCGCTCGGAGCCCAGGTCGCGTCGGTCGAGTACTCGTTCACCAAGGACGCCGGGGTTCCGCCGTCAACTGGAATCTTGAACAGTCGCGGCTCGCCGTCGCGATTAGCGGATACCGCCACCCACCGCCCATCGGGAGACCATGCCGGAGCGCCGCGGACGGGATTCGTGGTTGCGGCCAACGTGCAACACTTCAGCGGCAAGCCATGGGCGGCCACGACGCTGATCAAACTTGACCAGGGCGACCAGCGCATCCTGCTCGAGCCTCGCGGCTCGCGTCGGCTGTCGTCGCAAACCCTCGTCGATGTGCGCCTGTCGAGGGCAATGTCGTTCGGCGCTACGCGTATCGACCTCCTCGTCGACGTCCTGAATCTATTGAATGACGCCGCCGAAGAGCGCCTCGCCACCGACGATCTCTACAGCTCGAACTTCGCCCGGCCGACTGCGTTCGTTGATCCACGGCGCGCGATGTTTGGGGTGCGAGTCAACTTTGGCCGTTAACGCGCCTGGCCACGAACTGATCGAACTCCCACAGCTGCAGCTCGCGCGCCGAATACGGGCCGGGCACGTAGCCGCGCGAGCTGATCCCTTGATACGAGCGTTCTGAGATTGCCCAGTCTTCGCGGTTTGTCCGATCCCAGAACTCGATCGCATCGTCGGCGACGAAGCCAGGCCGCGCGATCTCGTCGGGATGGAAGTGCCACTCGCTCACAAGCTGCGTTTCGCCCGGGGATTTCGGCCAGATGGTCACCGTGAGCATGTAGTCGGGCTGCAGCGTGAGCAGCAAGTTCGGATAGATCGCGTAGTAGTGGACCTGCGCGCGATCGTCGCCGCTCAGGCCGGGAAGAATCTGCCGGCGGCGTTTGCCGTCCACGCTCAACGTCTCGACGCCGTTTTTGAGTCGCATGGCGCCGCCGCAATACGTCTCGGTAGACGGCACATTGGCGGCGCCGAGGTAGTGATGCATCTGGTTGAGCATCGGGTGGATCACGGGACAGTGCAGGCATTCGTTGTAGTTCTGCACGATCAACTTCCAGTTCGCGCGCACGTCGTAAACCGTGCGGCGGATCATGCGCAGCTCGCCCATGCGCCACGGCGCGAAACGCGCTGGCAACTCTCCAAGTTGGTCGCGGAGCGGCGGCGGTGAGTCTGCGAGATTGAAGAAGACATGTCCATCCCACACGTCGCAGTTGACACGGCGCAGAGGATACTCGTCGCGCGCAAATCCCTCGACTTCGTCCATCAATGGCGCGCCGATGAGCCTGCCGTTGAGATCGTAGGTCCAGGCGTGATACGGACACTGAATGCTGCCCGGAAACGTTCCGCGCTCCGCGTCGCACAACCGCGTGCCGCGGTGGCGGCAGACGTTGTGAAAAGCGCGGACGCCGCCGCGACCGTCGCCGACGATGAGCACGCTCGCCTGCGCGATGTCGCGTCGGATGAAGGCGCCGCGATTGGCCAGCTCCTCGTCGCGGCCCACGGCGATCCACATAGCGGCGAAGATGCGATCCATCTCCGCGGCGAACCATGCCGGGTCGGTGTACGCCGTTCGGCTGGCCGTTGTCCGCGCCATCTGTTCCATGGCCGTTTTCATCATACGGCGAGCCGGGAATTCATTGCTTGCGTGACTTCGGGGCAGCGTTCGGCTTGGAGCGATCAGCTCTCACCGGGAGAAAGAAGCTGAAAGCTGAACGCCGAGCGGCGAAAGCGTTCACCGACACGAGTGAAGGGGAGTGTAAGATCACGCGCTTGGGCGAACCGTCTCTCCGTCGCGAACTTGGCCGCTGGGACCTGACGGCCATCGGCGTCAACCAGGTAATCGGCAGCGCGATCTTTCTCCTGCCGTCAGACGTCGCTCGCCACATCGGGCCCTGGGGACCGCTGGCTTTTCTCGTCGTTGGTCTCGCCTCGTTGTTCATCGCGCTCTGTTTTGCCGAACTGGGCAGCCGCTTCGATCGCACAGGTGGACCGTATTTACCGGCGCGCGCCGCCTATGGCCGCTTCATCGGCTTCGAGGTCGGCTGGATGATGTGGTTCACCCGCGTTGCGAGTCAGGCATCAGTGAGCAACGGATTGGTGCTGGCGCTTGCGTTCTACTGGCCGGCGCTCGCGACCGGTGGGCGCCGGCCGCTGTTCATCACGGTGGTGACGTTGATTCTCACGCTCATTAACGTGCGCGGCATCAAGCAATCATCGTGGGTGGTCAACGTCCTCACGGTCGGCAAGCTCGCGCCGCTCTTACTCTTCATCGTCGTCGGCATCTGGTACGTCGACCCGTCACATTTTTCAGCCATGCCGGACGTAACGATCGGGCAAGTCGGCGCGGCGGCGTTGCTGTTGATCTTTGCGTACGGCGGGTACGAGGTCACGGGCGTGCCGGCGGGTGAATCCTCCAACCCGCGACGCGACGTGCCGTTTGCGTTTGTGATGACGATACTCACGGTCGCGGTGGTGATGACACTGACGTCGGTTGTCGCGACAGGCGTGTTGCCCGACGTCGCGGCTACTCGGCAGCCTCTCGCAGACGGCGCGGCGGTCTTCATGGGCGCGCTCGGCGCCTTGATCATGAGCGCCGGCTCGGCGATTTCGATGACCGGCAACAACATGGGTCAGGTGTTGACCGGGTCGCGCACGCTCTTCGCGCTGGCAGAAAACGGCGATTTGCCGCGCTGGTTCGCGCGAGTGCATCCGCGTTTCGCCACGCCATCGAACGCGATTCTGTTTACGGCGGCCGTGGCATTGACGCTCGCTGTGACAGGATCGTTCGTGCAGCTTGCCGCAGTGAGCGCTGTTGCGCGCCTCGTGATGTACCTCGCAGTGACCACGGCGACGCTGGTGTTGCGCCGGCGGCCGCCGAGCGAGGAGATGCGCCCGGCGGAGTTTACGATTCCGTTTGGGCCAGTGGTGCCGGTGGTTGCCACCGTGGTCGCGCTGAGCATTCTGGCCGGAGCGACCCAACAGCAGTTGCTGGCTGGCGCGACGGCGCTTGCGGCAGGTGCGGTGTTGTTTGCGATTGCGCGACTCGGGCGCACCGAACAGGTTGCTGAAAACTGACAACCTGCACGAAGAACAAAGAATGAAGAACGTCGGAATCTGGCCAGTTTTGATCGAGCTCTTGGTTCCTGGTTCCGGCCGGCTCTTTTCAGCGGCCTGCCTAAACGTGCGCGGCTAGGGGCGGCGGACCTTTAGGTCCGCTTAGGCCCGCGATCCTCGTCGAGAATATGGGGCCTCTTCTCTGGCCGCTGCATCGCGAGAATCGGCTCGTTCAGGAACCTGACGAGCGGTGCCAGCTGACGGAACGTCGCCAGCAACTGGCGATAAAAGTCGGATCGCGCGGCGAAGGAGGCCGGCTCCTCGCGAAAGCCGAGAAACTGCTTGTACTGCAGATAGTGCGCCGCGGGATGATCTTTGGCGAACCCGCGCGGCACGCGTGTCATGCGATCGCCGCGCAATCCGCCGAGCCGCTTCATAGCCGCCGAGTTGACGATTCTATCGAGCTGACGGTGATGCACTGCGATGTGCTCGCGCAGCGCCTGGAGCTGCGATGTCTCCGGCGCGTAGAGCCCACCTCCGATCCATACCCATTGCGGGGCAACTTCGAAGTAGAGGCTGGCGCCGTTCATTCGTCCGAGCGTGCGATATGGAAACACCGCAGCGACGTTGGTTTTGAGCGGCGTCTTGTCCTCGCTGAAGCGTGTGTCGCGCCATTGCCGGAAGATCGAGACCTTCGGATCCGCCTGGAACTCGGGCGCGAACTTCGGGAAGTCGGCGGCGAGACGGTCCACGATTGAAAGCATGGGGCCGCGCACGTACGTTTCGTACTGAACCTTGTTTTCGTGGAACCAGGCGCGATTGTTGTTGCGTTTGAGCGAGCGGAGGAACGAGAGCGTCTTCGCAGTAAACACGGCGGAACTTCTCCGGAAACCATGGAGCCGTGATCCTATACCAGCGTCGCGTATCATCAGCAAACATGCGAACTGCTCGCGCGATCGTCATCGCGCACGCGATCGTCATCGCGCACGCGATCGTGCTGGGCGTCGGCTGCACACGGGCCGCCGAGGAGCCGCCGCTCCGCCGGCCCAATATCCTGCTGGTCACCATTGACACGTTCCGTGCCGATCGCGTGGGCAGCCTCACGCCCGCGCTCGATCGTCTGAGCAAGGCTGGCGTGCGTTTTACCAACGCGCGCTCGACAGCGCCGCTCACGCTGCCGGCGCACGCGTCGATTCTCACCGGACTCCTGCCTCCTGCGCACGGCGCTCGTCTCAACGGCACACCGATGGGCAAGACGGCTCAAACGATCGCGACACGATTACAGCGCACCGGTTATCGCACCGGCGCTGTCGTGGGCGCGTTCGTCCTCGACCGTCGGTTTGGACTCGCGGAGGGGTTTGACTTCTACGACGACCGCATCACACGCGACCCACGCGCGCTGGATCAATTGCAAGCGGAACGACCGGCGAACGTCGTTGTCGATAGTGCAATCAGCTGGCTGCAGGACGTCACGCGCGATCGTCCGTGGTTTCTCTGGGTGCACATGTACGATCCGCATGCGCCGTACAACGCCCCGGGCCGACGCCAAGCGAACGCGTCGCTGACCAGCGCCTATGACGCCGAGGTCGCGTTTGCCGATTCGCAGCTGAATCGGTTGTTGGAGGCTGCCAGCGGGCGCAGTGACTCGAGCAACTCCTCTGTGATTGTGCTCGGCGATCACGGCGAAAGCCTCGGTGAACACACCGAAGTCACCCACGGGATGTTGTTGTTCGATCCAGCACTGCGTATCCCGCTCGTTATTACTGCGCCGGGCGCGACGCCGGGCGTGCGCGACGATCCGGCGAGCGTTGTCGACGTGCTGCCGACGATCCTTGCGATCGCTCGTCAACCTGCGGACACGACTCTGCCAGGACGGAGTTTGCTCGCAGCACCCGATCGCGATCGCGAGCTCTACGCGGAAACTGAATATCCGACGGTCGCCGGATGGCGGCCCGCCCGCGCGCTGTTGCAGGATCGCTGGAAGCTGATCGCCTCGACGCGGCCGAAATTGTTCGACATCACGGCCGATCCCGCCGAGAGCACGGACCTCGCCGCTAGCCAGGCATCGGCCGTGCAGGCGATGCAAAAGCGGGTGGACGAGTTGTCGGCCGTGCAGTCTGCAGAGGGACGCGGGCCGGCGATCGACGCGGACACCGCTGTGCGACTCCGCGCGCTCGGCTACATCGCCCCGGCCTCGACGGCGGCGACCACTGCGAGCGGTGTTGATGCGGCCGATGTCGTTGCCGACTGGGCGCAATTCGAGCACGCGTTGACGGCGCTGACTGCTGGACGCCCGAAGGAGGCGGCCCCGACATTTGCGGCGCTCGCGCGCAAACATCCGGCAGGCGCACTCTTTCAAACTTCCTACGCACGCACGCTGCTGCAGTTGGGCCGCACGCGTGAGGCGCTGGCGATTTACCAACAAGCGGTCGCACGATGGCCGGCCGACGCCTCGCTCTATCACGAGCTGGCAGTTGCCGCGGGCGAGGCCGGCGATCGTTCAGAAGCGGCGCGCGCCGAAGAAGCGGCTCTGGCCATCGCTCCCGACCTGCCAGCGGCGCAGAATGGACGCGGGCTGCTGCACGCGGATGCGGGTGAGCTTGCCGAAGCCGCTCAGCGCTTTGAGCAAGCGGTAAAGCTCGATCCTACTAATGCGTCGTACATGGCGAACCTTGGCAACGCGCAGCGCGCGATCGGGCAGCTCGATGCCGCGGCGCAGTCGTATCGCCATGCCCTGGCGCGCGATCCATCCCTTGCCGACGCCGCCAACGGCCTTGGTGTCGTGCTCGTGCAGCAGCGCCGCGCACCCGAAGCCATCGTCTATCTGGAACAGGCCATCAAGGCCGATCCATCGTTCGCCGAGGCGCAGCTCAATCTTGGTATCGCGCTGCAGCAAAGCGGCCAACACGAGCGCGCGATTGCCCAGTATCAAATTGTCGAGCGCGCTGCTTTCGCATCACGCCGCGATCGCGAGACTGCCCGGACGCTGCGCCGCCAGCTGGAAGGCCGATGAAACAATCGCACGCTACTGGCGCGTTGCTGGCGGCGGCATTGCTGCTCGTGGTGAGCGCGTGCAGCCGCCAACCGTCGACCCCCGCGCCCGGCCCAGATCAGCGCAACGCACGCAACCTGGTGCTCATCTCCATCGACACGCTACGTGCCGATCGCGTCGGCGCGTACGGCTATCAGCCGGCGCGCACGCCCGCGTTCGACTCCGTTGCGCGCGACGGCGTCAGGTTCGATCGGGCGTACGCGCCCGCTCCGATCACGCTCACCTCGCATGCCAGCCTGCTGACGGGACGCTATCCGCCCGGTCACGGCGCGCGCCACAACGGCATGGCGATGAACGCAAACGTGCCGACGCTCGCGACCACGCTTCAAACCGCGGGCTTTGCGACGGCAGCAATGGTTTCCGCGTTTCCTCTCGACCGCCGTTTCGGCCTGCAACACGGCTTCTCGGAGTACGACGATGTAATCGAGCGGGATTCGAATGGCCGTCCGTTGAACGAGCGACCCGGAATCGAGACCGCCCGCCGTGCGCGACTGTGGCTCGACGCGCACCGCGGTCAGCGATTCTTTCTCTGGATGCATCTCTTCGAACCGCATGCGCCGTATGGCGATCCATCCGCTGCCAATGGCCGATCGGTCTCCGCTCGCTACGACGAAGAAATTGCCACCGCCGACCGCGCGGTGGCGATGCTGCTCGATGGCCTGGGCGACGCTGCCGCGTCAACGCTCGTCGTGATTACGGCTGACCACGGTGAGGCGTTTGGCGAGCACGGTGAAATCGGCCACAGCGTGTTCGTCTATGACACCACGCTGCGCGTTCCCCTCGTGCTGCGTGGACCTGGCGTTCCCGCAGGTGGGACGGTTGGTGCGGCTGTATCGCTCGTCGACATCGCCCCGACATCACTCGAACTCCTCGGCGTCACTGGTTTCGATGCCGATGGCGTGAGCCTCGTCGAGTCCATGAGTAGCGGCAAGACCCGTGATCGCACCTTGTATGCGGAATCGTTTGCGCCGCTCTTCGACTTCGGCTGGAGCCCTTTACGATCCGTGCGCGCAGCGAGCTGGAAGTACATCGCCGCACCGAAGGCAGAACTCTACGATCTCGCCAGCGATTCCAACGAGACGCGCAACCTGCAATCTGCTGACCCGCAGCGCGCAGCGCAGATGCTGGCGCAGGTGGAGCGCTACAGTCCGCCGCATGCCTCGGCTGCGCCCGTCAACGCGGAAACGACGAATCGGCTGCGATCGCTCAGCTATTTTTCCGGCACGCGTAGCGAGAGCGCAGGTGCACGCCCCGATCCAAAGGATCGCATTGCGCTGGCGTCGCGCCTCGCAACGGTCACGTCCGGTGAAGTTAGCGGCGATGAATTGATCGCAGCGCTCGAGTCGATCCTCAAAGACGACCCCGGCAACCCACAGGCCCATCTTCGTCTGGCCTACGCGCAGATCGACCGCGGACGATGCGGGCAGGCGGAGCCGCATTTGCGCGCCGCGATCGACGCACAAATCCCGTCGGCGGATGCCGCGCTCGGCCTTGCTCAATGCCGCGCGCAGGCAAAGGATTCCGCGGGCGCGCAACGCGCCCTCGAGATCGCGCGAGCGATCGAGCCCGGCAACCCCGTCGTCGAGGCGAACCTCGGGCTGATGGCGCTCGCGCGCGACGATGCGAAGAGCGCCATTCCGTTGCTGCAGTCGGCGCTCACGCGCGATCCCGGATTGCTCGAAGCGCGCTTCAATCTCGCCCGCGCGCTGGCCCGTGCCGGCCGCCGGCAGGAGGCGTTGCAAGAAGCACAGACGTTGCTTGGTCAGCTGCCGCAGAATGCGCCGCAGCGCGCGGAGGTCAGTCGGCTGATCGAGGCGTTGAAATAGTCCGCGCGCTACCTCAAGGTCCGCTCGTCCCGCCAATTACCCACGCGTTCGTCCCACCAATCAGCAGGGACAAGTCGCCAGCAAGTCGCGTCACACCGCGTAAATCTCTGAAAATGAGGCCTTTCGCTTCTGGGACGAAACTTGACAGAAATTGTTACAACCTGTTCAAATCGTTGCACTTCAAAGCGTTGATTTGTTTTTCCCCAGGAGGAACGAATGCGGACGTTGCGGCTCACCGCAATTCTGTTTGGCCTGACGGTACTCGTGACGACGAGCGCCTCCGCGCAGCAGACCACGGGCAATATCACAGGGCGCGTCCTCGACGCGCAAGGCGCCGCCATCCCGGGCGCAACAGCGACTGCGCGAAACATGGCTACAGGATTCAGTCGCTCGTCGGTAACCGATACCGAGGGCATCTATCGCCTCACTGCGATGCCGGTAGGTACTTACGACCTCACCATCGAGCTGCCGGGTTTCGCCAGCTATGCGCAGCAAGGCGTTGTCCTCAACGTCGGCCAGACGTTGTCGATCGATGTCACGCTGAAAGTTGCCACGGTCGCCGAAACTGTGACGGTCACCGGCCAGTCGCCGCTGATCGAAGCCACCGCGTCCTCAGTCGGCGGCGTGGTGGATGTGGGCCGCATCGAGAGTCTTCCGCTGAACGGTCGCCAGTTCGCCAACCTCGCCGTGACCATTCCCGGCGTCGGTCTCGGCTTCCACTCCGACCCGACGAAGAGCACGCAGTATTCACCGCAGATCAACGGCGGCAACGGCCGCAACGTGAACTATCAGATCGACGGCGGCGACAACAACGACGACACCGTCGGTGGATTGCTGCAGCTGTTCCCGCTCGAAGCGATTCAGGAGTTCAACCTGATCACATCGCGCTCCAAGGCCGAATATGGCCGCAGCAACGGCGGCGTGATGAACATCGTCACCAGGAGTGGCACCAACGTGCCGAGCGGCTCGTGGTTCACGTTGTTTCGCGACACGGCGATGAATGCGCGAACCGAGACCGAAAAGATTCAGGAAGTCGAAAGGCAGGATTACCGCCGCTGGCAATATGGCGGATCGTTTGGCGGTCCGATCAGGCAGGACAAAGCGCATTTCTTCTTCGCCGCAGAGCGGACGCAGCAGGACACCTTTCAGTCGGTGAGCACACAGGGATTGTTCCCGCAGCTCGATGGCATTTTCCCCACGCCCTATCGTGAGACGTTGTTGAGCGGCAAGGTGACGGCGAGCATCAATCCGGAGCAGTACCTGTCGGTGCGCTACGGCCGCAACCAGAACACGCAGCCCTACGGCGCCGATCCCAATACGCCGCCAAACGGCTGGGGCACCAGCGAAAACAAGTTCAACTCGATCAACCTGAACCACAACTGGGTGTTGGGCGGTTCGCGGCTGAACGAGTTCATTTTCCAGTACGCGGACTTCCGCAATCACATCGGCGCAAACAGCACCGACACGTACCAGACATTCCCGAACGACGTCACCGTGGGGCAGAGTCCGAACACCCCGCAGACCACCGAGCAGAAGAAGTGGCAGTTCCGCGACGACTTCTCGTGGTCGGCGACCGGCTTGGGCGGCATCGGCCACGACTTCAAGGTCGGCTTCAACTTCATCAACGAGCCGCGCCTGTTCATCACGTTCAACTCCGGCAAGGGCGTGCTGCAGCACACACACTTGACCGACGATGTGAACGGTCCGCTGTCGATTGTGACGATGAACGACGGCGACGCGTCCGCGAACATTCCGCTGAAGCAGTACGCCACCTATATTCAGGACGATTGGCGGCTGACCGATCGGCTGACGATCAACGCGGGATTACGCTACGACCTCATCACCGGTTATCAGTTCGATCAATCGAAGAACCCGAACTTCGTCAAGGTGCAGGCAGCCGGCGCCGCTGGCTTACTCGATGGCATCAAGGGTCTGGAAAACGCGGGCGACGAGCCGCAGGACGACACCAACAACGTCCAGCCCCGCATTGGCTTTGCGTGGGACATCCGCGGAAACGGCAGGGACGTGGTGCGCGGCGGCTGGGGCATCTACATGGACATGGGCTACACCAACTCCAACGCGCTGTTTGCGGCGAGCGACGCGACCGGGAAGGGGTTCGGCACCGTGCTCAACGTGGACAATCAACAGGGCATTCGCAACCCCGACGGCAGCTTCTATCGCGTCGGGCAGCCGATTTCGAACATTCAGAGCCAGAACCAGGCCGACACCACAACGGTGCCGCTGTTCGGCCAGTGGACTGATCCGGATCTCCAGATGCCATACACGCGGCAAACGTCGTTTGGCTGGTCGCACGAGTTGATGCCCAACACGGTGTTTACATTGGACTTCGTGCGCGCCGACGGACGCGATCTGAACGTGCGTCCGCGCATCAACGTCCGGCCGATCGGGACTGCTCCTGACGGCCCGCGTCGCCTCACGTTCCTCAACCTGACCCCGAACGCGATCGGCACGCGCCCCGGCATCAGCGCGGGCAAGGGCGAATACACGGCGCTGCTCTTCGGTCTGAAGCGCCGCATGATTCACAATCTCGACTACACCGTCACCTACACACTGGCGAAGGCGCGCAGTACGATCGGCACCGCGGTCGACGAGCTCAACGCCATCAACCTGCAGGACGCGACGCTGCTCTACGACGATCCCAAGGTGTTCGGACCGACGTCGCGCACGGACGCACGCCACTCCGGATCACTCGCCGCCGTGTGGATGTTCAAGGGCTTCACCGTGTCGCCAATCTTCCTCTATCGCTCGCGGTTGCCGGTCGCCACGACGGCCGGCGTCGATCGCAATCTGAACGCCGAGAACAACGACTTACCGGATCGCGCCTTCCAGTTCGACGGCGTCGGCAACCCGGCGAAGGACATCGGCCCGTGCGAGACGTGGAACTGCGGGCGCGGCGCCGGGCGCACGCAGATGAACCTGCGCGTGTCGCGCAGCTTCGGTCTGGGTGGCCGCGCGCGCATCGAAGCGATTGGCGAGATCTTCAATCTATTCAACGCGAAGAATCCCGCGAACTTCGTCGAAAGGCAGACAAGCACGCAGTTCATGCAGCCGACGGAATTTTCGGGCGACTTCCAGAACCCCGAGCAGCGCGTCGGACAGATCGGGTTCAGGTTCAGCTTCTGACGATGACGCGCATCGCGGACCTGAAGGTCCGCGCTACGTGGGAACCCCTCGCGGAGCGAAGGTCGATGCGACATAGGAATTCGGTAGGGGGCCGGGCTTCAGCCCGGCCCTTTGTCTGTACAATTTGCACCATGGTCACCGAGCTCATTGACGACCTGCGCGCTCTGCTGGGCGATCGGTTGTCGACGAGCGATGCCGTCCGCGAGCATCACAGCCACGGCGAGTCGTGGCACGCGCCCGGTGTGCCCGACGCGGTTGCGTTTCCCACCAGCACCCACGAAGTGGCCGCCATTGTCCGCGCCTGCGCCGCGACGAAAACGCCGATTGTGCCGTTCGGCATGGGGAGCTCACTCGAAGCGCACGTCAACGCCATCCGCGGCGGCGTGTCGATCGATCTCACGCGCATGACGCGCGTGGTACGGTTGTCGGCCGAGGATCTCGATGTCACCGTCGAGGCCGGCCTCACGCATCGTAAATTGAACGATCAACTCAAGAACACCGGCCTGATGTTTCCCGTCGATCCCGGCGCAGACGCGACGATCGGCGGCATGACAGCGACGCGGGCATCGGGTACGACCGCCGTTCGCTACGGCACGATGCGCGAGAACGTGCTCGCGTTGAAGGTTGTGCTCGCCAACGGACGCGTGATCGAGACCGGCAGCCGCGCCCGCAAATCGTCGTCCGGCTACGATCTCACTCGTCTGCTCGTCGGTTCGGAAGGCACGCTAGGGGTCATCACCGAAGTCACGCTTCGGTTGTACGGCCGGCCAGAAGCCGTGAGCGCCGCCGTGTGTCCGTTCGCGTCGATGGAAGGCGCGGCCAATACCGTCATCACGACTATTCAGCTCGGCATCCCGGTCGCCCGCATCGAGATCATCGACGAGTTGCAGCTCGATCTGGTGAATCGCTACTCGAAGACCAGCTATCCTCTGGCGCCAACTCTGTTCTTCGAGTTTCACGGCACAAGCGAAGCCGCGGTGGCCGAACACGCAAAGATGGTTGACGAGATCGCCCGCGAACACGGCGCCACCGGCTTTCAGTGGGCGTCGACGCTCGAGGAGCGGACCACCTTATGGCAGGCGCGTCACAACGTGCTCTACGCGACGATCGCTTCGCGGCCGGCCGCCAAGCCGTGGACGACCGACGTGTGCGTGCCGATTTCACGCCTCGCCGAGTGTATTCTCGAGACGCAAGCCGACCTGCGCGCCGCGAACATCGCGGGCCCGCTCGTTGGCCATGCGGGTGACGGGAACTTTCACCTGATCTTCATGGTCGATACGTCGAACCCGTCCGAGTTCGCGGCTGTCGAAGCCGCCAACCATCGTCTCATCGAACGCGCGCTGCGCCTTGGCGGCACGTGCACCGGCGAACATGGCGTCGGGATCGGGAAACTGAAATACCTGCCGCGCGAGCACGGCGAGTCGCTCGACGTGATGCGATCGATCAAGCGCGCGCTCGATCCGGATAACATCATGAATCCGGGAAAATTGATTCCTGAACCGCGGACCTAAAGGTCCGCGCTCCGTATGAATGGCCAAGCGCAAGCGCGAACCCTCTCTCCTCGACATCGCAGAAAACACACCTGACGTAGACACGGACGCAAAAGTCCGCGGCTACCCGCAGGAGGGCGGCACAGCGCCACCCGCGCTGCCTCCACGCGGAGGAGGAATCGGCGATGGCTCGCCGCCAATTCCGCTGCACGAGGCCGCACAAGAGCGCTATCTGAACTACGCCCTGTCGGTCATCACCGCGCGCGCGCTACCTGATGTTCGCGACGGCCTGAAACCCGTGCAGCGCCGCATTCTCTACACGATGTGGCAGCAGAACCTTACCGCCGACGCCAGGCACCGCAAGTGCGCCAAGGTGGTGGGCGATGTGATGGGCAATTACCATCCCCACGGCGACGCCGCGATTTACGAAACGCTCGTGCGCATGGCGCAGCCGTTTTCGCTGCGTGTGCCGCTCGTCGACGGCTCCGGCAATTTCGGATCGCTCGACGGTGATGCGCCGGCGGCCATGCGCTATACGGAGTGCCGGCTTGCCCGCGTCTCCGACGAGATGCTGCAGGAGATCGAGCAGCAGACGGTCCCGTTTCGCCCCAACTACGACGGCACGCGTACCGAGCCCGTCGTGCTCCCTGCGCGGCTGCCGAATCTGCTCGTCAACGGCGCCACGGGAATTGCGGTGGGCATGGCGACCAACATCCCGCCGCACAATGTCGGCGAAGTCTGCACCGCGCTGATCAAGCTGCTCGACAACCAGGAGCTTTCGAGCGCGCAGCTCGCGCGGCACATCAAGGGTCCTGATTTTCCCACCGGCGGCCACATTCTCAACTCGCCGCAGGAACTGCGTGACATCTACAAGAGCGGGCAGGGGACGATTCGCATTCGCGCGACGTGGGAAAAGGGTGTGTCGGCGCGAAGCGCGAAACTGATTTACCTCACGAGCATCCCGTTCGGAGTGAACAAGGCCGCCCTGGTCGAATCCATCGGCGACATCGTCATGGCGCGCAAGATGCCGCATCTGGTGGATGTCAAGGATCTTTCGACAGACGACGTGCGCATCGAGCTGGAGCTGAAAGGCGGCGCCGACGAAAACCTCGTGATGGCGTACCTGTTCAGGCACACTCAGCTGCAGACCACGTTCGCCGTCAACATGACGTGCCTCGTCCCGACGGAGAACGAACAAGTCGGGCGGCCGGAACGTCTCGAGCTGCATCAGCTGCTTTGGTACTTCCTCGACTTCCGTCTCAAAGTCGTCACCGCGCGACTCGAACACGAGCTCGAGAATCTGAAACGACGGATTCACATCCTCGAGGGCATCGAAAAGGTCTTCGACGCGCTCGACGAGATCATCCGCATCATTCGCAAATCCGACGGCAAGCCGGATGCCGCCGACAAGATCATGAAGCGCTTCGCGCTCGATGCCGACCAGACCGACGCGATCCTCGAGTTGAAACTGTATCGGCTCGCGCGCCTCGAAATCCTCGTCATTCAAAACGAGCTCGCAGACAAACGGAAGCGCGCGCGCCAGATCGGTGCGCTGCTGAAGGACGAGGACGCGCGCTGGAAGGTGGTGCGCGAAGAGCTCGAGGAAATCCAGAAGAAGCACGGCCAGCCGCGACGGACGCGCATCGAAGAAGCGGAGCAAGTGGAGTACTCGGCCGACGCGTTCATCGTCGAGGAAGACAACGTCGTGATCATTTCGCGCGACGGGTGGGTGAAGCGCCAGAAAGAGGTCAAGGATCTGTCAACCACGCGTTTGCGCGAGGGCGACAGCGTGCTGGCCGCCGGCGCCGGAAGCACGCGCGCGACCATGGTGTTCTTCAGCAACTTCGGCGTCGCCTACACGTCGCGCATTGTCGACGTGCCAGCGTCCACCGGCTACGGCGAGCCGATCCAGAAGCTGTTCAAGTTGAAGGATGGCGAGCGGATCGTGGCGGCGATGAGCCTCGACCCGCGCGCGATCGCCGAGATCAAAGCGAAGCACGAAGGCGGGGAGCCGCCGATGCACGCGATCGCGGTAACCAGCGACGGATACAGCCTGCGCTTCGCGCTCGACGCCTTCCTTGAGCCGAGCACGCGCGCCGGGCGCCGCTACCTACGCACAGGCGCGGGTGCCGAGGTGGTGGCAGTCGGCAGGACTACCGGCGATGAGGCAGTCATTGTCGCGACCGCCGACGCACGCGCGTTGATCTGCAAGGCGAACGAAGTGAACTTCCTCTCCGGTCCCGGCCGCGGAGTGATCCTGATCAAAGTGAAGTTTCCCGACGACAAAGTCATCGGCGCGATGGTGTCGTCAGGCGATCGCGATCTGATGACGGTGGAAACCAATCGCGGCGCGGAGCAGACAATCAGCACGGCGAAGTACGAGATCACCGGACGCGGTGGCAAGGGGAGGGAACTGCTGCAGCGAGGTAACTTCGTTCGCGTGCTGCCGAGCGAAGTGACAATCCCCTCGCTCGGAGACACGCTCACGTGAATCTCGAGGTATGGAGATCTCGAGATTTGGAGAGAATCTCGAGATTGAGCAATTTGGAAATCCGCAAATCTCCAGATTTGGAGATCTCCAAATCAACTCCAAATCTCCAGATCGCCAAAACTCCAGATTCGGATTACTTACGCCGCGCCACCTGCAGCGCAGCCAGCCGCTCCGCGACATCCGCACCAGCGGTAGATGTCTTTACGCTCTTGTCGATGTAGAGAATCCTTCCGTCAGGCCCGATATAAAACGTCCAGCGCGATGCGAAGCCGACCATACCGAGCACGCCATAGGCGTTGGCAGTTTCCTTCGTGGGATCAGCGAGGACGGGATAGTCGGCGCCGACATGCTCGGCGAATTCCTTGTTCGTCTTGGCATCGTCCACGCTCGCCGCGAAGTAGGCGACGTTGAACGCCCGAATCGCATCGCCGCTCTCACGGAGCGACTTGCATTCCGCTGTTCATCCACTGGTAAACGCTTTGGGAAACCACGCCAACACCACGGCGCTCTTGCCTTTGAAATCCGCGAGGGTGTACGTCTTGCCGTCCGATCCCTGCAGACTGAATCCCGGTGCGAGATCGCCTACCTTCAGTTCGGTCCGTTCCTGCGAGAAACCAAAAAGTCCGCCCACCACGCCAAGCGCGAGCGACGCGCCCAACGCGAACAGAGGCTTCAGTCTCATGCGTTCGCATGGTAGTCCGCAGGCATCGGGATATCAAGGGCGAGCCCTTGGCTGGTTTCCGTACCGATTTCGGCAGGAGGCTTTCATGCGTCGAATGATTGCGATCGTGTTGTTCGTCGCTGCCGCCGCAGTGTCGGGTGGCTGCTACGTCAAGCAGGACGGCAACGGCCAGTGGTGGGCATGCGAGGACTACCCGACGCCCAACGGCATCGCGACAGGATGCACGCCGCTCGGCTAAGTTGGTTGGTTGGTGAATCGTCGATCGACGAAAGGCCGCAACTAATGTTGCGGCCTTCGCTGCGTACAGCGACCTTATGGCTTGTAGGATCGTATAGGTGCGGATTCGGCGGGTCCTTGCTATCTCGACCGTTGCCGTGGTGGCGCTCGCCGTCGCGGCCGTTCTCTTCCTGCATACCAACTTCGTTCAATCACGCATTCTCGACTGGTCGATCCGCGAGCTCGAACGCCGCTTCGATCTCGATCTCACCGCCGACGATCTTCATTACAACCTGTTCAAACGCCGCGTCACTTTGACCAACGCGCGGCTTGCCGCCAAAGGACATCACGACGATCCCTTCTTCGCGGCGAAGACGGTTGTCGTCCAGTTACCGTGGGCCGCGTACCGTGGGATGCTGCGCTTCGACGATATCGCGCTCCAGGACGCCCGCGTCTATATCCACCGTGACCGCGACGGAAGATCCAACCTTCCGTCCGCCCGCACGCCGCGCGATCCGAACGCGCCGCCGCGCCGGATCGACGCCCGCGGCCTCACAACCCGCAACCTCGACTTCCTCTATCGCGACTTGCAGCGTGACATCGACGTGTCCGCCTCCAAGGTCCGCACCGATCTCGCATACGTCCTCAGCGAGGGTGCGAGCGGACCGATTGCGATCGAGAGCGACATGGTTGTCCGCTTTGGCCAGCGACGCGTCGTCGTCGAGCCGGTCAATGGCCATCTTGTGTTCGATGGCTCGAACCTGGCGCTCGCCGACGTGGGCGTGACCACCAAGGA
>JBKPDL010000111.1:0-6671 GCA_046727855.1 Acidobacteriota bacterium
GCCCTGCCCTTGATATCCGGCTAACTCCGCGGCCCTTGGCTAGTTCTTGTTGTTGGCTTGGCGCGCTCCGCGCGCCGTAGACCGTTATGCGGGTCCACAACGCGTACAAAATTCACGTCTGTGGCCGCATAACGGTCTAACCCGCGAACCTGCGCGAGGAACTCCCGTAAGGAACCCGCGTAAGGAACCTCCGTGGGAGGAGGGTTGAGGTCTGATACGATCGTTGTTTGACCCTCAACGACTCGGGGTTTTTATGACGATGCTCGATCGGATGCGGCGCCACAAAGGCTGGCTCAAGTGGAGCCTGGCGCTCGTCGTCCTCACCTTCGTGTTGTTCTACATTCCCGACTTTCTGACGAGCACGACGGGGGCGGCGCCGAGCGAGACGGTCGCGACTGTCGAGGGCCGTCAGATCACGGTCCGCGAGTTTCAACGGCGCTACACCGCGCAGCTGCAGGCCTACCGTCAGGCCTACGGATCGCAGTTGAGCGATCAGCTCCTGCGTCAGCTGGGGATTGAGCAGCAGATTCTGCAGCAGCTCGTTGACGAGGAAGCCATGGTCGCCGAGGCGCGGCGGCAGGGCATCAGCGCGACCGACGTGGAAGTGCGCGAGCGGATTCTCGCCATTCCCGCCTTCCAGGAGAACGGCCGATTCATCGGCGAAGCGCGGTATCGCCAGATGCTGCAATTCAACAACCCGCCGCTCACATCCACGGAATTCGAGGATCAGGTGCGTCGCGCGATCGTGATCGAGAAGCTGCGCAACGCCGCGACCGGATGGATGAGCGTGGGCGATGACGATGTGGCGCAGGAATATCGGCGCCGCAATGAAAAAGTGAAGCTCGATGTGGTGCCGATTACGCCTGATGCGTTCAAGAGTCAGATCACGGTCAGCGAAGCCGATGTTGCCGCGGCCTTCGAGAAGAAGAAGGAGAATTACCGCGTCGGCGAGAAGCGGAAAATCAAGTACGCGCTCATCGACGTCGACAAAGTGCGCGAGCAGGTGAAAGTGGCGCCCGCTGACATCGAGGCGCTCTACAAGCAGAACCAGGCGCAGTACCAAACGCCGGAACAGGTTCGTGCCAGCCACATTCTCCTGAAGATCGAAGGCGACAACGAGGCGCAAGTCAAAGCCAAAGCCGAAGAAGTGCTGAAGCGTGCAAAAGCCGGCGAAGACTTTGCGGTGCTCGCCAAGGAGTTTTCCCAAGATGAGAGCAACGCCGGCAAGGGCGGCGATCTCGACTACTTCCCGCGCGGCGCGATGGTCCCGGAATTCGAGACCGCGGCGTTTGCCATGAAGCCCGGCGAGATCAGCGATCTCGTCAAGACCTCGTTCGGCTATCACATCATCAAGGTAGTCGACCACAAGGCGGCGACCACGCGGCCCATTGCCGAAGTCACACCGGAACTCGAAGATCAGCTCAAGTGGCAGAAGGCGCAGGCCGAGGCAGAGCAGCAGTCGAAAGCCCTCGAGGCGCAAATGAAATCGCCGGCCGACATGGACCGTATTGCGAAGGAACGCGGCCTGACGACGTTCGAAACCGGACTTTTTCTGCGAGACGAACCGATTGACGGTCTCGGACCGTCGCCCGAGGTCGCGGCGCAGGCATTCCAGTTGCAGCCTGGCGCTGTAAGTCCTGCGCTGCGCGTGGCGAAAGGATGGGTGTTCGTCACCGTGACGGGCAAGCAGGAACCCTATGTGCCGCAGCTCGCCGAAGTGCACGATAAGGTGCGCGACGATCTCGTACGCGAGCGCGCGGCGGAGCTCGCCAAGAGCAGAGCCAGCGAAATCGCAGCGGCGCTGAAGAGCGCGCCCGACTTTGCCGCCGCCGCTCAGAAGGCGGGTCTACAGGTCAAACCTACTGAGCTCATCACGCGCGGTTCGCCGATCCCGGATCTTGGTTCCTCGCCGGAGGTGGACGCCGCGGCGTTCTCGTTGCCGAAAGGCGGCGTGAGCGATCCAATCTCGACGCCGCAAGGCACGGCCATCATCCGGGTGGTGGAGAAGGAAGAGGTCACGCCGGAAAAGATCGCCGAGGGCCGCGATCAACTGCGCGAAGAGCTCGTCAACCAGCGGCGCGATCAGTTCTTCAGCGGCTACATGCAGAACGCGAAAAAGAAGCTGAAGATCGAGATCAAGCAGGACGTTCTCGCGCGCGTGATCGGAAGCGCGCGCGGATAGTTACAAGTTCAAAGTTCAAAGTTCAAAGTTCAAAGTTAGTTCGCCAGTTGCCAAAGTTGTAAGCTGACGATTCGAACTCTTCAACTTGTAACTTCCTAATTGAACTTTGAAGTTTGAATCAACTTTGAACTTTGAACTTTGAACTTTGAACTTTGAACTTTGAACTTTGAACTTTGAACTATCAGCGAAGAAACACGTACGGCATGTGAGCCAGAATCTCGCCCGAGCGAAACAACCGCGACGGCGCAAGTAGCGCACCCAGAGCCATCCGATCACGCGCGCCGAGCAGGGTGACCAGCGTTTCCGCCGCCGATCGCTGCGCCGGCGCGTCGAACTGCTCGGTCAACACTTCATACAGACTTCGGCGCGGCGGGTAGACCTCAATCTCGACTTCTTCGTCCGCCGCGATGTGCGCGCGCTGTTTGGCAACGGCGATCGCGTCCATGAGACCCCCCAATTGATCGACCAGGCCAACCTGTTTGGCCTGCCGGCCGGTCCACACTCTGCCCTGCGCGACCTGATCAATCTTCTCAGGCGTCGTGTGACGCGCCTCGGCAACCTTCTCGACGAACTGATCGTAGAAGGCCTGCATCGACTCCACCATCTTGCCGCGCTCTTCGTCGTTGAACCGGCGATCGGGCGAGTAGATTTCGGCGTGCCGTCCGTCGCTGGTCGATTCGATATTCGCGCCGACCTTGCCGAACGTGCCGCCGGTCACGAACTTGCCGGTGTAGATGCCGATCGATCCGGTCAGCGTGCCCGGCTGCGCCACGATGACGTCTCCGGCCATCGCAAGGTAGTAGCCGCCCGACGCGGCGAGATCGGACATCGATACGATCAGCGGGCGCGCGTGTTCGCCCGATTTGCTGATCACGAGCTCACGCCAGATGACATCGGACGCGGTCGATCCTCCTCCGGGACTGTCCACGCGCAGCACGAGGGCGCGAATCGATCGATCGGCGCGAATCTCGCGAATCTGCTTGACGAGCGAGTCCGACCCCATGACGTGGCCGTTCACCGGGTCGTAGCCGCCACGGCCCGACGTGATCGCGCCGACCGCGTTCAGCACGGCGATCTTCGAGCGCGGTCGCACACCCAACGATTGCCAGGTCACGCCGGCATAGTCGTCGCTCTCGAGCAGGCGCAGGCGTCCTGGCCCGCCGACCGGTTCAACGAGGTCGTCGAGCTCGTCTTCGTACGCAAGATCGTCGACGAGCCCCATGTGCAGCGCGTTTTCCGGAAGCAACGGTCCCTGGTCGATCGCCGCCCGCACTTCCGCTTCGGATTTACGGCGTCCGTCGGCTATGCCGCGCACCAGCTGCTCAAACTGATCGCGGTTGAGCGAGGCGCTCATCTCTTTGTGCGCGGGCGTAAAGGTCTTCTCGGTCAGTGTATTGATGGCGGTCTTGTAGTCGCCGATGTGCAGGAAGTCAGGATAGGTGCCGATCCAATCGAGGGTGCCGCGGAGAAACAGTTCGTAGCTGACGACACCGGTGAGATCCAGTGTCGATGAGGGCACGAGATAAATCTTGTCGGCGGCCGTCGCCAGGTAGTACTCGCGATCGCCGCCGTATTCGAGGAATGCGTAAACCGGCTTGCCGGACCGCTTGAAATCGATCACCGCCTCGCGGATCTCCTGTACCTTGGCCCAGAACGGCGATTCGAGTTCGCGCGGCGCCAGCAGGACGGCGGCAATCCGCTTGTCGATCTTCGCGCGGCGCAGCGCATCCACGTACGCCCGTACTGTCTTGGCCTCGCTCCTCCCGACCAACTGCAGTACATCGTCCGGAATCATCTCGTGCAGCTCGCCGCCTGGCCGGAGAACCAGGGTCGATCGGTCCGCCACCCGCGGCGCCGGCGACACGAGCATGTAGAGAACGATCGTGCCGACAATCGACACGATCAAGGCGACACCGATCAAGGCGAGGACGAGCCAGAGCCCACGTTTCATCGCACTTTTATGATCTGCCGGAGCTCCGGCGGTTGACAAGCCCGGTCCGATCGAATGGGATAACCCAGCAGTGGGGACCGCGGGAGTGTAGCGCGGCAGGACCGGCGCGGCGCGCCGGTGGGAGTGACTCATGCACGTTGATCTGCATCAGGCCGTTTATGACGCGGCATATCAAGGCGCACCGGGCGCATACAGCGAGGAGGCGGCACACACGCTGCTCGGACCGACGGCCAGCATGCTGCCCAGGCGGTCGCTCGAGCAGGTGTTCGAGGCCGTGTCGGCCGGCGGCGCCAGGCACGGCGTGGTGCCGGTGGAAAACACCTTGTCCGGCACCGTCCCTAATGTTTACGAGCTGCTCCTCTCCCACGATTTGCGCGTCGTTGGCGAAACACTCACCCACATCGATCACGTGCTTGTCGGACCGCCGCAGATGCGGCGCGACGACGTGCGGCGAGTGCTCTCGCACCCGGTGGCACTGGCACAGTGTGGGGAGTTCTTTCGATCACATCGCAACATTCAGGCAGTGCCGGTCTTCGACACCGCCGGTGCCGTGGAAATCGTTATGCGGGAGGACGATGGCTTCACGGCGGCGATCGCGTCGCGCCGTGCGGCCGGGTTGTACAAGGGCGAGGTCCTTGCCGAACATCTGCAGGATCACCCCGAAAACTGGACGCGCTTCCTGCTGCTCGCGCGCGCTGACGCCGCACCCGACGCTGGCGATGCGAACAAGATGCTGGTCGCCTTTGATCTGCCACACGAACCCGGCGCCCTCGCCCGCACACTGCAGGCGCTCGCCTCGCGCACCGTGAACCTTACAAAAATCGAAAGCCGCCCGATCGCGGGCAAGCCATTCGAGTATCGCTTTATCGTGGAGCTCACGGTCGACAAAGCGGGGTCAACCCTCGGGGAGGCAGTGGAGCATATGAAGACGGTCACGCCGTGGCTTCGCGTGGTGGGTGCGTACACCACCGCGCCTGGAGCCAGCGCGCGGTAGGAATCGCGCTTCGCGCGGGTCCCAGCGTGGCGTAGGCGAGCGATCCTTATACAGTTAGAAACATTATTCATTTGCCTTATACCGGTCAGGTGCCCCACTCTGTCAGGCACATGATCCGGACAGGCGCGCAAATTCTCTGGGAATCGCTCGTTCGCGAGGGGGTCACCGACGTCTTCGGCTATCCCGGCGGCGCCATTCTGCCCGCCTACGACGCGCTTCTCGAATATCCCATTCGCCACGTCCTGGTGCGTCACGAGCAAGGCGCCACGCATATGGCGGACGGCTTTGCGCGCGCCAGCGGGCGCGTCGGCGTGGCGATTGCCACCTCTGGACCGGGCGCGACCAACATGGTCACCGGCATCGCCACGGCGATGATGGATTCCTCACCTATCGTGTGCATTACCGGGCAAGTTGGGAGCAAGCTCATTGGCTCCGACGCGTTCCAGGAAACCGACATCACCGGCGTCACGCTGCCGATTACGAAGCACAACTACCTCGTCACGCGCGCTGAGGACGTGGCGCCGGCCGTGCGCGAAGCGTTTCATGTTGCACGCTCCGGCCGTCCCGGACCCGTGCTGATCGACATCACGAAAGACGCGCAGCAGGCGAAAACCGAATTCGATTGGGACGCGGCCGCACCGCGACGCGAGCTCCGCCACCGCGTTCCGCAACTGGATCACGACGCGTTGCAACGCGCCGCGGATCTCATTGCCTCGGCCAAGCGTCCGCTCATCCTCGCCGGCCACGGCATCATGCTCGCGGACGCAGTGAGCATCGTCCGCTCGTTCGCGGAACACGCCGACATCCCGATCGCCATGACGCTGCTCGGCATCGGCGGCTTTCCAGCTTCGCACCCGCTCAATCTCGGGATGATGGGGATGCACGGCGAGGCGTGGGTCAACGCCGCCATTCAGGAGGCCGACCTGCTGCTTGCGTTCGGCATGCGCTTCGACGATCGCGTGACCGGCAATCTGAAAACCTACGCGATCAACGCGAAGAAGATTCATATCGATATCGATCCGGCCGAGATCGGCAAGAACGTCAAGACCGATGTCGGCATCGTCGCCGACCTCGCCGAAGCCGTCGCGGCGCTGCAACCGCTGGTGGCTCGCGGTAATCACAGCGGCTGGCGTCGATGGATCGACGAACACAAAGGCGACGCCGCGGTGCGCGACATCAAGAACCTTCCGGACGATGGCCACCTCTACGCCGCGCATGTCGTGCACGATTTGTGGCGCGCGACCGACGGCAACGCGCTGGTGGTGACCGACGTCGGCCAGCACCAGATGTGGGAAGCGCAGTACTACCATCACGAGCAGCCACGCTCGCTCATCACGTCGGGTGGACTTGGCACGATGGGATTTGCCCTGCCGGCCGCAATCGGCGCCAAGATCGCGCGCCCCGAGGCGGAAGTGTGGGCCGTGGTCGGCGACGGCGGATTCCAGATGACCATGGCCGAGCTCGCGACGGTGGCGCAGGAGCGGCTGGACATCAACGTCGCGATCATCAACAACCACTACCTTGGCATGGTGCGCCAGTGGCAG
>JBKPDL010000112.1:0-17041 GCA_046727855.1 Acidobacteriota bacterium
CGTGCGCGCCGACGAGGCGCGCAAGGCAACGCAGGACGCAGAACAGATTCTCGCGCGCGCGCGCGAGGCGGCCGCGCGCGATCACGCGCGCATGCTCGCCGAGCTCAAACGCGAGGTTGGCCGTCTGGTCGTCCAGACGACGGCGTCGGTGACCGGCAAAGTGCTCACGGCCGACGATCACCGTCGCCTCGCCGAAGAGACCGCCAGGCAGCTCACCTCTTAGGAGTTTCGATGGCGACGACGAGACGGTCCAGACGCGTAGCGCGACAACTCTTTCACCTTTGTTTCGTCGCTGGAAAGCTGAATCCCGATCGGGTGCGGCAGGTGGCGCGGCGCCTCGGTGCTGCGTCAGAGCGCGGTTCGCTTGCCGTGCTGTCGGAGCTTCAACGTCTGGTCCGCCTCGATCGCACACAGCACACCGCGTTGATCGAAAGCGCCTCGCCGCTCACCGACGAAGTGCGGCGCGACGTCGAGCTACAACTCGCGCGGCTCCATGGCACCGATTTGGAAACCTCGTTCGCGCTCAACCCCGCGCTCATCGGGGGCATGCGCATCAAGGTCGGCAGCGATGTCTACGACGGCAGCGTGCGCGGCAGGCTGGATGCGCTCGAGCGGCAATTGTGATGGCCAGCCACGTGCGCGAAGCCCGGTACGGCCAATCGAGAGGCTGAAGCCGGTAACGAATAGAGGAAGTCGATATGGCGGACCTGGTTCAGGAGCTAGAAGCCCAGATTGCGGGCGCGAAGGCCGCAGCGGCCAAACAGACCGTCGGCGTCATTCGTGAAATCGGCGACGGTGTCGCGAAGATCGAAGGTCTCGGCGATGCCATGCTCAACGAGATGCTCGACTTCGGCCACGGCATCACCGGCCTGGCGCTGAACCTCGACGAGACCGAGGTCGGCGCCATCATCCTCGGCGACTACACGAAACTCCAGGAGCGCGACGAGGTCCGCGCTACCGGGCGGCTGCTGCAGGTCCCGGTCGGCAAGGGTCTGCTCGGCCGCGTCGTCAACACACTCGGCGAGCCGCTCGACGGGAAAGGCCCGATCGCCAGCGACACCGCGTACCCGGTCGAGAAGCTGGCGCCCGGGATCATCAGGCGACGCCCGATTGGCCAACCGGTGCAGACCGGCATCATGCCCATCGACGCGATGATTCCGATCGGTCGCGGCCAGCGCGAGCTGATCATCGGCGATCGCTCGACCGGCAAGACTACGATCTGCCTCGACACCATCATCAGCCAGGCCCATCTCAACAAAGCGGCAGAGGCGGCCGGCGACAAGAGCTACCGCCCGCTCTACTGCATCTACGTGGCTATCGGTCAGAAGCAGTCCACGGTCGCGCGCATCATCACGATTCTCGAAGAAGCCGGCGCGCTGCCGTACAGCATCATCGTCGCGTCGCCGGCGGCTGACTCCGCCGCCAGTCAGTACCTCGCACCCTTTGCGGGCGCGGCGATCGGCGAGTGGTTCATGGACCACGGCATGGACGCGCTGATCGTGTACGACGATCTTTCGAAGCATGCCGTCGCCTATCGGCAAGTTTCGCTGGTGTTGAAAAGGCCCTCGGGACGTGAAGCGTACCCGGGCGACGTTTTCTACCTGCACAGCCGGCTGCTCGAGCGCGCCGCCCGCGTCGGAGAGAAGTACGGCGATGGATCGCTCACCGCCTTGCCGATCATCGAGACACAGGCGGGCGACGTGTCAGCTTACATTCCCACCAACGTCATCTCGATCACCGACGGGCAGATCTTCCTCGAGACCGATCTGTTCTACCAGGGCATCCGCCCGGCGATCTCGGTCGGCATCTCGGTGTCGCGAGTTGGATCGGCGGCGCAGCTCAAGGCCATGAAGCAGGTGGCCGGTCAGCTCAAAGGCGACCTCGCGCAGTTCCGAGAGCTCGCCGCCTTCGCGCAGTTCGGCTCGGAGCTGGACGCCGCGACGCAGGCCAAGATCGACCGCGGCAAGCGGATCGTCGAGCTCTTCAAACAGCCGCAATACGACCCGGTCCCCGTAGAGATTCAGGTTGCCGTGATCTGGGCGGTGCAGAACGGGTACGTCGACGATGTGCCGGTCGAGCGCATCAAGGAATTCCAGGCGGAGTGGACCGAGTTTCTCACCACCCGCAGACCCGAAGTGCTCGAGCGGATCGGGCGCGAAAAGGCGCTCGCCCCAGACCTGATTGCCGCGCTGAAGGCGGCCGCCGATCAGTTCAAGCAGACGTGGAGATAGTGAAGATCGCGCGTCGACTTCGAGAGCAGCCATGAACAGCCCACGCGACCTCCGACGGCGTATCCGGTCAATCGGCGGCACGGCTCAGATCACCAGGGCCATGCAGATGGTGGCGGCCTCGAAAATGCGTAAGGCGCAACAGGCGGCTCTCGAAAGCGCGCCGTTCGCACGACGCCTGTACCGGATGCAGCGCGTGGCGATGGCACGGATACGCAACTTCCGCCACCCGTTGCTGGAGGTGCGCCCCGTCCGCCGCCGTGCCGTCATTCTGATCGCGGCCGACAAGGGGCTGTGCGGCGCGCTCAACACCAACGTCTTTCGCCTGGCGTCGCAGTTCGACCCGACGTCGACGGTGTTCATTACCGCCGGGCGCAAGGCCGCGCAGTTCATCGCGCGCACCGGACGGACGCTGGCGGCGGAGTTCACCTATCACGATTCGCCGAGGTTTCCGGAAGCTCGCGCCATCGCTGCCTTCGCGCGTGAACTCTTCGAAACGCGGCAGGTCGACCAGGTCCAGATCGTCACCACTCGCTTCGTCAACACGCTCACGCAGGAGGCGATGACGCTCGAATATCTGCCGGTTGGCGAAATTCGAGGACTGAATGTGCCGGGCGTCGAATCAGAAGAGGCGCTGGCCGCCGACGAGGCCGAAGCCACTTTCGAGCCGAGCGCCGAAGCCGTGGTGGCGTACCTGCTCGGCCATTATCTGAACATCTACATCTATTACATGCTGCTGAATGCCAAGGCGAGCGAGCAGAGTGCCCGCATGGTATCGATGAAGAACGCGACCGACAGCGCCGAGGCGCTCATCAAGGACCTGCAGCTCGAATACAACAAGCTGCGGCAGGGAAACATCACCAAGGAGTTGCTGGAGATTGCGGGCGGTCAGGCCGAGTGATGCCGGCGTCGACAGCGCGAGAGTTCAGCAAGGTGGGCAGGGACCAGTCATGAACATCGGCAAAGTGGTGCAAGTGGTCGGAGCGGTGGTGGACGTGGAATTTCCCGGTGCGCTGCCGCCGATCTACAACGCGCTGACCGTCGACTACACCGTCGAGAATCAGCCGGTCAAGTTGACGCTGGAAGTCCAGCAGCATCTCGGCGACCGCTGGGTGCGAACGATCTCGATGGCAGGCACCGAGGGGATCAAGCGCGGTTTCAAAGTCACCGACAGCGGGGGGCCGATTTCAATGCCGGTCGGCGACGGCGTGATGGGCCGCGTGTTCGACGTCACGGGTAACCCGGTGGACGAACGTGGGCCGGTAACCGCCGCGAAGTATTACCCAATCCATCGCCCGCCGCCGCCGCTCGCGGATCAATCGACCTCTCCGCAGGTGCTCTCCACCGGCATCAAAGTCATCGATCTGATCTGCCCCTTCCTCAAGGGCGGCAAGGTCGGTGCGTTCGGCGGGGCCGGCGTCGGCAAGACCGTCGTCATCATGGAGTTGATCAACAACATCGCCAAGCTGCACGGCGGCGTGTCGGTGTTCGCCGGGGTTGGCGAGCGGACGCGCGAAGGCAACGATCTCTACCACGAGATGTCGCAGGCAGGCGTCATCACCCAGGACAATCTCGCCGCCTCCAAGATTGCGCTGGTCTACGGCCAGATGAACGAGCCGCCCGGCGCGCGCCTGCGCGTGGCGCTGAGCGGCCTCGCCATCACCGAGTATTTCCGCGACGAGCGGAACCAGGACGTCCTGCTGTTCATCGACAACATCTTCCGGTTCTCCCAGGCCGGTTCGGAAGTGTCGGCGTTGCTCGGCCGCACTGCCAGCGCTGTGGGGTATCAGCCGACGCTCGCCGCTGAAATGGGCGTGCTGCAAGAACGCATCACCTCTACCAAGAAAGGATCGATCACGTCATTCCAGGCGGTGTACGTGCCGGCCGACGACCTGACCGATCCCGCGCCCGCGACCACGTTCGCGCATCTCGACGCGACCATCGTGCTCGAGCGTTCAATCGCCGAACTCGGCATCTATCCTGCCGTTGATCCGCTCGCATCCACTTCGCGGGCGCTCGCTCCCGAGGTGGTTGGACAAGAGCACTATGACGTCGCGCGGCGCGTGCAGAAGGTGCTCCAGCGGTTCAAGGACCTGCAGGACATCATCGCCATTCTCGGCATGGACGAACTGTCGCCCGACGACAAGGTCACGGTCCTCCGTGCCCGCAAGATTCAGCGGTTCCTCAGCCAGCCGTTCAGCTCGGCGTCGGTGTTCACCGGCCGCGAGGGCCGGCAGGTGTCGGTCGCCGACACGGTCCGCGGGTTCAAGGAAATCCTCGACGGGAAACACGACAACGTGCCTGAAGGCAACTTCTACATGAAGGGTGGCATCGAGGAAGTGACGCAGGTGTAAGGACGCGTATGGCCGAGACCTTGAGACTGCACATCGTCACGCCGGAGGCAACTGTCTTCGCGGAGGACGTCGAGATGGTCACCCTGCCTGGCATCGAGGGCGAGATGGGCGTGTATCCGCACCACGAGCACCTGATCACGCAGATTGTGCCGGGCGAAATCATCGTGACGAACCGCGGACAGGAGCGATCGCTGGCCGTGGGCGAAGGACTGGTGGAGGTTACGGCCGACCGGGTCGAGATCGTGACGAATATGGCGATCGCGGCCGAGCACATCGACGAAGCGCGCGTCGAGGAGGCACGCGCCAGGGCCGCCGCGCGGTTGCAAGAAAAGATTTCAGACGAGGAGATCGCGTCAACCAACGCCGCGCTCGCGCGGTCGCTCGCGCAACTGCAAGTGAAGCGCCGCCGGAGGGTGTGACTGTGCCTGCGGCGTCCCCTCGATGGATTCGCGTGGGCGCCCTGATGGTATTGGGGTTGGCGGCGCCGCAGGTGGTGGCCGCTCAGCCCGGCGCGACACCTCCGGCACCTACATCGGTGCAACTCGAAGCGGAGGCCGAGCAGCCGGCGGCCGTGCTGATCGGCGGAGAACCCGTTATCTGGGTGCCGACGGGCGTCGGTCAGTACACGACCGACGTGCGCGCTGCACGGATCGCCGAGCGCGTGCGCGAGGCGATCGGGGATCGCAACCTGCCCGATCCAACCATCACAGTCGTAGAAGCGGAAGGGTCGTCGGAGCTGCGCGCCGGAACGCGATTGTTGATGGTGGTGACGGCGCAAGATGCCAGGCGTGTCGGCGTCGCCCGAGCGACCCTGGCGCAATACTTTGCGCATGAGCTGGAGTCGGCCATTCGAGCCGAACGCTTGCGTCGAGCGCCCGCGACCCTGCTCCGCTCGGGGATGTACGGACTTGCCGCGACGATCGCGTTTGGTGTCGTTGTCTGGCTGATTCAGCGGTTGACGCGATGGCTTCGATACCGCGCCGACCGTTGGCGAGCCGCGAGTGCGCTGCGCGTGCAGAACGCGGAGATCGTGTCGGCCGATCGGATTGGTCACGGGATCGACCGCACGTTTCAGGTGATCCGCGTCGTCCTGCTGCTGCTGGCCTTCGATCTCTATCTGACCTACGTCCTCGGATTGTTTCCCTGGACGCGCGCGGTATCGCACGCGTTGCTCGGCTACGTGATCTCGCCTGTTCGCACGGTGTCAGAGGCGTTTGTCGGTTACCTGCCGAAGCTCCTGTTCCTCATTGTCATCGCCGTGATCATCCGCTGGGTCATTCGGTTGGTGGCGCTGTTCTTCCGGCAAATCGAACAAGGGCGAATCGTTTTTCCGAATTTCCCTGCCGAATGGGCCGACCCGACCTACAAGATCGTGCGGCTGCTCCTGATCGCCTTCGGATTGATCGTCGTCTTCCCCTACCTGCCCGCGTCGGACTCGGCGGCGTTTGCCGGCGTCTCGGTCTTCTTCGGGCTTCTGCTCTCGCTGTCGTCGAGTTCGGCGATTTCGAATGCGATCGCCGGCGTCGTGCTCACGTACACCGGCGCATTCCGGCTCGGCGACCGGGTGAAGCTCGGCGACAACTTCGGCGACATCATCGAGACGTCGATGCTGGCAACTCGCGTCCGCACGATCAAGAACGAGGACATCACCATTCCCAACAGCCTCGTCCTGAACGGCGCGATGATCAATTATTCGCGCCAGGCAAGTGCCTTGGGCCTCATTCTCCACACGAGCGTGACCATTGGCTACGACGCGCCCTGGCGAAAGATCCACGAGCTCTTGATCGAGGCGGCCCTCGCGACTCCGGGCATTCTCAAGGAGCCGCGGCCGTTCGTCTGGCAGACCGCGCTGAACGACTTCTACGTCACCTACGAAATCAACGCGTACACCGCCAACGCGCGCGACATGGTGGCCATCTACGCCGAGTTGCACGCCAATATCCAGGACGCGTTCTACGCGGCCGGTGTCGAGATCATGTCACCGCATTACACGTCGATCCGCGATGGCAACACGGTGGCGATTCCTCCGTCCGATCGGCCGGCCGGCTACCGCGCGCCCGCGTTTCGCGTCGAGCAGGTCGAGATCGAATCGATTTCGGGGCGGCGCCCATGAGCACCGGGCTTTTGCCGGCGTGCACAGTCGCGAGGAGGTGCCGCCATGCCCGATTTCCTTGATCGGGTCGTCACCCACGTCCTCGATCGCGTGACTGGACCGCTCTCGTTTCGACTGCTGCTGCAACCGACGATGGCGATCGTCGTGGCGATGCGCGCCGGCCTGCGAGATGCACGTGCCGGCCGGCCGCCGTACCTGCGCACGATCTGGTTCGATCGAACGCGGCGAGGGGAGCTGCTGTGGCTTGGCGTCAAAGACGTCATGAGAGTCCTCGTCTTCGCCACCATCATCGATGTTGTGTATCAGGTGATCGTGTTTCGTTGGGTGTACCCAGACGAAGAGCTGCTCGTCGTGCTGCTCCTGGCGTTTGTGCCGTATCTGATCGCGCGCGGCCCGGCCAACCGGATCGCGCGCCGCATCCTGCGTCGTGGCGGAGCGTCGTGACACACCCTACCTTCAATCGCATGACCGCCGATGAGGCGCTCGCACGGCTCGTTGCCGGCAATGAGCGGTTCGTACGCGGCGAGGCGCGGTTCCCAACCGTGCAGAAGGAGATTCTCGCGGAGCTCGCCAAAGGGCAGCACCCGTACGCCACGATTCTCGGCTGCAGCGATTCGCGGGTGCCGCCGGAGCTCGTGTTCGACGCCGGCTTCGGGGAACTGTTCATCGTGCGCGTCGCCGGCAATGTCATCTCCGCCGAAATCATGGGGACGCTTCAGTACGCCGGGGTGCATCTGCACACGCCGTTGTTCGTCGTGTTGGGGCACAAGGGTTGCGGCGCGGTTGCTGCTGCACTTGCGGCGCAGCAGGACGGCGCGTCCCATCCTGAACGAATCGAGTTGCTGCTGCAGAACATCCACCCGGCGCTCAAGGACATCGATCCCAAGCGGTCGCAGGAAGATATGCTCGAAGGCGCCGTCGAAGCCAACGTGCGCTGGTCGATGCAACAGTTGCGCGAGACACCGGAGGGCCGGGCGCGGCTCGAAGAGGGCGTCGTGAAACTCGTCGGCGCCGTTTACGACTTGGAAACCGGACGAGTCCGGTTTCTGCACTGAGCGGCCAAGGCAATGGACGATGACGTGAGCCAGCAATCAAACTCTCAGGTGGCGCTCTACCCGCTACCAACAGCTTGCGCCCTGCTGCAGAGTCACGAGCTCAGTCCAGGCGGGCGCGCGGCGCGCGCGGCCCAGCCGTTGTTGTCGGTGTGACGCGCGTGGTTTGAGAAAAACGATCGGTCGCGATACCGATTCGATTGACGACATTTCCGGAGGTCACGATGAAACTGATTGTCGCCACGTTAGCCATCCTTCTGTCAGTCGCGCAGCTTCCGCCGAAGGAAGGAGCGATCGAAACGACCAAGGACTCGAAGGCGGACTTCTCCAAATTCACGACCTACACCTGGGTGCAGGGTTACCCGGCCCACGACCAGGTTGCACACAAAGTGATCGTGGAGGGCATCGACGCCGAGCTCGCCGCCCGAGGTTTCCAAAAGCTCGAGAAAGGGGAGGGAAGCGTCACCATCCGGTACTTCAGCGTGATGCGCACTGACGTGGATCTCGACTCGCTGGACAAGATGAAGAAAGAAGGCAAACCGGCTGTGACCAAGAACCTCGGCCGTCTTGTCATCGTGATGCGCGACGCCAGCGACAAACGCGTATGGACGGCTGACACTGTTCAACCAGTGAGCCTCGATGCGGCGACTCGCGCTGAACAGGTTCGTAGTCTGGTCACGCGCATGTTCGAGACCTATCCCGGGAAGAAGAAGTGACTTGATACTGACGATCGCGCGAACGATCCAACACTAACGGCAACCGAGGTTACTCACCCCAGGCCTTCCGCGAAGTGAGGAAATTACGAGGGAATCGATGATGGACAGCGATCGAGCACGTCGCGCTTAGCGCCCGAGGAGCGCCTGCATCCGCTCTCTTTTTGCCTTCTCGTTAGAGCACTTTTGTCCACTCGTCGCGCTTGACGGACTCGAGCAGCTCCTTCTCGTCGGCGTCAATCTTCATGGTCGTCCTCACCAAGGTACCGCTTCGTCGCCTTCCGACTCAGATCTCGGGCATTTTCGTTCTAAGAGGATTCGACGCGACCACGGTGTTGCATGGAGACGTTGCATACTTGTCCGAATCGCGAGGAGGCCCGCATGGACGAACGAGCACTGTTCACCGGATTCTGGGAGAACGAATCGAAGACGACGCGCAAGGTGATCGCGCGTATTCCGGAAGGCTCGGATTACCGGCCCGATCCGAAGTCGCGCACGGCGAGCGAAATCGCATGGCAGATTGCGTGCGAAGAGAAAATGATCATCGACGCGGTCGAAACGGGCAAAGCCGAATGGAACCCCGCGCCCGCACCGGCAACGATGCAGGAACTGCTCGCCATCTACGAGAAGCAAAGTGCCGAGATTGTCCAGCGCTGGAAGGCGCTTCCGAGCGCACGCTGGGACGGCACACTGGAGTTCTTCGGCGGCCAGCGTCCAGCGGCGCCGATGGCGTGGAGCTTCCTCTTCGACATCGTGCACCATCGCGGCCAGATCTCTACCTACTTGCGCCCGATGGGATCGACCGTGCCGCAGATCTACGGACCGAGCGGCGACGAGCCATAGCCGTCGGTTTCGGACGAGCTGCTAGACTTGCGATTGTTCGGTTGACGTGCATGGTGACCATCTGCCATTCGACGCGGTCCTGGTAATCTCATTCGGTGGCCCTCAGGGCCTCGCCGACATCCGCCCGTTTCTTGCCAACGTGCTGCGGGGCCGCCCGGTTTCACAGGCGCGCCGCGACGAAGTCGTGCGGCATTACGAGCTGTTTGGCGGCGTGTCGCCGCTCACCGCATACACCTTGAAGCAGGCCGAGGGCCTGCGCGCGCGCCTTGCTGCGGCGGGGACACCGCTGCCCGTGTATGTTGGCATGCGCAACTGGCACCCGTTTCTCAAAGACACGCTGGCAGAGATGTCGCGTGCCGGTGTGCGCCGCGCGCTCGGGTTCATTGCCGCTGCGCACGGCAGCTATTCGAGCTGCCAACAGTACAAAGAAAATGTGCGGGATGCGCGCCGCGCAGTGATCGAGAGCGGCGCGCGCGACGTTGAAGTGACGTACGCGCAGGGATGGCACACTCACGATAAGTTCATCGAAGCCAACGCCCAGCACGTGCGCGAGGCGCTGGCGACGCTTCCGGACGATGCGGCGGCGCGTGCGCGCATTATCTTCACCGCGCACAGCATTCCTGAGCAGATGGCGGTGGTATCGCGATATCGCGAGCAGCTGCACGAGACGTCAACGCAAATTGCGTCGCGTCTCGGGCGGACCGACTGGGCGCTCGCATATCAAAGCCGCAGTGGCCGGCCACAGGATCCCTGGCTCGAGCCGGATATCTGCGATTACCTGCGCGCTTCGCACGCCGCAGGACTCGAGGCGGCTGTTGTGAGTCCGATCGGCTTTCTTTGCGATCACATCGAAGTCTTGTACGACCTCGATACGGAAGCGGCAGCGGTCGCGCGCGAGTTGGGCCTGAAGTTCGCGCTCGCCGAAGCGGTAAATGACGATCCGCTCTTCCTCGACGTGATGGCGGATGTTGTCCTGACGGCTGTCTACCGCTACATCTCGGGACGACCGTTACTGGTAGGCGCGCTCTAATCGTGGAGGGCGGGTTTCAGACTGGCCGATCTTCTACAATTGCAACCCCGTGATTGAACGCGCTGCCCGAGCCGTTCCGGTCCCGAGCTCCTCGGCGATGGCCGGTCGCGTCCGCGACCTGTCGCTCAACCTGCTCGTGGCCGCCGGCTATTGGGCCACAGCGGAGCTCACGCTCCTTGCTTCAACGCCGGCCGGACGCGTGTCGCCGATGTGGCCGGCCGCTGGCGTCGCAGTTGCGGCGATGCTGCTTCGCGGCGGTCGCTTGCTACCGGGAATCGCGCTCGGGTCGTTCGCGACCAACGTGACGCGTCTTCCGCTCTGGGCCGCTTTGGTGATCGCGATGGGCACCGTGCTCGAAGCCCTCGTCGATGTGAGACTGCTGCGGCGTCTCGATTTCGACCCGCGCCTTCAGCGCGTGCGCGATGTGTTGATCCTGGGACTGATCGTCGCGCCTGCTGGTGCGTTTGTATCGGCTGTCTTTGGATCGACCGCCACACTGCTGTCGGGCGCCTTTCCGCCAGGTGATCTGGCGTATTCCCTGGTGATCTGGTGGATGCGCAACTGCCTGGGCGTGCAAATCGTCGTCGCGCTGGTGATGACGTGGGTGCATTCCCGCCCGACTCGCTGGAGCTGGCAGCGCAGAGTCGAAGCGCTGGCCGTAATTGCGCTCTTCCTGATTTCAGTCCCGATCATGTTCGGCCTCTCGGCGATCTTCCCCAGCCACAACGTGCCGATGGCGTTTCTCTTTTTTCCGCTGGTCGGCTACGCCGGTTTGCGCTTTGGTCCGGCTGGAGCGGCAACGCTGGTGGTGGTGGTAGCGGCGTTCTCGCTGCCGATCGCGGCGCGCGGCCTTGGACCGTTCGGGATGTTTCCCTTGACCTTCACGCAGCTACTGCTGCACACGTTTCTTCTGCTCGGATGGTTGAGCGGGCAGACGCTCGCCGCCGTCATGGCGGAGCGCGAAGACGCGATGCAGCGACGGATCGCGCTCGAAGAACAGTTGCGCCATTCGCAAAAGATGGAAGCGATCGGGCGATTGGCCGGCGGCATCGCGCACGACTTCAACAACCTGCTGACCGCGATCATCGGCTACACGGAAATCGTCATGATGGGATTCGATCCGAAGGATCCCAGCCGTGCCGACGCGGAAGAGATCAAACGCGCTGCCGAACGTGCCGCTGAATTGACCCGGCAGATGCTCGCCTTCAGCCGGCGGCAGATCCTTCAGCTCAAGGTGATCGATCTCAACATCGTCCTCCAGAAGGTCGAGCCGATGCTGCGGCGCGTGATCGGCGAAGACATCGTCATGACGATCTCGCCCAAGGCGACCCATCCATCCGTACGGGTCGATCCGGGTCAACTCGAGCAGGTGATCATGAACCTGGTGGTCAACGCACGCGACGCGATGCCGAAGGGCGGCCGCCTGACCGTTGAAACGAGCGACGCCACGCTCGATGCGCCGGCGCTGCCGCCCTCATCGCGTCCTGGCAAGTACGTCATGCTCGCCGTGTCCGACACGGGCGTCGGCATGCCGGCCGATGTGCGTGCCCGGATCTTCGAGCCGTACTTCACCACGAAGGAAGTCGGCAAAGGCACAGGTCTCGGCCTGTCCACGGCCTATGGCATCGTGCAGCAGAGCGAAGGGTACATCCACGTTTACAGTGAGCCGGGCCAGGGGACGACGTTCCGGATCTATCTGCCGCAATCGACAGGAGATGCCGCATCGGAAGCGCTCGGCGCAGACGACGCGATGCCGCGAGGAACCGAACATATTCTGCTCGTCGAAGACGATCCGTCGGTACGCCGCTCGACGCGCGAGACGCTGATCAGGCTAGGCTATAGCGTCACCGAAGCGGCGTCGGGCCGGGCTGGCATCGCGCTTGGCAGCGACGACACGCGGCATTTCGATCTCGCCTTCTGTGACGTCATTCTTGGCGATATGAGCGGCCCTGCGGTGTATGAAGCGTTGCGCGCGCTGCGGCCGTCGGTGCGCGTGCTCTATATGTCAGGGTATGCGGACGAAGCGATTGTGCGCACCGGCGTGCTCGACGAGGGTCATCCGTTCCTGCAGAAGCCGTTCACGTCGCTCGATCTCGCGCGCGTGATTCGCCGGGTGCTGGACGCCGATCGGGAGTGATTCGATGGTTGGTCGGACAATCTCCCACTACCGAGGGGTTTGGCAGCTCGGCAGCGGCGGCAGGGGGTCGTGGAGGCCTGAAGCGTTGAGGGGATTCGGTATCAAACTCGGGCAGTCCGCCGTGCCCGGGGTCGTCCAGGTGATGCTCGCGCGCTCGTACGCCGCAAGCGGCCGCACGGCGGACGCACGCAAGGCCTACGAGGCGGCCTTCGATCTATGGCCGGATGCCGAGCCAGACATGCCGTTGTTGGTTGAAGCCAAGAGGGAATATGCAGCGCTCGGATCGTAAGGTCGCGGCACTGGCGTGCGCGGCGATCGTCATTGCGGCACACGTCGCGGCGCAGGAATCAATCTCCTACCGGCTCACGTTTCCGGCGCCCGAACATCATTGGCTGCAGGTGGAAGCCACCTTCGCGTCGCTGCCACCCGGAACGCTGCAACTTCGCATGAGCCGCTCGTCGCCCGGCCGCTATGCCCTGCATGAATTTGCCAAGAACATGATCGACGTGCGCATCCGGGACGGCAAAGGGAAGACGCTGACGGCGACTCGCCCCAACCTCCACGGCTGGGACGTTGACGGTCACGACGGCACTGTCGTAGTGACCTACCGGATCTACGGCGACCGTGTGGACGGTACCTATCTCGCCGTCGACACTACGCACGCACACATGAACATCCCGGCGACGCTGATGTGGGCGCGTGGTCTGGAGATGCGTCCCGCACGCGTCACATTTGTGCCCCCAACAGGTCGTCAGTGGCGCGTGGCGACGCAGTTGTATCCGACGCCGGATCCCAACACGTTCACCGCACCGAACCTGCCCTATCTGATGGACAGTCCCACAGAGTTCAGCGCGCACACGCTCCGCACCTTCACGGTGCCGGACGGAACCAACGGCGCAGGGCCGACATTCCGCATCGCGCTGCACCACGACGGCAGCGACGCCGACGCGGATGCGTACGCGCGTGACGCCGAAAAGATCGTTCGCGAGACCAACGCGATCTTCGGCGAGCTTCCACGTTACGAGAACAACACCTACACGTTCCTCGCCGACTATCTGCCATGGGCGAGCGGCGACGGTATGGAGCATCGCAACAGCACGGTGCTCTCTTCGACCGACGCGCTGCGCGATCCCGGCCGGCGCAGCGGGCTGCTCGGCACCGTTGCGCACGAGTACTTTCACTCGTGGAACATGGAGCGGATTCGATCGAAGGCGATTGAGCCGTTCAATTTCGAGGACGCGAACGTCTCCGGTGAGCTGTGGCTCGGTGAGGGCTTCACCAGCTACTACGACGACTTGATCGTCCACCGCAGCGGGCTGTCGCCGCTCGATGAGACGCTCGCGAGCTTTGCCGGCAACATCTCCGCGGTGATCACGAGTCCGGCGCGTCAGATTCGCAGCGCCGAAGAGATGAGCCGGATGGCGCCGTTCACCGATGCCGCCGTCTCGACCGATCGCACGTATTGGCCGAACACGTTCATTTCCTATTACACATGGGGTGCGGCCATTGGCATCGGCCTCGATCTCACGTTGCGCGACCGATCGAACGGCTCCCTGTCATTGGACGACTTCATGCGCGCCCTGTGGGCCGGCTTCGGCCGTCCGGGACAGAAAGAGCCGGGCATCGTAGCCACGCCCTACACCACGCAGGACCTGAAGAACACGCTGGCCAAGGTGTCGGGCGATCGCGGCTTCAGCGACGATTTCTTCGCGCGCTTCATTCAAGGCCACGAGGTCGTGGATTACGCGCGGCTGCTCTCGCGCGCAGGGTTGATCGCGCGAAAACGCGGTGGCGGCCGCGCGGGGTTTGCCGGCAGCGAGACGCTCAACTTCTCCAGCGCCGGCGCGCACGTGGCCGCACTCGCCAATCTCGAGTCGCCCCTCTACAAAGCCGGTGTCGATCAGGATGATTTGATCGTGTCGCTCGACGGCACGCCGCTCGCATCGCAGGAGGCGCTGGAGGTTGTGCTGCGACGGCACAAACCTGGCGACACCGTGGCGATGCGTGTCGTCCGCCGCGGCGGCGAAGCCGTGAACACCCCGATCACCTTCGAAGAATACCCGCGATTCGAGATCGTCCCGATCGAGAAGTCCGGCGGAACACTGTCGCCGGAGCAAAAGCAGTTTCGCGATGCCTGGCTGGGCTCGAAAGGGGGGGCACGATGACCCGAATCGTCAGTCAGAACCCGAACGACGTGCCGCGTATCACCATCGACGAAGTCAAAAGGTTGATGGCGGACCGGCAGGTCATCCTCATCGACGTGCGCGACAAGCAGTCGTTTGGCGAAGGCCACATGCCCGGCGCGATCAACATCGTGTTCGACGACATTCCCAACTACGTCGAGAAGCTCGCGAAAGACAAACGCGTGATCGTCACCTACTGCGCGTGACCGGACGAAGCCACGAGCGCCCGTGCGGCGCTGGACATGTTGGCGTTCGGGTTGAAAAATGTGAAGGCGATGAAGGGCGGTTGGAATGAGTGGCTTCGTCGCGGCGAGAAGGTGGTACGTGGACTAAAGAACTAGCCAAGGGCCCTGCCCTTGATATCCGGCTAACTCCGCGGCCCGTGGCTAGTTCTTAGTTCCTCCATCCCCCTCAGTCGGCTTCCGAGAGGGGAATGCCGAACCGTTCAGCCATCCGATACAGCGTTCGCCGATCGATGCCCATCACTTCAGCGGCGCGGGTGCGGTTGCCGGCCACCTGCTCGAGCACGTGCACGAGATAGCGGCGCTCGATCTCCTCGAGCGTTGGAAGATCGTCGAACAAACGCTTTTCGAGAGCCGGAGCCCGTGGCGTGAGCGTGGGAGGCAGATCCCGGACGTCGATCACGCTGCTGCGGTTGAAGACAACCAGCCGCTCAATCGCGTTTTCGAGCTCGCGCACATTGCCAGGCCAATGGTATGCGGATAAGGCTTCGAGTGCCGCCGCCGAAATCTCCACCTGTTTGCGCGCCTTGGCCGACGCCGCGTTCACGAACCGCTCAACCAGGAGCGGGATGTCTTCGCGGCGTTCACGAAGCGGCGGGATGTGGATCAACACGACGCCAAGGCGGTAATACAGGTCCTGCCGAAACCTGCCCTCCACCACCGCCTTGTCGATGTCAACGTTGGTGGCGCCGACGATGCGCACGTCCACTTTGGTCGGACGGCTCGAACCGACTGAACGAACTTCGCCTTCCTGGAGCACGCGCAGCAGCTTGACCTGCAGCGCCGGCGACATCTCACCCACTTCATCGAGAAACACGGTGCCGGTATGGGCCGTCTGGAACACGCCCTTGTTGTCGGCAATCGCACCGGTAAACGAGCCTCTGACGTGACCGAAGAGCTCCGATTCGAGCAGCGTCTCCGTGAGCGCGCCGCAGTTGATCGGCACAAAGGGCCTGCCCGATCGATTACCGTGCTGATGAATCGCGCGCGCCACCAGTTCCTTGCCGGTGCCGCTCTCGCCGATGATGAGCACCGGCGCGTCGGCAGCGGCGGCATGCGCGATCTGTTTGTAGACGCCGGTCATCGCCGGCGTCCGGCCGAGGAGCGCCGGCGGCATTGTGTCGCGGACCATGGCGGCGGGCGGCGGCGTCGACGTCTTCTGCAGCGCGCGCTCGACCAGGCCTTTCAGTTCGGAGATGTTGAAAGGCTTGCTGACGAAATCAAACGCGCCCTCGCGCACCGCGGCAACCGCTTTTTCCAGTTCGCCGAACCCGGTGACGATGATCACTGGTGTGCCCGGTTTGGATTCGCGCACGGCGCGCAGCACGTCGATGCCGTCCAGTCGCGCGTTGAGGCGAAGATCGCTGATGACGAGATCGAATGGCTTCGCACGTACGCGCGCGAGCGCCTGCTCGGGATCGCTCGTCGCTTCGATCTCCCGGTCCGGCCGGTTCAACAGCTCCTGAAGGAATCGACAGGTGCCAGGGTCGTCATCCAAAACGAGGATGCGTGACGTGACTACCACCATGGCCCTCAGAGTCTACCCTCACTGTGCTCAGCGGCGGCCAGGCAGCAACGCCAGCTCAGACGTAAGCCAGCGCTGCCATTCGTCCGGCGCGACCACGTGTATCGCATGCGCGCCGGTGAGAACGAACCAGGAAGCCAGCAGCAGGTTTGCCGCAGGGGTCTGCCCGTTCATCAGGAGGTTGCGGTAGTCCGCCGCTTTCATCGCGACGAACACCGCGAACAACAGAAATGAAACGATTGCCGCTACCCGAATACGTCGAGGTGACCGCAGGCTGAGCGCGGCTGTACCCGCGGCGAGCACGAGCGTCATGAGCAGCGCCGAGGCGGGATGCAGGAGGCTCGCAGCGTCTGGCCAACCCGTTGAACCGGCGCGCAAAAGCACGTACGCCGAAAGAAATGAACCAAAGAGCATCGCCTCGGATGCCAGAAACAGCCAAATGCCGAGCCGCACTTGAGCGCCGACGACACGCCGAGCAGGAAGATGGCGACGAGCCAATAATCCTGACCCTGCGTCGCCAGCACGGCGAGCGGCGGATACGACGTCCATCCTGAATTCGCCGCGCCCATCGGCACGAAAAAACTGACGAGCGAAACCAGTCCGGCCACGAAATACAGCCAG